>JBJTDZ010000151.1:0-12627 GCA_046092585.1 Pirellulales bacterium | reverse complement strand
CCCTCCGCCGGGGCCTCCCCGCCCGAAACGATCTTCGCCAGCTCGCCCGACGTGTGCAGTCCGGCGAGCCGCACGAAGGCGACGCTGCGGCGGGCGCCGCGCCGCGAGACGATCGGCACGCGCCAGCCCGCCGGGAAGATGCCCAGCACGTTCTTGAGCGCGTTGACGGTGCGCACCGGCCGACCGGCCACGGAGACGATCTCGTCGTCGTAGCGCAGCCCGCGCCGCCAGGCGTCGGAGGATTCGAGGATGTCGGACACCACCACGCGGCCGTCGGCACTCGTCGACACCGTCGCTCCGAGCGTGGCGTGATCGCAGATCCTGCCCGCCCGCAGGCAGCCGAGGAAGTTGCGGACCTGGTTGGCCGAGATCGCGTAGCCCGCCCCCACGTTCACGCGGCCCCGCTTCTCGAACGACGCCCGGCCGTTGATGCCGATCAGCCGCCCGGCGGCGTTGAAGAGCCCGCCGCCGGAGTTGCCCGGATTGATCGCGGCATCGACCTGCAGGCAATCGGTGTATTCGAGGATGGTGCCGGCCGGAAACTGGTAGCGGTGCACGCCCGACACGATCCCCGCGCTGATCGAGGGCTGCAGGTCGGTGGCGAGCAGGAAGGGATTCCCGGCCGCGAAACAGAAGTCGCCCACCTGCACCTCGTCGCTGTCGGCCAGTTCGGCGACGGGAAAATCATCGCGGCCCAGGAGCTTCACGAGGGCCAGGTCGCCCGTCGGGTCGATGCCCACGAGCAGGGCGTCGTAGAGCCGGCCATCGGACAGCCCGCACCGCATGGCCGGCCCCGCCGGCTGCACGACGTGAAAGTTGGTCGCGGCGTAGCCGTCACGGGTGAGCAGCACGCCCGATCCGCCCGCGCCATCCCCCGCGAAGATCGCGACCGCCGCGGTCGAGGCCCGGGCGATCACCTCGACCCGCGCCCGCTCCGCATCGAGCACCGCCGGATCGACGTCGATGGCCATGGCGACCGCCGCGGAGGTCGCCATGGCGACGACAGCCCGTGCCACGAGCCCCGCGCCGCCTGCCTGCCATGACCGCATGGTGGGGCTCACTTCTCGAAGGCCGCCGCGTCGAGCCGCACCGGACAGCCCATGCCACCGCCCGCGAAGTCGACCTCGACACGCAGTCGTCGGGCGGAGGAGACGTCGACATCGATCACCTGGGCCCCGCGTTCGGCGTCGAGCGCCTGCCGCCAGGGAGCGGCGTCGTCGGCCTGCACGGTCACCTGCACCGCCGCCGAGCGGCCAGTCGCCACGCGAGTCACGTTCCCGTGAAAGCGGCGGCTTCCCGGTGGAATCCTCCACGTCGCGACCGTCCGCGGCCGCATCACGAGCGACCGCCCCGCGTCGCCGGCACCACCTCGTTCCAGGGCCGGCACCGTGCGCGGCGCAAAGTAGGAGGCCAGCCCCTCGACCGAGCCCAGCGCCGCGAAGAAAGGTTCGGCCACCACCTTCTCCGGGGCGAGTTCCGCGAGCGACACCCGCCGACCGACAGCGTAGTCGATCCCGCGCAGCGCATCCGCCGGCATCCGCATGCCGTCATCGAGCACGAGCCCGTCGGGAGTCCACGCGACGACCGCCGCCTGCAGGACCCCGCCGTCGATCACGACCCGGCTCCCCGTGGCGGTCGTCGCAGGCCGCACCCACACGAGCCCCAGCACCTTGCCTCGCTTCACGGGAATGCGGTCGCCGTCGAGCACCACGGTGACCACATCGGCGGCCACCGCGGCGATCGCGCACTCCACGAGTTCGAACCCATCCTCCTGCGACACGGCCACGAGATCGGCCATCGGCTCGGCGGGCACGGCATCGCGCCACGCCGCACCGGCGGCCCCGGCCCGGCGCCATGCGGCCGACCGCAGGCGATCCACGGGAACCTCGATCGCTTCGTCGCCGCGAAGCACCGCCGCGGTCTCCGGGTTCCAGCGCCGGTCGTCGCCCTCGAGCCACGAGCCATCGACCAGCTCCTGTGCCCGGGGCCGCGGCGCCGCGGCGGCCGGCGGGCCGATCCGCTCGATCCGGCGCACGTCACCCACCGGGAGCGACCGCGACTCGCCATCGACCACGAGCCGCACCGTGTCGCGATCCACGGCCTCGAGGCGGCCCGCGATCGAATCGCCCCCCACACGCTCGACCTGAACCTCGACGGGAGCCGCACCTGCCGCCAGCGTCGCCGCGGCGATGCCTGCCAGGCACAAACACGTGCGACGAACGCGGGAGAAGCTCACGGCCGGCGCTCCTCGGCGCCCGAAGCGAGCCGCTTGAAATACTCCTCGATCGCCTCGCGATAGTGCGGCGGAAACTCCCGGCCGATCTGCTGCAGCGCCCGCTCCCGCTCGTGCGGCGGCAGATCGCCCCAGCCCTCGCCCTCGACGAGGTCGCGCTTCTGCACGTCGCCCCGCGACTTCCCGTCGGCCAGTCGACTGTCGTCCATCGGACGGCCCGCACTCCCCTGCCCCGAGCCCGATCCGGCACCGGCCGCGCCCGCCCCCTGCTGACCCTGCTGACGGTCTTCCAGGTCCTTGATCAGCTTGTCGAGCGAGGCGATCACCCCGTCCTGCACGTCGCGGGTGGCGGCGCCCGTGCGGCCCTGGTCGAGACGGCGGGTGACGTCCCGCATCCGCCGCGCGATGTGATCGAGCGAGTCGTCGCGGAGCGCGTCGAGATCGGCCAGCAGGAGCGATGCGACCCGGGCATAGCGCACGGGGATCTCGCCCTCGCGTTCCAGGAGCATCTCCAGCGACGCGGCCGCGTCGGCCGTCGCCAGGAGCCAGTGCTGGCAGGCAGCGCGGTGAAAGAGCAGCGCCGCCGGATCGACGGAGGCCTGCACGTCGAGCCCGGCGAGCAGCGGCAGTGCCTCGTCGAAACGGTCACGCCGCACGAGCTCGCGGCCCCACCAGAGCATCACCGCATCGCGCACGAATGCCGGCGTGGACGACTCGGAAAGCCAGTCGAGCGGCGGGTCGTCGCCCCGCCCGGCCGCCGTCAGCGCCGACGTCACCCGGGGATCGCCGCAGGCGAGCGACAGGACGACGGCGTCGAGCCGTTCGCCGCTGCCGGCATCCACCGCATCCCATGCGGTCCGCACCCGCACGGGAGCCTCCGCCGACGTGCCCTCCGCCGAGCGGTCGAGCCACGGCCGCAGCGATGCCCGCAGGTCGGCCGCCGCCGGAATCCGCCAGGAGGGCTCGCGGGCGAGCTCGGGATCACGGGGACCGCCGGCCCCGAACGCGGTCGTCGCGATCAGCGCCGCACCAGCCACGATCGAGACGACACGGCAGGGAGACGGCGACGTCATGCACACCTCCGGGGCCCGCGGTACATCCGCGGCCGGCCTCGCGACACGAACACCATCATAGTCGTCGCCCGGGGCTTCGGAAAACCTCGGCGCGGGCCGGCGACCGGCCGGCCTACTCCGTGACACCCTTCACGATGTCGCGTGCCGCCCGCTCGATCGCCCGCTGCCGTTCGGCGAGGCGGCCGAGCACGGCGCGAAGCTCGGGCGCGGCGGCGGAATCGACCGCATCGTCGAGCACCTGCGACAGCCGCCGCGTGCGGGCGTTGACCCGCGACTGGAGCGTTCGCAGCATCTTGAGTTCGGCCAGCGCGTCGACCAGCGGCTCCTTGCCAGGCTGCGGAGGGCGGCCCATGCCCGGCGCCTGCGGCTGCTCCTCTTCCGCCTGCTGCCGCGCCCGTTCGACCGCCGCGAGCATCTCCTCGAGCCCCGTGACGATGTCGGCCACGAGGCCGAGCGTCTCCGCGCCGACGTCGCCGCGGTCGAGGCGGGACGCCACCTGCGCCGAGTCGTCGCGGACCTGCTCCAGCGCCTGCGGAATCGCCACCGCGGAGCCGTCGTCTCGCACGAGCAAAAGCGCCTTGGAAGCCTCGGCCGTCACGCCGGCCTGCTCGCGGCCCAACCGGGCCGCCTCCAACTGGCGCTCCCGGCCTGCCGCCGTGCTCCCCGTCGTCTTCTCGACGCCGGAGAGCACCTCCCGCTCGGTTCGCAGCATGCCACGAAGCCGGGCCTCCAGGTTCACGAGCAGCTGTTCCACCTCCTCCTCGCGAAGCTGCCGCAGGATCTCCTCCAGTTCCGCCCGCGCCGTCTCGAGTTCCTCGAGGGCCTTCTCCTGCTCGCGCCGGGCCTCGCTGCGTCGGGACTCGTCGAGCTGCTCCCGCGCCCGGCGCATCCGTTGCTCGGCGGCCTCGAGCCGCTGCCGCGTGCGCCGCGCCCGGCCCGTGTCGGCATCCTCGGCCGCCTCGGCGCCCTCCTCGCCCCGCTCGGCATCCGCACCAGGTTCCGCCGCCTTCGGCGACTCACCACCGCCGCCCTCGGGCGGCCCGGCGGCCGGCGTGCCTCCGGAGCCCTCGGGCTGCGATCCGCCCTGTGGAGCGGCCCCTTCCTCGCCCGAATCTTCCCCCGCGGCCCCGCCTGCCGGCGCGGCCTGTGCCTCACCCCCGGCATCGCCCTCGTCGGCGAGCCGCCTCGCGAAGCCGTCGATGTCGTCGGCGAGCCCCCGGGCCTCTTCGGCCGTCGCCCGCTGTCGATCCGCGAGCCTGCCGGCCTCGTCGCCGGCCTCGGTCGACCCCTCGATGTCGCGCTGCTTCGCGATCAGCTTGCCGACGCGGCCCAGAAACTCCCGCACCTCCCGCTTCGTGTCGGCCACACGTCGCTCCGCGGCCCCGGTCTCGACGAGTTCGAGCAGGCCTCGCAACGCCCGCAGGACGTCGTCCTGACCGCTGCCCGCCTTGAGCAGTTGCCCCTCCTCGAGGAGCCGCACCACCGTCGCCACGCGGTCGCCCACCTGTTCGTCTCGCGCCCGATCGAAAGCCGTTCGCAGGGCCGCGGCCCGCCGCGGATCGGTCGCATCGAGCACGTCGGCGAGCCGGAGCAGCGATCGCTCGAGGTCACGGTAGCGGTCGAGCAGTTCCGCCTCGCGGGCCGCGAGCCGCGCCGCGACGTCGGCCGCCGGTGCGGCGGCCGACGTGCGTGCGGCGATCATGCCCAGCGAGCACAGGATCACGAGGCTCGTCTGCATCCTCATGGCGACTCCAGGGCCTCACGGCCCCGCTTCCGTTGCGACTCGAGCGTCTCGCGGCGAATCTCCTCCTGCGCACGGATCACGCCCCGCAGCCGCTCCACCACCTCGTTGACCGACTCCAGTTCGAGCATCCGCTCGAGCACCGCCCGCAGCCGCGCGATCGCCGCGTCGACCGGCTGCAGCACGTCGGAACCGCGGCCACCCTCACGGCAGACCCTCGCCGCCCGGGCGAGGTCGCCGGCGGCCACGGCGGCGAGCGGCTCGGCGATCTGGCCGATGAGCCGCGCCTCGACCTCGGCCGCGAGCAGGCCGTTGGCGGCGAACTCGCGGCGGATGCTGCGAAACTGCTCGGCGATCTCCGTCACCTCGCCCGCGCCCCGCGACGTCGCCTCGCCGCAGCGGGCCACGGCGGCGGCGTCGGCCGGGGGCACTGCGGCCGTCACGGCGTCGCGAGCGGCCCCCAGATCGGCGACGACCGTTTCCAGCCGCCGCCGCAGCAGCACCTCGCGGCCCTCGAGCATCGCCTTGAGCGTTTCCGGGGCGACGACGTCGAGCGTCCACGTCTCGCTGCGTCCCTCGTTGGGCCGCCCGTCGAGCGTGCAGCGATCGCGGGCGAGCACCACCACGTCCAACCGGCCGCCAACCTCGAGCCCCTGTTCCGCGAGCGGCAGCGCGAGCGGCCGATCGCCCGCGAACTCCACGGCCCGCGCACCCGCCGTCACCTCCGCGACGCCCGACTCCCGCACGAGGTCGCCCGCCGTGAGCCGCACCGTGGCATCCGCCACCGCGTGGTCGTCGGAAATCGTGCCCTCGAAGGCCAGCACGGCCTGCGGCGTGACGGCCGTGGAGATGCCGGCGAGCCGCAGGGCGACCGCGGGCGGCGCGTCGGGCACCGGCAGCACCATGGCGACGAGCGGATCGCGGTTGCCGAGGCCGAGCGTGTCGGTGAGCCGCACGAGCACCGCGGTGTCGGCGAGCACCGCCGGAATGCGGGCCGAGACGGCACGCTCTCCCGACGACGAGAGCGTTGCGACCACCTCCTCGTGCTCCGCCGCATCGTCACCCGCCGGCCGCACGGCGAGCGTCGCCGCCGAGAGGGGCTTCGTCGCCGTGCACGTGATGTCGACCAGGGCACCACGCGGCACCTGCACGGTGCGACTGGCGGCCACGGGCCGCGTGCCGCCGCCGAGATAGTCGGGCAGCGTCGCCGTGATCGACACATCCGCCACCACGGGAGGATCGGCGACCACGATCCGCAGGCCGCGCAGCCGCGCGTCGCCCGCCCGCACCTCCACGTCGAGATCCTCGCCGAGCGATTCGATCACGTGGCCGAAGGCCCGACCCTCGGCGGTCTCGGCCCCCCGCATGCCCATGCGGTCGACTCGCCAGCGGCCGCGGGCGCGGGTGCGGAGGTCGACCACCTCGGGAGCCGCGCCCTCCGCCGTCATCCGCACGAGCACGTCGACGCTCGATCCCCGGGCCACCGTGCGAACCCCGCCCGGAAAGTCGACCGCCTCGAGATGCACCCGCCGCGGCCAGGCGACGGCATCGAGCAGGAGGAGTCGACGCATGCCGATCGCGGCGAGCCCCGGATGCGTGGCGGCGGCAGCGGCCGTCGCCGCGCAGGCCGCCACCGCCAACGCCGCGAGCCCCGCGAGCCGGCGACGACGAAAGAGTTCCGCCGGACGCACGTCCGCGACGGCCGCCGTCGCCGCCGCGATCGTCCGCGCGACGAGATCGGGATCGACCGCGTCGGTGGCCGACGCGGCGTGCCGTCCGCAGGCCATGGCCGTCGAGAGGGCATCGCCGATCCGCGGATGGTGCCGTTCGACCACCAGCGCGAGCGCCTCGTCGGAGAGCGGCACGGCGAGCCGGGCCGTGAGCCGCGTGGCGAGCACCCAGGCCACCGCCGCGCCCGCCGCGACGAGCATCACGCCCCGCACCGCCGCGGGCGGCTCGACGAGCCGGTCGATCGCCACCGCGATCCACACGGAGGCCGCCGCCACGACGGCCGCGAGGGCCAGCGACTCGAGCCAGATCCAGGCACGTGCCTGGCGGCGGATCGCCGCGAGCAGGGCGACGAGCGGCGCGGCGGAAGGAGGTGCGGGCATCGGTCAGGCAAGCCTCGCGAGCCTGCGGATGATCCACTCGAGGCAGAGGCAGCCGCAACCGACTCCCAGCAGGATGGCGTTGAGCCGCTGCTTGAAGGCCATGTCGGCGGTTCCCGCCTCGTAGTCGTGGCGGGAACGATCCGGAAGCGAGTCGACGAGATCGCGGATCGCGTCCGCGCCGAACCCGGCGTCGTCCACGAACCGTGCCGTGCCGCCGGTGGCCGTGGCGAGTTGCCCGAGCAGGCCGCGATCGAGCTTCGGTCGCACGAGTTCCCGGTCGGGGAGCTGCACCTGGATCCGCCGCGAGAGCCGCTCGCCCCCGGCGGCGGCATCGACCTCGATCACCCACGTTCCCTCGCGGCCGGCCACGAACTGCCCGCCGAGCGTGTCGGGCCGCGACGCGTCGGCCGTGAGCCGCACCGGGATCCGCTCCCCATCGGGAGCGACCGCCTGACAGACGCCCGCCGCGGCCTGCCGGGCCGCCGCCGATCCCGCCACGAGCCGGACCGTCACGGTGCCGCCGACGGGATAGCGGTCACGATCGACGACCAGCCTCGCGCCGCCGGCTCCGCGCAGGAGCCGCCCCTGGGCCACGTGCCGCACCAGCTGCGTCGTGAGCCGCTCGTGCGCCCCCGTCTCGACGGCCCGCAGCCGCCAGAGCTCGCCGCTGCCGACGGAAAGCACGATGCCGGCCCCGTAAAACTGGCCGGCGAGATAGGTCTCCGCGCGGCCGGCCACCCCGCCCGCTGCCAGGGCATAGACGGTGGCGCCGGGCTTCAGGCCGCTCGACGGGTAGCAGGCGAACACGCCGGGAAACTCCCGCCACACCGCCTCGCTCTCGCTGCGGCTGCCGGCCAGCCAGAGAAACTCCGCCTCGCTCCCATCGCGGGTGAACTCGAGTTTTCGCGGTTCCGTCGCCGCGGGCTGCCCCTGGGCTGCGAGCCCGGGCCGCCGCAACTCGACGGGATAGAGGCCGCGGATCGTGGACGTGCGGGAATCGTCGAGCCAGGCATCCATGCAGACCGGCCCCGCGACCACGACGAGCCCGCCGGCACCGGTCGACACCCATCGCTCGAGCCGCGCCTGGGCGGCGGCATCGAGGAGCCGCCAGTCATAGTCGAAGGCCACGACCGCGTCGTAGGCGGCGAGCGATTCCTCGGTGGCGGGGAAGGCATCGAGCATCCGCCGGGCGTCCTGCGACATCCCGGCCGCGCCCGTGCCGAGCAGCACGTCGACCGCGAAGCTCGCGTCGCGCTGCAGCACATTCCTCATGAACTGATATTCCCGGCTCGGCCCGCCCGCGACCAGGAGCACGCTCGTCACCCGCTCGACCACCTCCACGTCGGCCGCCTGCGCGTCATCGGCAGGCGTGGTGTCGGCCCGGGGCGGGCTGGCCCGCACGGAGAGCGTCCGCCGCCCGGGGGTGGCGAGGCCCGCCACCTCGAACCGCACGGGCACGAGGTCACCGTCGCCGGCCAGCGGCACGTCGAGCGAGTCGATCACCCGGCCGCCGGCGGCCGGCGCCTCGGCAGGCTGCTCGACGAGTTCCACCCGCACCTGCTCGCCGGAGAGCCCCTGGGCCTGCAGGAACGCCGTCACGCCGAACCGGTCTCCGGGAAACACGCGGGCCGGCGCGACCATGTCGGTGACCCGCACGTTGGCCGGCAGTTCGTCGGAGCCGACGCCCAGCGGATGCACCGGCACCCCGGCGGCCGCGGCAGCGGCCGCGGCCGATCGCGGATCGATGCCCGCGTTGCCGCCGCCGTCACTCACGACGACGATCCCGGCGAGCACCGCCGTGGGCTCGGCGGCAAGCACCCGCGTGATCGCCTCGCCGAGCCGCGTCTCGTAGCCTCGAGCCGCGAGCCGGTCTCGCCAGGCCCCGTCGACCGCGGGGGCGGCCCCGTCGCGCGGCACCGTCGCGAGGGCTTCCGCATCGGCGTCGAACCGCCAGATCCGCACCTCGTGCCGGCGCCGCAGCGACTCGAGCAGCCCGTCCGCGGCGAGCAGGCCGATGGCACGGTCGGACCGCGTTCCCGCGGCGGGGCCGCGGACGGCGAGCGCCATGCTGGCGCTCGAATCGACGAGCACCGCCACCCGCGACGGCATCTCGATCTCGTGCTCGGCCACGCGCTGCACGTCGAGCAACGCGGCGGCCACGGCCGCGAGCGCCACGAGCCGCAGCAGCGCGAGCGTCACCGCCAGACCAGGCGATACCTCGGCGGCGTCGCGCCGGTAGAGCCAGCCGACGAACACGGCCACGCCGGCCGCGGCCAGGACGGCGGTCGGCATCTGCCACCACTCGTCGAAGCCCTCGACGAGCCGGCTCGTGAGCCGGTGCTGCACCGCGGCGAGGAGGCACGGGGATGACGCGAGCGGTGTCATGGGGATTCGTCGGCGTCAGCCACCACGGCGAAAGGCGGGATGATATCCGGCAGCGCAGGCGACGGCCTGCTCCGCGAGCAAAAGCAGCACCGCCGCCACGAGCAGCGGCCAGGCGAGCGATGCCGCCGCGCCGCCGTCGACGCCGGCCGCGAGCGACGCCGCGCGGTCGTATCGCACCGGCACGCTCGCGAACATCCGGTCGAGTCGCTCCCGGTCGAGCCGCTCGAGCCGACCCTCGGCCGGATCGACGCCCACGGCGAAGAGCCGCTCTCGCTCCGTGCCGTCGACCCGCCGCCAGCGGGCGACATGGATGCCGGCGGCGGTGGTCACCGGGAGCCGCGCCTCGAGGCCGCCTCCCACGGCGGCCATCGCCGCCTGCCGCACGACGTCGCCCTCCGGAGGCACGATGAAGTCGACGTCGATCTCATCGACACCCGGCTCGAGCCGCACCGCGAGCGGCTCGCCCACCGCGACGTCCGCAGGTTGCCGCCGGCGCGCCGCCAGCAGGTTTTCGAGTTCGAGGAGCACCACGACCCAACTGGGATTGCCGCGAGCCCAGTTGTTCCACGCGGGCGCGGCGGTCGTGAGCACGACCGCGACACGGCCCGCGCCGAACGCCCGTTCGACGGCCAGCGGCTGGCCCGTCCTCAGCGAGAGGATCGGCCGCACGCCCGCGGCGGCAGGATCATGCCCCCGGGCGACCGCCATGAATCGCTCGATCCGCACCGCATCGACGAGGGGATTGCGCTGCCCGGCAAGCACGGCCACCACGGGGTGGTCCTCGACGACGAGATCGGGCGGCGGCGTGGCCGCCGACGCGTCCGGGAGGAGATCGACGGCGCTGGCGAGCGGCAGCGGGAAGATGCCGGCGCCTCCCCGATGCAGTACCTCGTTGACGAACTCCGGCCGCGTCCGCGGTCCGCAGAAGAAGACCACGCCGCCGCCGTCCCGCACGTACGCCTCGACCGCCGCGACGGCCGACGCATCGAGCCGTTCGACGTCGAGCAGCCAGAGGCAGTCGAAGGCTGCGAGGTCGAGCGTCGCCAGCGCCCGCGGCGGCTCGAGCCGCGGCCGCAGGCCGGTTGCCGCACCGGAGCCGGGCGCGAGGGCGGTGGCCACGTAGAACGCGTCACCCGCGGGATCGCCCGGCGCTCCGCCGTCGATCACCAGCACATCGACGCCGTCGACGATCTCGACGGTCGCGGCTCGGGAATCGTCGGCCGGCAGCACGTCGGCCGGCAGCCTGGCCTCGAGCGCGTGCGGCCCCCGGGTGGTGAACCGCACGTCGAACCGCCGCACGGCCGCGCCGCCGGGCGGGATCTCGTCGATCGTAAGCCCCGGCCTGCCGCCCCCGTCCTCCTCGAGGCTGACCGTCACATCGCGCGCGGCCGTCGCCCCGTCGTTCCGCACCTCGATCTCGACGGGCAGCACGACCCCCGCGGCAGGCACTCCCCCCGCCACCTCCAGACGCTCGACCGAGAGATTGCCCGGGTCGGCCGCCTCGAAGCCGCAGTCGACAAGCCGGATCGTCACTCCCGACGCCGCCAGCCGTTCGAGCGCGGCCACCGCCTCGTCGGCCCGCAGCCAGTCGCGGGCCCGCACGTCACTCACGAGCCAGAGCACCCGCTCCCCGCGATCATCAGCCAGCGTCGCCGCGGCCGCCGCCAGTGCCGCCACGGGCCCGGCGGCCCGCGCCGACACGCGGGTCGCCGCCACCGCCTCCCGCACCCGCCGCACCGCGGCCGGATCGATCACGCTACGGGGCACGAGAAAGGCCGGCGGCGGCACGGTGTCGACGGCGGCGAGCGCCGAGGTCGTGGCCACGGCGAGTTCGTGGCGTCCGCCCGAGGCGGCCAGATCGGCGGCGATCCGTTCGACCACGCCACAGCCCCGGTCGAACGCCGTCCGCGGCCGCGTGTCACCAGCCGCATCCGTCATCGCCATCGCGACGTCGTCGCCCCCGGACGTGTCTCCCATCGAGTAGCTGTCGTCGAGCACCACCAGATGCGTGCCGCCGCCCCCCAGGAGCCTGCCCGCCGCCTGCCGCCAACGAGGCTGGGCCAGCGCGAGCACGATCGCGGCGATCCCCGCCGTTCGCAGCGCGAGCAGGAGCAGCTGCCGGAGGAGCACCCGCGTGCGGAACCGCCGCTGACTTTCGAGAAGAAACTCCATGGCCGCCCAGCGAACGCGTCGATGGCGCAGCCGGCTGAGGAGATGGATGAGCAGCGGCGCCGCCACCGCGGGCAATCCCCACCAGACGAGCGGCGCGAAGTCGAACGAGGGCATGCCCGGTCTCTCCTACACCGCCAGGCTCGCGCGCCGCGTCAGGAAGCGGACGAGCGCCACCTCGACCGGCTCACCGGTGCGGACGAGCGCGTGATCGCACCGCGCGGCCGCGGCCCGGCGGCGAACCTCCGCGAGAAACCGCTCCACCGCCTCGCGATACCCGGCGCGGAGCGCACGGGGATTGCAGGCGAGATGCCCGGGAAGCTCCAGCCCTTCGAACCGGGTCGGGCCCTCGAACTCGAAGTCGATCTCGTCGTCGTCGAGCACCTGCACGATCGCGACGTCGTGCCCCCGGCCGCGGAGCAGCTGCAGGCCCGTGAAGATCGCGTCGCGATCGCCCAGCAGGTCGGAGACGACGATCACCATCCCGCGCCGCGGCAGCGTCTCGGCCGCCGACCGCAGCACGCGGCGAAAATCGCCGGCCCCGCCATGCCGAGGCGTCTCGAGCACCTCGCACACGCTCGTCAGCTGCGACCGGCGGGTACGGGCCGGCACGCTCGCCCGCAGCCGGTCGTCGAAGACACCGCAGCCCACGGCGTCGCCGTGGGAGAGGGCGAGCCAGGCGAGGCTCGCGGCGATCGTGGCCGCCGTGTCGTATTTCGTGGGCCGGCCGGCACCGGCGTAGTCCATGCTCGTCGAGCCGTCCACGAGGAGCGCGAGCCGGAGGGCGGTCTCCTCCTCGAACTCCTTGACGTAGAGGCGGTCCTGCCGCGCCCAGACCTTCCAGTCGACCCGCCGCAGGTCGTCGCCGCGGACGTACTCGCGGTGCTGCAAAAACTCCACCGACTGCCCCTTGTA
>JBJTDZ010000150.1:0-7118 GCA_046092585.1 Pirellulales bacterium | reverse complement strand
GCCCCGGCAGACTGAGGCTCGCTGCAAGCAGCGAGTGTGATCGCCTCCGGGCGATCCGCCTGGTGAACCAGGCGAAGTGCTCTGATTGCACGTCTGCCGGGCCATCCTTGGCCCCGGCAGACTGAGGCTCGCTGCAAGCAGCGAGTGTGATCGCCTCCGGGCGATCCGCCTGGTGAACCAGGCGAAGTGCGCGAACGCCTTATTCGCATCCGCCATGCGATGCACGTTGTCACGCTTCGTCACCGCGGCGCCCTCGCGCTTGTAGGCGGCGATGATCTCTTCGGCCAGCTTCTCGAAGGTGGCGCGGCCCTTCTTCTCGCGAACGGCCTGGAGCAGCCAGCGGATCGCCAGCGACTGCTGCCGGTTGCGGTTGACCTGCATCGGCACCTGGTAGGCGGCACCGCCCACCCGCTTCGAGCGAACCTCGACCGCCGGTTTCACGTTTTCGACGGCCCGGTTGAAGACCTCGATCGGCTCGATCTCCGTCACCTTCTTCGCGACGATCTCCATCGCCTTGTAGAAGACGTTTTGAGCGACGCTCTTCTTGCCGTCTTCCATCAGGCAGTTGATGAACTTGCTGGCGAGGAGCGAGCCGAACTTCGGATCGGGACGGAGCTGTTCGCGGCTGGCGGTGATGTTGCCCATGGTCGTGTCTTGGAATCGTGTCTTTCAGGGAGAGTCGGTCGGGGATCAGCCCTTCTTGGCGCCGTACAGGCTGCGGGACTGCTTGCGGCCCTGCACGCCGAGCGTGTCGAGGGCACCGCGGATGATGTGGTAGCGAACGCCCGGAAGGTCGCGGACACGGCCACCACGGATGAGCACGATCGAGTGCTCCTGAAGGTTGTGGCCCTCACCCGGGATGTAGACGGTCACTTCTTTTTGGTTGGAGAGCCGCACGCGAGCGATCTTCCGCAGGGCGGAGTTCGGCTTCTTCGGCGTCATCGTGCGGACCTGCAGGCAGACGCCCCGCTTCTGCGGGCAGCGATCCAGCACGGGCGATTTCGAAAACTTCCGCTTGGGGCGGCGACGGCTGCGGACGAGTTGGCTGATCGTGGGCATGGTGTGCTTGGGGAAGGCCAGGAATGGGAATCCCAGAAGATAGTCGACGATCCGGGGCGGCGAAAGCCGGACGCGAAAATCCCCGGAAAAATCCCGGCCACCGGCATCAGTCCGGATGGAGGATCTCGCCCCGACCGCCGGCGAGCGGATCGCCGTGCCACTGCCGCCAGGCAGCGTGGGGCAGGGCCTTCGACGCCGGTGCGTAGCCCGCGGCCGCGAGCCGCCGGAGGAGCAGCGGCAGGAACGCCGGCCGCCAGGCCGCGCCCCGGCGAAACGTGAAGGGCACGCTGGGCCTTTCGGCGAGGACGATCACCGATCCCCGCCGCATGCCGAGGCCCGGATGCCGGCCGCAGGCGGTGGCGACCACGGTGCCGGCCCGCATCTCGAACCCGGCCGCCTCGCCGCAGCCGCCCGCCACGGCCACGATCCCGCGGCGCATCCGCGCCCCGACAAGCGCGCCCGCAGCCCCGCCCACGAGCACGATCCCGCCCCGCATCCCGTGGCGGCTGCCGGGCAGCGCCGCGGCGAGGTTGTCGCCGGCGCTGCCGGCGACCGCCACGTCGCCCCCTGTCATCTCGGCGGCGAGCCAGTCGCCGGTGTCGCCCGCGACCTCGAGCCGGCCTCCGGCCATGCCTTCGGCGGTGTGGCGGCCCACGGAGCCCGCGACGCGGATCGTGCCCGCCCGCATCCCGGCAGCGACGCGATGCACGCGCGAGAAGTCGCCCCGGCATTCGAGCACGAGATCGGCGGCATCACCCGCCACGTCGAAGATGTCGCCGAGCACGGCGGGCCGCAGGTCGGCGCGGATCGGGAGCCTGGCGATCTCCCCGAGGCCGAGCGTCGCGATGCGATCGGGCACGATGCCGTCGAACTCGATCGAGAGCGGCGCACGGTCGGGAGCGAGACGCGGCGAGAGGACGAGGGGCATCGTGAACGGAGGGGGAGGAAGCGAGCGTGGCCGCGGAGGCGACTGCCCCCGCGGCCACGCAGCATACCCGTGGGTTCACGAACCGCAGCGAGAGTGCGTTCGAGCGACGTGTGTCAGCGGGTGTGTCGCCGGCTCGGGGGCGGCAAAAGTCTCGTCGCCGGGGCGAGGATACGCCCAAGGCTCCTCGAGCGTTCGCCGACCCCCTCGCCTACCCTCTCGAACTGGCCACGTCGCTGCGCCATACAACCGAGATGCACTCTAGGTCGCCGTCTGCACCGGCACCTTCCGCGCCGCGCTCGACGGCGACTTGCAGAGTTCGACCGTGAGCACGCCCTTGTCGTAGCGGGCCGTCACCTTTGTCGGATCGACCGACTCGGGCAGGGGGATCGCACGGCTGAAACTGCCGTAGTGGCTCTCGCGGTGGGTCCAGCCCTCGCCCGCGGTCTCCTTCGCCGACTTCTTCTCGCCCGAGATCACCAGGCGATCCTCCGACACGCTGACGTCGACATCCTGCGGGTCGATGCCCGGGAGTTCGGCCCGCACGTGGATCTGCGTGTCATTCTCCGACAGGTCGATCGCCGGCAGCCACTGGCCCGGCTCGATCGTCTCGAACCACGGGCTGGTCATCAGCGGACGGCTGAAGAAGCCCTCGAAGAGCCGGTTCATCTCGTTGCGAAAGTCCGCCAGGGTGGCGAGGCTTCCGGACTCCATTCCGCTCGACCGCTTCGTGCGAAAAGGGATCAGACTCATGGAATCTCTCCTCTTTCGGGTCAGGTCAGGCTGGAAAAACACGACGAACACGACGACGCGACGGTCAGGCCGTCTTCACCTCCACCTTTCGCGGCCGCACGGCCGCGAGTCGCGGCACGTGGATCGTGAGCACGCCGCGGCGGTAGTCGGCGGAGATCTGCGACGCGTCGAAGCCATCGCCGAGCCGGAACGACCGCCGGTAGCCGCCGATGCCGTATTCCTGGCGGATCGGCCGGCCCGGAAGGTCGCGGGGGGGCACGGTGGCCTCGACCGCGAGCACGCCGTCTTCGAACGTCACGTTGATCCCGTCGGCGCGGGCGCCGGGGATGTCGGCCACGAAGAGCACCTCCAACCCGAGGTCGCAGATGTCGACGTTGGGCTGGTAGGTGAGAGTCGGCTCACGCTGCTCGGTGGCGGGAGCGGTCGTCTGACTGATGGTGACCATGGAATGGTTCTCCTGGCGTGAATGAATGAAATGGGATGCATGCTCGGCCGGCCGCACGGGCGGGTCACGCCGTGCGGACCTCGACCTTCCGGGGTCGGCATTCCGCCGCCTTCGGGCAGGTGACGGTGAGCACGCCGTCGACGAGCTGGGCCTCGACACGGGCGGCATCGACCGCGACGGGCAGCGTGATCCGCCGCTCGAACGAGCCGGTGCCCCGCTCGCGGCGGTGCCAGGTGACCCGCTCGTCGTGCGCCGGTCCGTCGCCGCCCGCCGACGCGGTGCAGGTCTCGGGGCGTGATCCCTTCAGCGAGATCTCGTCGCCCGACACGGAGATGTCCACGTCGCCGGCCTCGAGGCCGGGAAGTTCCGCCTCCACGGTGACGGCGTCGGCGGTCTCCCGCACGTTGACGGCAGGAAACACGCCCTCGGCGGGACGGACGCCCCAGCCGTGCAGCGGCGGGGCCGCGGTGAGCGAGGTCCAGAGGCGGTCGAACTCGTCGCGCAGTTCCTCGAACGGGAGCGCGAATCCCGGGCGAAACGTCGGCATCGTCGGACTCCTCAGGGGCAGGTGGTGAAGGATCACCGTCCCTGGAGCGTCATCCCCGGCGTTTCGTGCGCCCGGCAATGATTCGCAGCGACGGTGGCTGAAAACAACCCGCGTGCAGCGTCGGCCGAAAAATGCAAACAGCGTGCCAGTCGGCATGAACGGCCGAACACCTGCGAAATGCCGCGTGCGACGCGGTGTGGCCGCGGGCAACGCCGGCGGCGTGGCAAGCCGTGGCAGTCGCGTCGGTCATGACGGCTGTCAGCGTGGCAGTCGGACTCTTCGTGCATGCCGCAGCGGTTGTGGGCCGATGGTCACTCCCTATACTCTCGACTCCTTCGATCGAGCGGTGGGCAGGGCCGGCCCGGAGGCCGCGGTCGACGGCAAGGATCACGCTGGAGCAGGAGGTAGTCATGCGGTTCACGCTGCTCGACCGGGTGGTGTCCGTCGAGCCTGGCAGGTCGATCACGGCGATCAAGACCGTGTCGCTCGCCGAGGAATACCTGGCCGATCATTTCCCCAGGTTCCCGGTGCTGCCGGGCGTGCTGATGCTCGAGGCGATGACCCAGGCTGCGGCCTGGACCATCCGTCTCGGCGAGGACTTCGCGCACAGCATGGTGGTGCTGCGAACCGCCCGGAACGTGAAGTACGGCGACTTCGTACAGCCGGGCCGCGTCCTCACGGTGACGGCCGAGGTGACCGCGCAGGACGAGAAGACGACGACCGTGAAGGCCAGCGGCACCGTGGGCGAGCGGACGAGCCTCACCGCCCGACTGGTGCTGGAGCGCTACAACATGGCCGACCGGGTGGCCCACGGGGCGGCGCTCGACGCCCGCGTGAGGTCGGAGATGCGAAAACTTTGGGCGCTGCTCCACCCGGGTCGCCACGGGGGGCCGCAGCCACCGGCGGCCTACTCGGCCCACGGGGCCCCCGCCGCCGCCTTCGTCGCGGCAGGCAACTGAACGGCACCACCCGCCCGACAGCGGTTTTCCCCGCGATTTCGCGGCCGATTTTTCCGACTGGCCCTGTTCCGCCGGCGGGGAGGGTCGCCCTTCGGGTTCCCATGGGGGCCGGCCGACATTACAACACAGCGTCGCCTGTCCGGGCGTGCCCCATCCCTCGTTTGCAAGGTGAACCGTCTGATGCCGTCGCAAGAAGAGATCTTTGAGAAGGTGAAGTCGGCCCTGGTGGATGCCCTGGGCGTTGACGAGGACGACGTCACTCCGGCCGCGACGATGGTGGGCGATCTCGGCGCCGAGTCGATCGACTTCCTCGACATCGTCTTCCGGCTGGAAAAGGCCTTCAACATCAAGATCTCGCGTGGAGAACTCTTCCCCGAGGACGTGCTCTCGAGTTCGGAATACGTGACCGACGGCAAGGTGACCCCCGCCGGCATCGCCGCCCTCAAGGCACGCATGCCCTTCGCCAATCTCTCCAAGTTCGAGTCGAACCCGAGCGTGCAAAACTTCGCCAACACCCTCACCGTGGAAGACATGGTGCGGTACGTGCAGAGCAAGTTGGCCGCCTAGGGCCGGCGGCGCCTGGGGCCTGCCTGCCCGGCCCGCGCCTTTCCCCGCGAGGCGGCAGACCGCCGCGAACGGATTCATGCGTTGGTTTTGGATCGACAGGTTCGAAGAGTTCACCCGCGGGCGGCATGCCACGGCGGTGAAGAATGTCTCGCTCGCGGAGGAGCATCTCCACGACCACTTCCCCGGCGTGGCGATCATGCCCAACTCGCTGATCGTCGAGGGCATGGCCCAGGCGGCGGGGCTGCTCGTGGCCGAGGCGATCGACTACAACCGCCGCGTGGTGCTCGCGAAGGTGGCGGCCGCGGTGTTTCACTTCGACGCCGTGCCCGGCGACACGATCCGCTTCCGGGCGGAGGTGCTCGACCTCAAGCCCACCGGGTCGCTCACCAAGGTGACGAGCACGATCGGCGACCGCGTGCAGGGCGAGGCCGAACTCTTCTTCGCGCATCTCGAGCCCGGCGAGGGCGTGCCGAAGCTTTTCGATCCGCCGGAACTCCTGCGGTGGCTCGACCAGATGAAGATTTACGAGGTCGGCCGCGACGAGGCGGGGCAACCGCTGACGCGGCCCGACTGGTGACGCGACGCGGAGGCGGGTGATGGCTTCGGGCAGGCGCAGGGTGGTGGTCACCGGGATCGGCTGCATCACGCCCCTGGGCGTGAGGGTCGAGGAGCTCTGGAAAAACCTCGTCGCTGGCGCGTCGGGCGTGGGACGCACCACGATCTTCGATGCGTCGCGATTTCCCACGCAGATCGCCGCCGAGGTGAAGGGCTGGGACATCGCCGACGAGGGGCAGGATCCCCGGACCTGGGAGTTCTGCGGCCGCCACACGAAGTTCGCCGCTGGCGCGGCGCTGCAGGCGATGACCGATGCCGGCCTGCCCACGGGGCTCCCGGCCGATCCGACGCGGCTGGGCATCTACCTGGGCAGCGGCGAGGGGCAGCAGGATTTCGAGGCCTTCACGCGGATGATGATGGCGGCCATCGAGGGCGAGACGCTCGACGTCGCGAAGTTCACGAAGCTCGGGCTGGAGACGCTCCATCCGCTCTCCGAGGTGGAGCAGGAACCCAACATGCCGGCCGGGCACCTCGCCGGCCTCTTCAACGCGCAGGGCCCCAACCTCAACTGCCTCACCGCCTGCGCCGCCTCCAGCCAGGCGATCGGCGAGGCCTGCGAGATCGTCCGTCGCGGCGAGGCCGACGTGATGCTCTCGGGGGGCACGCACAGCATGATCCACCCCTTCGGCGTGACGGGCTTCAACCTGCTCACCGCCCTCTCCACGAGGAACGACGAGCCACAGCGGGCGAGCCGGCCGTTCGACAACGACCGCGACGGCTTCGTGCTCGGCGAGGGGGCTGCCATGGTCGTGCTCGAGGAACTCGAGCACGCGAAGAAGCGGGGCGCCCGGATCCACGGCGAGATCCTCGGCTACGGCTCGACCGCCGATGCCTACCGGATCACCGACACGCATCCCGAGGGCCGCGGAGCGGCCGCCTGCATCACGATGGCCCTGCAGGATGCGGAACTCGGCGCCAACGACATCCACTACATCAACGCCCACGGCACGAGCACCGACGTCAACGACAAGGTGGAGACGCTCGCGATCAAGAATGTCTTCGGCCCGCACGCCTACAAGATCCCGGTCTCGAGCACGAAGAGCATGATGGGCCACCTGATCGCGGCGGCCGGGGCCACGGAGCTCATCGTCTGCATGCTGGCGATCCGCGACGGCATCCTGCCGCCCACGATCAACTACGAGACGCCCGACCCGGAGTGCGACCTCGACTACGTGCCCAACCAGGCCCGCGAGGCGACCTGCGACGTGGCCCTCTCCAACAGCTTCGGCTTCGGCGGCCAGAACATCT
>JBJTDZ010000149.1:0-8009 GCA_046092585.1 Pirellulales bacterium | reverse complement strand
CCCCCGATCGCTCCCCCGATCGCTCCCCCGATCGCTCCTCCGATCGCTCCTCCGATCGCTCCTCCGATCGCTCCTCCGATCGCTCCTCCGATCGCTCCTCCGATGATGCCGCCGCAAGCCGGGAGCGGTGCGAGGATGCCGAGCCTTGGAGATTTCGCCACGAGGGAGGTGGCAGCGTCGAAGCGGGTGGCGGCGAAAGATCCCGGCGAGGCACCTCGCACCGTCCCGGCGCCGACGGCGCCATGGACGCAACTGCCGCGGTGCCCGAGTCGCCTCCGGGCCGCGCGAGTGGCCGCGCGAGTGGCCGCACGACCGCCGACCAGATCGGCGACTTTCGTCGCCGGCTCGCCAAGCGGTTCAAGCATCTCTCCAAGTGGGCCCGCCGGCAGGGGATCGAGGCGTTTCGCGTGTACGACCGCGACATTCCGGAGATCCCGCTGGCGATCGATTGGTATGCCGGCTGGCTGCATGCCGCCGAATACGAGCGGCCGCATGAGCGGACGGAGATCGAGCACGAGGTCTGGCTCGACCGCATGATCGAGGCGGCGGCGGCGGAACTCGGCGTGCCCCCCGACCACACGATCCTCAAGGCTCGGCGGCGGCAGCGGGCGGGTGGTCAGTACGAGAAACTCGGCGAGCGACAGACGCTTGTCACCGTGCACGAGGGACCGCTCGCCTTCGAGTGCAACCTCTCCGACTATCTCGACACTGGTCTCTTTCTCGACCACCGGACCACGCGGGCCCTTGTCCGCGACGAGGCGGCGGGGAAGCGGATGCTCAACCTCTTCTGCTACACGGGGAGCTTCTCCGTGTATGCCGCCGCCGGCGGGGCGAGCGAGACCACGAGCATCGACCTCTCCAACACGTATCTCGATTGGACACGAACCAACCTCGCAAGGAATGGCTTCAGGAATGCCGGCCGCCACCGCACGGTGCGGGACGAGGCGCGGGCCTTCCTCGAGCACCGGGCGCGGCGAGGCGAGCCACCGTTTGACCTGATGGTGATCGATCCGCCGACCTATTCGCGGTCGGCCAGGAGCGAGACGCCGTGGGACGTGGAACGCGACCACGTGCCGCTCCTCGAACTCGCGGCAGCGAACCTCTCGCCGAGTGGTGTCATCTATTTCTCCACCAATTTCCGCCGCTTCCACCTCGACGCGGAGCGGCTGGCGGGGCGGTTCACGATCCGCGAGATCACCGCCCGGACGATCCCCGAGGATTTTCGCAACGCGCGGATCCACCGGGCATGGCGACTGGTGGCGAAGCCGCCGGTTTGACGCGGTTTTGCCGGGGCTTTTACATTCATGCTCATGAATGCATGGAAACGGGCGGCGTGGCTGCCGGCGGTCTGCCTGCTTGCCGCCCTCGGCTGCCGGCCCGCCGATCCGACGCTTGTGAAGATCGTGTCGAGCCTGCCCCGCACGGGGAGCGCGAAGCAGCAGTCCGACACGCTCGTTCGCGGCATCCGCATGGCCATCGAGGAGGCCGAGGGCAGGGTGGGGCCGTTCCGGATCGAATACCTCGACCTCGACGATTCCACGGCCGCCGCCGGCCAGTGGACGAGCGAGGCCGAGGCGGCCAACGCCCGCAGGGCCCTGCAGGATCCAGACGTGGTGGCCTACATCGGCACGTTCAACTCGGGGGCCGCGAAGGTGTCGATGCCGATCCTCAACCTCGGCGACCTCCTGATGGTGTCGCCGGCGAACACTGCGGTGGGGCTGACGAAGCCGGGCCTCGGCGCGCCCGGCGAGCCGGATGTCTACCGGCCGACCGGCCGGCTCAACTACACGCGGGTGGTGCCGGCCGACGACCTCCAGGGCCCGCTCTCGGCCGACTGGGCGAAGCGGCGGGGCGTGAAGAAGGTCTACATCCTCGACGACAACGAGGTGTACGGAAAGGGGATCGCCGACCTCTTCGACGAGCGCTGTCGCGAGATCGGCATCGAGGTGCTCGGGCACGACTCGATCGACGCGAAGGCCCAGGAGTTCAAGTCGCTGATGGCGAGCGTGAAGGCGGCAAATCCCGACCTCGTCTACTTCGGCGGCACGACGCAGAGCAAGGGAGGGCAGCTCGCCAAGGACATGGCCAGCGCCGGGATCGACGCCCTGCTGATGGTGCCCGACGGCTGCCGGGAGCAGGTGTTCATCGACTCCGCCGGCGCCTCCAATCTCGAGGGCCGCTGCTTCGTGACGTTCGGCGGGCTGCCTCCCGAGAAGCTCACGGGCAAGGGGAGCGAGTTCGTGGAGTTGTATCGGAAGCAGTATGGCGAACTCCCCGAGGCGTATGCCGTGTACGGCTACGAGGCCGCCTGCGTGGCGCTCCAGGCCATCCGCGAGACGGGCTCGAAGGACCGGCGGGCGATCACCGACAGGGCCCTGGCGATCCGCGAGTTTGACGGGGCCCTCGGCCGCTGGGGCTTCGACGCCAACGGCGACACCACGATGCGTACCCTCACCGTGAGCGTGGTGAAGAACGGCCGCTTCGAGTTCGAGGAGATCCTCGACGCCGCCGCGGAGGACGCCGCCCCCTGACGCGGCCCATGCCCCATGCAGTTTTTCCTGCAGCAGTGCCTGATCGGGATCACCAACGGCGCCCTCGTGGCGCTCGTGGCGCTCGGTTACACGATGGTCTACGGCATCATCCGGCTGATCAACTTCGCCCACGGCGACCTGATCATGCTGGGGGCCTGTCTGGCGCTCGCGCTCGTGACCGGGCTGGGCATGGCCGGCTGGACGGCGGGAGCGACCTGGTTCGGCGTGGCCCTGCTCGTGCTCCTCTGTGGGCTGTTCTGCGGCGGTCTCAATGTGGCCGTCGACCGGATCGTCTACCGGCCGCTGCGGAACGCCCCGAAGCTCGCGCCGCTCGTGTCGGCGATCGGCGTGTCGTTCATCTTCATGAATGCCGGGCTCTTCTGGCTCGGCCCCGCCGACCGGTCGTTTCCGGAACTGCTGCCGGCCACCAATCTGCTGGCGGGAGAGGGCCTGCAGTTCACGGCCAAGGATCTGCTCGTGCTGGTGGTGGTGGCGCCGCTGATGCTCGGCCTTTCGCTGCTCGTGAAATCGACACGGCTCGGCAAGGCGATGCGGGCCGTGTCGCAGGATCCGACCGCCGCGGCGCTGGTGGGCATCGATGTCGATCGCGTGATCGCCGCCACCTTCTTCGTCGGGGGCTTTCTCGGCGGCGCCGCGAGCGTGATCTACGGCCTCTACATCAACACCATCGGATTCCAGATGGGCTTTCAGAACGGCCTTTACGCCTTCACGGCGGCGGTGCTGGGAGGCATCGGCAGCATTCCGGGCGCGGTCGTCGGCGGGCTCGTGATCGGACTGGTGCGGGCGCTCTCCAGTGCCTACGTGGGCGAACGATGGACCGGTGCGATCGTGTTCGCGATCCTGATCGTGATCCTCGTGTTCCGTCCCGAAGGCCTGCTCGGCCGGCCCGCGAAGGAGAAGGTGTGAGATGACCTCGGCCGGCCGCCCCCAGCACGATCCCGTCGGTGCCTTCACGCTCGGCGAGCGGACCGCCGCCTTTCTCCGTGAACGCTGGGATCTCGTGGCCCTGGCGGTGCTCGCGGTGGCCCCGCTGGTGGTGCCGGCGCTCGGCGGCGCGCTCGGCGGGCAGGTGACCACGCTCTTCATCTACTGCATCCTCGCACTCGGCCTCAACGTGATGGTGGGCTACACCGGCCTCGTGCACTTGGGCATCGCCGCCTTCTTCGGGATCGGCGCCTACCTGTTCGCGATCCTCACGGTGCCGATGTACCCGTTTCAGATGCGGTTCGTGACCGCGGCCGCCGTGAGCGTGGTGGCGACTGCCGCGATCGGGCTGGCGCTCGGCGCGCCCACGCTGCGGCTGCGGGGCGACTACCTCGCGATCGTCACGCTCGGCTTCGGCGAGGTGGTGAAGGTGACGCTCCGCAACCTCGAGCAGATCACCGGCGGGATGAAGGGTCTCAACCCGGTGCCTCCCCCGGGCGCCGGCGTGATCGTGGGCGGCACCGACCTCGGGCTGGCGTTTGCGATCGATCCGCGGTGGTTCTACTACCTCGCGCTTGCGGCCCTGGCGGGAGTGGTGGTGGCGATGCGGCGGCTGGAACACTCGCGGCTGGGGCGGGCGTGGGTGGCCGTCCGCGAGGACGAACTGGCCGCCTCCGCGATGGGCATCTCCGCCACCCGCGTGAAGCTCTCGGCCTTCGCGATGTCGTCGGCGGTGGCGGGCCTCGCCGGCTGCCTCTACGCTGCGAGCCTCTCCACCACGGCCGACCCGAACGCCTACGACTTCAACCGCTCCATCATGGTGCTCTGCGCCGTGATTCTCGGCGGCCTCGGCAGCATCCCCGGCACGCTCCTCGGGGTGGCGTTGCTCGTGGGCTTCGACACCGTGCTCGCCCCCTGGGCCGACTCCGCGATCCAGCAGTGGAACGTGAACCCGTCGGGCTCGAGCCTGCTGTCATTCAGCGGCTGGCGGCTGGCGATCTTCGGGCTGGCGCTCGTGCTCGTGATGCGGTATCGACCCGAGGGCCTCGTGCCCTCCCGGCGGTTGGCGGCGGAGCTGCACGAGGTGCACCCATGAGCCTGCCCGATCCCGCCCCCCGGCCCGTGGTCGGCTCGTCGCCGATGGCGCCGCCGCCGCTCCTCGACATCGACCGCCTCACGATCCGCTTCGGCGGCCTGGTGGCCGTGTCGGAACTCGACCTCGAGGTGCCCCAAGGGGCGATCGTGTCGCTCATCGGCCCCAACGGCGCCGGCAAGACGACGGCCTTCAACTGCATCAGCGGCATCTACGACCCCTCCGGGGGCACCGTGCGGTTTCGGGGCCGGCGGCTGGAGCGGGCGGTCACGCCCGGAGTGTTTTGGTCGGCCCTCGGCCTCGGCCTGCTCACCGGCCTGTTGTTCGCGGCGGCGGCCGTCGACGTCGACCGCCTGTGGATGGCGGTGGTGAAGCGGGGCATGATCACCGGCGAGCCGTTCACGGTGGCCGGGGCGGTCGACCGGGTGTGGGGCTACTTCCGGGCCGAGCTCGCGATCGACCAGATGGCCGGCAAGTGGCGGGTGGTGAGCGCCGACGGCACCGACGTGCTGGCGATCAAGCGGGATCTCGGCGAGGCCCGGGCCGTTCGCAACGAACTGCAGGCGGCAGTGACCGCCCGGCGGGCCGGCCCCGGCACGGTGCCCGACGCCACCGATTCCGAACGCACCGGCACCACCTCCACGCCCGAGAAACTGGCGATCAAGGCGGAGGTGCTCGACCGGCTCGCCGCCGGCAAGGCCCGGATCCGCTGGCGGGGGCTCGTGGGCCTCGTGTTCGGCGGGATCCTCGGCACCGCCGGCACGCTCGCGGTGTGGAAGCGGGGCCGCCGCTCGCCGCACGTGGTGGCACAGGCCGGTGTCTCGCGGACCTTCCAGAACATCCGGCTGTTCTCCAACATGACGGTGCTCGAGAACGTGCTCGTGGGGCTCGACCGCACGATCCCCGGCGGCGTGACGGCGATGCTTTTCCGCACCCCCGCCAACCGCCGCGCCGAATCGGCGGCACGGGGCCGGGCCCTCGAGGAGCTCGCCTTCGTGGGGCTGGCGGGCGAGGCAAACCGGATCGCCGGACAACTGCCCTATGGCGACCAGCGGCGGCTGGAGATCGCGCGGGCGCTCGCCACCGGAGCCACGCTCCTTTTGCTCGACGAGCCGGCCGCCGGCATGAATCCCGCCGAGACCGCCGACCTTGGGGCCCTCGTGGAGCGGATTCGTGAGCGGGGCATCACCGTGCTGCTCATCGAGCACCACATGAACGTGGTGATGAAGGTCAGCGACAAGGTGGCCGTGCTCGACCATGGCGTGAAGATCGCGGAGGGCACGCCCGCCGAGGTTCGCCGCGACGAGAAGGTGATCGAGGCCTACCTGGGCGGGGAGGTCTGAGTCATGCCACTGCTCGAGATCCGTGACCTCGAAGCCGGCTACGGCCCCATCCGGGCGCTCGACCGGGTGTCGATCGACGTCGACGACGGCGAGATCGTGGCCCTCATCGGCGCGAACGGCGCAGGCAAGACCACGCTCCTGATGGCGGTGTCGGGGGTGGTGCCGCCCCGGGCGGGCACGATCACCTTCGCCGGCCGGCAGATCGTGGGGCTCAAGTCGCACGAGGTGATGCGGCTGGGCATCGGGCATGCGCCGGAGGGCAGGCGGATCTTTCCACGGCTGACGGTGCGGGAAAACCTCGAACTCGGCGGCTTCACGCAGGTCGACCGCGGGAAACTCCGCCGCGACATCGACGAGGCCTGCGGGCTCTTTCCGGTGCTCGGCGAGCGGCTCGACCAACTCGGCGGCACGCTCTCCGGCGGCGAGCAGCAGATGCTGGCGATCGCCCGGGCGCTCGTGGGCCACCCGCGGCTTCTCCTGCTCGACGAGCCGTCGCTGGGGCTGGCGCCCCTCATCGTGGCGAAGGTGTTCGAGGTGATCGCGTCGCTGACGGCCCGCGGCATCGCGGTGATGCTCGTGGAGCAGAACGCCCGGGCCGCCCTGCGGCTCGCCCACCGTGGCTACGTGCTGGAGACCGGGCGGATCACGCTCACCGGCAGCGGCGCCGAACTGGCGGCCGACCACCGCGTGCGCGACGCCTACCTGGGCGAGGGCGCGTGACAGCCACGTCCTGTGGCGACGCGGGCTCGGGGCTGCCCGTGCCCCGTCGCCGGACGTTCGCTACGGCCCTCCGAGGCCTCCGCTCTCTCGATGCTGCCCTCGCTTCGCCATCCTGGCTGCGCTCGGCCAGCAACGCCGGCTCCGGGGCACGGGCAGCCCCTCGCGGTTGTTCAAGGCGAGGGGGTCGGCAAACGCTCGAGGAGCCTTGGGCGTATCCTCGCCCCGGCGACGAGACTTTTGCCGCCCCCGAGCCGGCGATCTACCTCCGTCGAACCGGCGTGGCTCAGCCCTTGGCCTTGGCGTCGATCACCTGGAGGAGCTCGTCCCAGCTCTTTACGAAGGCCGCGGCTCCCTGAGACTGCAGCTGCTCGCCCAGCGTGCCCACGTCGACGCCGGCTCGGGCGATCTCGAAGAGCGTCCGCTCAGCCATGCCGCCCCCCGCCGAGAGCACGCTGCCGAGCGTGCCGTGGTCGGCGAAGGCCAGCAGTGTCGACTCCGGCATCGTGTTGACGGTGTGCGGCGCCGCCAGCGCCTTCACGTAGAGGTGGTCGCAGAGCGCCGGATCCTTCGTGCCCGTGCTCGCCCAGAGCAGCCGCTGCGGCAGGGCGCCGAAGTTGGCGAGCCGCTGGAAGCGGTCGGAGGCGAGCAGCTCACGGTAGGCGCGGTAGCACCGCTCGCCGACGGCGATGCCCAGGGTGTTCTTCAGCGGGCCGGGCAGGTCGGCCGCCGACGCCGAATCCCAGCGGCTGATGAAGAGGGAGGCCACCGAGCAGACCTTCGGCGAAAGGCCGGCGTCGATCCGCCGCTCGATGCCCCGCAGGTAGGCGTTGGCCGCCGCGAGATACTGCTCGCAGGTGAACAGCAGCGTGACGTTCACCGGCACGCCGGCGAAAATCGCCTCCTCGATGGCCGGCAGGCCGGCGGGCGTGCCGGGAATCTTGATGAAGAGGTTGGGGCGGGCCGCTTTCGCGCACAGGTCGCGGGCCGCCGCCAGCGTGGCCTTGGCGTCGTAGGCGAGATGTGGCGACACCTCGAGCGACACCCAGCCGTCGATGCCGGCGGTCCGCTCGTGGACGTCGCGGAAGAGGTCGGCCGCCCGCACGAGATCCTCGATCGCCAGCTCGAAGAAGAGCCGTTCGCCGGCGAGTCCCTGCTTCACCTTCGCGGCGATGCCGGGGTCGTAGGCGGAGCCCGACTTCACCGCGAGGTTGAAGATCGTGGGGTTGCTCGTGAGCCCGGTCACCGAGAGGTCGCGGATGTAGCGAGCAAGCGTGCCGTCGTCGAGCATCGTCCGCGTGATGTTGTCGAGCCAGATGCTCTGGCCGAGGCGATGCAGGGAAGCCGTGGGGGAACTCATGGGCGGGGGCTCTTCGGGAG
>JBJTDZ010000148.1:0-24473 GCA_046092585.1 Pirellulales bacterium | reverse complement strand
CGCCGCACGGCACGAGCGGAAGGAGCGTGGAATCCGGCATGCCGCAAGCCTACCCGCCGAAGCCCGCGGGCCGATCATGACGGTTGGGAAGGCGGCACGGGCGGGGCTGCACGAGCAGGGCGAGGCGGCGCATGAAGGGTTCCGCGGGGTGAGCCGGCCGGGAGAGTATCGGCCGGCTGCAGCGGGGCCGTGCAGCCCCGCCCGTGCCGCCTTCCCAACCGTCATGATCGGCCCGCGGGCTTCGGCGGGTAGGCTTGCGGCATGCCGGATTCCACGCTCCTTCCGCTCGTGCCGTGCGGCGCCGCCATGCTCGTGGTGGTCGCGGCGGCCCTCGGCATCTGGCTGGCGCGGGGCACCACCGCCGTGCCGGCGGCTGTCTGGGCACTGGTGGCCGCCGGAGTGTTCGCGGCGGAATCGGCAGCGCGGTGGGCGGGGTGGCTGCGTGATCCGGCGGCCCTCGCCGCGGTGAGGCTCGTGGTGGTGGCGCTGATGCTCTGCCCGATCATGTCGCTCCTCGGGGCGAAGCGGCCGCAGCACGGGGTCTGGCAGTTTATCGTCGGCTCGTTCGCCGCGGTGCTCGCCCTGCCGGCCGTGTCAGCCGTCCTCGTTCGGCCGGGATCCTTTCCCGATGTCCACCCGCTCCAGCAGTGGTTCATGCCGCTGGTGGTGGCGGTGGCCTGGATGAATCATGCTGCCACGCGCCGCGGCCTCGCGGCGGCGTGTGTCGCCGTGGGGCAGTGCCTGCTCCTGCGTCGGTTTCTGCCGTTCGCCGACGCGGCTGGGCTCCCGACCTGGCCGGCCGGCGACGCGATCGGCTCGGGGCTGGTGGCGGCCGGCGCGATGCTGGCCGCGTTGCAGTCGGTTGCCTGGCCGGCCGGTGGCCCGCGGGGACCGCGGTCGCTCGGCGTGGCCGGTGCGATCGACGCCCCCTTCCTCGCCCTGCGGGAAACGGTCGGTGCGGCGTGGACGCTGCGGATCGCGGAGCGGTTCAACCAGGTGGCGGCGGGCCGTGGCTGGCCGTGCCGCCTGCGGTTCACGGGCCTCGTGCTCGCGGGCGACGTCGATGAGAAGCCGTGGCATCGCGACGCCGAGCGGTGCCTGGCCGCGCTCGTGCGCCGCTTCGCGTCCGGCGCGTGGCTGCGCCGGCATGCGTCCCGGGGGTTTGGCTCGGGGATCGATGCACAGAAGTAGCCCTCGTGGAACACAGCGGGTAGACTTTCCCTCCCTGACCGGGGGTGCCATTCCGTGCGGCCCCCCTGGAGCAACGTTTTTCCACCCTTTCGGAGATGTTCCATGGCCGATGAAGCCCAGTCCGCGCAGCCGATGCCCGTGCCCGTCGACGAGTCGCACATCGTCGCCACCTACGCGAACTTCTGCCGCGTGACCGGCACGCCGGAGGAACTGATCGTCGACTTCGGCCTCAACAAGCAGGTCGCGGGAACGTCGCCCGAAACGATCCAGCTCACGCAGCGGATCATCGTCAACTTCTTCACGGCGAAGCGTCTCGCCTACGCCCTGTCGATGGCGGTCGCCCGTCACGAGCAGGCATTCGGTCAGCTGGAGACCGACGTGCAGAAGCGGGTCGTGCACCAGCAGCAAGCCAAGGCCTGATCCTGAAGCCGGCCACCGGTCGCCAGCGGCGGGGTCGACCCCCAGATGTCGAGCATTGAAGAATCCGAGGAGTTCGAGCGCGCCAGGCGTGAAATCCACGAGTTCCTGGCGGCGCTCGAACGCAAAGCCCACGGCGATCTCGCGATCGGCGAGTTCTTCGGGTTCCTGCGCGAGGGCGTTCACCGGCTCATGGAGTCGGTGGCGGAGGTGGTCTGGCTCGTCGACGAGAGCGGTCAGGTTCAGCCCGTCGTGCATGCGGGCACCGAACTGACGGCCATCTCGGGTGGCGAGGAGAACGTCAACGCCCACAACGCCCTCGTGCAGGTGCTGTTCGGAGGTGGCGGCACGCTCGTGCCCCCGGGCGCGTCCGTCACGGGGCCGGATGGCGCGGAACTGGCCTCCAACCGGAGCGGGCTGCTCGTCATCGCCGCGCCGATCGACAGCCAGGCGGGGCGCACGGGGCTGATCGAGGTTTTCCACCAGCCCACGGCCGACGACGTGCAGCGGGGCTACCTCCGGTTCTCCGAGCAGGTCGCGGGGCTGGCGGCGATCTACCTCGACCGCCAGCGGGCGGGCCAGCAGGCGCTGGCCCAGCGGCAGCAACTCGCCGAACTCGATGCCCAGCAGTCGGCCCTCGCGCAGGTGGAGCGGTTCAGCCGCGCCGTGCACGAGTCGCTCGATCCCGTGGCCACGGCCTTCGTGATGGCCAACGAGGGGCGGCGGATCATCGGCTGCGACCGGGTGAGCGTGCTGGTGCGGCGGCGCGGCAGGCTGCGGCTCGAGGCGGTGAGCGGCCAGGAGTCGATCGAGCGGAGGGCGTCGGCCGTGCAGGCCATCGAGGGGCTCACGCGGGTCGTGGCGAAGGCGGGTGATCCGCTCTGGCATCCCGATGCCAATGCCGAGGTGCTGCCGCAGATCGAGGCCGAACTCGAACACTACATCGACGAATCGCACGCCACGGCCCTCGCGATCATCCCGCTGGTCAAGCCGCGCCCGACGCCGGTGGTGAAGCCCGGGGGCGTCGACGCGGTGGCGGTCGCCAAGGCCGAGGCCGCGCCGGCAGTGGCTCCGGAGCCGATCGGCGCGCTGGTGGCCGAGTGGTTCGCGAACAACACATTCGAAGGGGGCAAGCGGGCCCGCGTCGAGCTCGTGGCCGAGCACGGACAGGTGTCGCTGGCCAACGCGCTGGCCCACACCCAGCTGCCGCTCTATCCGCTGCTCGCGTTCCTGGGCAAGTCGAAGGTGCTCGCCACGGCCCGCAACCTGCCCAAGACCGTGGCGGCGGTCGTGGCGACGCTCGCCGCCCTCGCGGCCCTGGTGTTCGTGCCGGCGGAGCTCAGGCTCGAAGGCAAGGGCACGCTCGAGCCGGTGCACCGCCGCGAGGTCTTCGCCCAGATCGATGGCGTGGTCGAGCGGATCGAGCCGGGGGTCGAGGGCGGGGCCAGCGTGAAGGCTGGCCAGCTGCTGGCGACGCTCCGCAATCGCGACCTGGAAGTGGCGACCGCCGACGTCCTCGGCCGGAAGATGTCGAGCGAGGAGCAGCTCGTGGCCACCCGTCGCTCGTTGCTCGAGGACGACAAGGTCTCGGCCGACGAGAAGCTTCGGCTCGCGGGCCGCAGGGCCCAGCTCGAACGCGAGGTCGAGAGCCTGGAGGCCCAGATGGACCTCTACGAGGCGAAGAAGAAGGAGCTCGAGGTCCGCAGCCCGATCGACGGGGTCATCGTGACCTGGCAGGTCCGTGACCTGCTCCTGCTGCGGCCGGTCGAAAAGGGGCAGGTGCTGATGAGCGTGGCCGACAAGACGGGCCCGTGGGAGCTCGAGATCAAGATGCCCGACGACCGGCTCGGCCACGTCAACCGGGCCGCCGCCGAGGCGAAAAAGGCCGGCCGCGACCTGCAGGTCGACTACATCCTGGCGACGGATCCGGGCACGCGGCACCACGGCGCCGTCAAGGAGATCCACGAGCAGGCCGAGGTTCGGGGCGAGGAGGGCAATACCGTGCTCGTGCGGGTGACGATCGACCCGGAGCGGCACGAGGCGGAGGAACTGGGCGCCGGGGCGAGCGTGACCGCCCGGATCGCCTGCGGAAGGCGTTCGCTGGGATACGTCTGGTTCCACGACGTGCTCGCCTTCATTCAGACGCAGATCCTGTTCAGGCTGTGGTGAACCGCGACGGGCCGACGAGGAGTGTGCGATGACACGATGCATGGCGATGATCCTGGCGGTGGTGTTCGCGACGGCTCGCGTGTCGGCGGCCGACCCGGCCCCGGGTCCCGTGCTGGAGCGATGCCTGGTGTCGCTCGTCGACGAGGCGAAGCTCTCGGCCGGCGAGGCGGGGCTGCTCGTGGAGATGGCGATCAAGCCGGGCGACCGCGTGACGACCGGGCAGGTGATCGCCCGGATCAACGACGATCAGCCCCAGATGGCCAGGCTGCGAGCCCAGGCGGAATACGACCAGGCCGTGGCCAAGGCCAAGAGCGACGTCGACGTGCGGTATGCCCAGAAGGCGCAGGCCGTGGCCCAGAAGGCCTCCGAGAAGGCGGAGCAGTCGCACAAATCGGTGCCCGGGTCGGTCACCGACGTGGAACGCGACCGGCTCAGGCTCGAGTGGGAGAAGAGCGGCCTGCAGATCGAGCAGGCCCAACTCGAGCGGCAGCTGGCCGACCTCGCGGCCAAGGTCAAGGAGGCCGAGGTCGAGACGGCCCAGATCGAGATCCGGCGGCGGCAGGTGGCCTCGCCGCTCGACGGCGAGGTGGTCGACGTGCAGGCCAACCAGGGGGAGTGGATGCAGGTCGGGGCGCCGCTGGCGCACGTCGTCCGCACCGACAAACTCCGCGTGGAGGGCTACGTCGACGCGGCGAAGTGGGATCCCGAGCAGGTCCGCGGCCGGCCCGTGACCGTGGAGGTGACGCTGGCCAACGCCCGCACGGAGACCTTCGAGGGGCGAATCTCGTTCGTGAGCCCCCTGGTGGAAAGCGGCGGCGACTACCGCGTGTTCGCCGAGGTGCCCAACCGCAAGTCGTCGGGGTCCGGTGAATGGCTGCTGCGGGCCGGCCAGACCGCCACGATGACGATCCATTCCGACCGGTCCGCCGCCCCCTAGCCAGCCGATGGCCACCGCCGACGCCTTCCGCTCGAGCACCACCCGGGGCGTCACGCTGCGCCGCCGCGGCGATCTCGTCGTCAACCGGCAGGTCTACCAGGGGCAGGCCTGGTGGGTGGTCAAGGATCCGATCTCGCTCCACTACTTCCGCTTTCGGCCCGAGGAGTATGCGCTCCTCGAGATGCTCGACGGCCGCACGAGCCTGGAATCGCTCAAGGAGCAGTTCGAGGCGCGGTTTCCGCCGCGCCGGATCACGGTCGACGAGCTCTCGCGGTTCATCGCCACGCTGCACCGTTCCGGGCTGGTGATCGGCGACCGGCCGGGGCAGGGGCCGCAGCTCTTCGAGCGGCGGCGGCAGCGGATCTGGCGGGAGTGGATGGCCTGGCTGGCCAACATCATGTCGATGCGGTTTCGGGGCATCGACCCCGACCGCCTGCTGGAACGGCTCGATCCCTGGTTCGGCTGGCTCTTCGCGCCGCCGGCCATCGCGGCGGCACTGGTGTTCGTGGCGAGCGCCGTGCTGCTGGTGCTCGTCAACTTCGACGTCTTTCGGGCGAAGCTGCCGGAGTTCCACCAGTTTTTCGCGGCGGGCAACTGGCTCTACCTCGCGGTGGCCCTCGGCGTCACCAAGGTTCTCCACGAGTTCGGCCACGGCCTTTCCTGCAAGCACTACGGCGGCGAGTGTCACGAGATGGGCATGATGCTCCTGGTGTTCACCCCCTGCCTCTACTGCGACGTGTCGGACAGCTGGATGCTGCCCAACAAGTGGAAGCGGGCGGCGATCGGCGCGGCGGGCATGTATGTCGAGGTGATCATCGCGGCGATCGCCACCTACCTCTGGTGGAACTCGCATCCGGGCGTCTTCAACCAGCTCTGCCTCGACGTGATGTTCGTCTCGAGCGTGTCGACGATCCTCTTCAACGCCAATCCGCTGCTCCGCTACGACGGCTACTACATCCTTTCCGACGTCCTCGAGATCCCGAACCTGCGGCAGAAGGCCAACACCATCCTCGGCCGGCTGGCCTCGCGGTGGTGCCTGGGCATCGAGCAGCAGGACGATCCGTTCCTGCCGCAGCGGAACCTCGGCCTCTTCGCCCTCTATGCCGTCGCCTCGAGCGTGTACGGCTGGCTCGTGACGGCATCGATCTTTCTCTTCGTCTGGAACGTCTTCAAACCCTATCGGCTCGAGGTGCTCGGCCAGCTGATGGCCCTCGGCGCGGTGTGGGGCTTGGTGATCCGTCCCGTGCAGGGGATGATGAGGTTCTTCAAGGTGCCCGGGAGGCGCGACGAGGTGAAGGCGATCAACGTGCTCGTGTCGGTGGCCGTGGCCGCGGCGATCGTGAGCGGCATCGCACTGATTCCGCTGCCGCAGCGGGTGTGGTGCGCGACCGAGCTGCGGCCGCGGGGCGAGGAGATGGTGTATGTGACCGTGCCGGGAAGGCTCGAGCGGCTCGCCGTGCAGCCTGGTGCGCTGGTTTCGGCCGGCGACGAGCTCGCCGTGCTCGCGAGCGTCGATCTCGAGCTGCAGATCGCCGAGCTCGAGGGAAAGGCCACGGGCTACGAGACGCGGTTGGCGAGCCTGCAGCGGGAGCGGTTTTCCGATCCGGCGGCGGGCCTCGAGATCGGCACCGTGGAGGAATCACTGGCGAGCGTCCGGGAGCAGCTGGCCCGCAAGCAGCAGGATCGCCGCGAGTTGCGGCTGGTGGCGCCGCGGGGTGGCGTGGTGCTGCCGCCAGCGAGCGTGAAGCCGCCGGCCGACGGCAGCGGCCGCCTGCCCGGGTGGTCCGGCAACGCCCTCGACGACCGCACCCTCGGAGCCTTTTTTCAGGAGGGCACCGTCCTCTGCATGGTCGGCGATCCCGAGCAGCTCGAGGCGGTGATGGTGGTCGACCAGACGGAAGTCGAGTTCGTGGCCGAGGGGCAGCGGGTCGATCTCAAGCTCGATTCGTTTCCCTGGCAGACGTTCACGGGCACCGTGGCCCAGATCGCCGAGACGCACATCGAGGCGGGCTCCGAGCGGCTGTCGGTGAAGGCGGGGGGGCAGGTGCCGACGGAGACCGACCCGTCGGGCCGCGAGATCCCCATCTCGACGAGCTACGAGGCCCTGATGACGCTCGACGACTCCGAGGCGGTGCTCACGCCCGGCATGCGGGGCACCGCGAGAATCCGGGTGGGCAGCCGCACCGTGGGTCAGTGGCTGCTGCGGCTCCTCTGGCAGACGTTCAACTTCCGGATGTAGGCGTGATGCCCACGCTCGAGCGGATCACGGTCTATCCCGTGAAGAGCCTCGATGGCATCGACGTGTCCGAGGCCCGCGTGCTGCCCTCCGGGTCGCTGGAGCACGACCGCCGCTGGCAACTCGTCGACATGGACGGCCGCGTGCTCAACGCCAAGCGGTCACCGCTCCTGCATGCGATCCGGGCGGAGTTCGACCTCGAGTGGGGCACCGTGCCGGGGGCACGGCCGGGGGCGAACGCGATCCACCTCGCGATCGATCCTGCGGCGGTCGCCGCGCGGGCGATCCCCGGCATCGAGCGGCTGGCGTCGCTCGGCGCGGCGTCGTTTCCTCTCGTGCCCGGTCCCGAGGGGCCGTGCGGCTGGTTCGCCGAGGTCTTCGGGCAGGCGGTGCTGCTCGTGGAGCGGGCCGAGGGGGGCTTTCCCGACGACCGCGAGGCCGCGGGGCCGACGCTCGTCTCGACGGCGACCCTCGTGGAGGTGGCCGGCTGGTTCCGGCTCGATCTCGCCGAATGCCGCAGGCGGTTTCGGGCCAATCTCGAGATCGGTGGCTGCGGGGCCTTCTGGGAGGATTCGCTGGCGAGCCCGGCCCGCCCGGAGCTCGCGCCGTCGCTGCTCGACCTCGCTCCCGACGAGCCCGCCGACCCCTATGCCGAGGTTCCACCGCCGGAGCCCCGTGCTTTTTCGATCGGCGACGTGCGGTTTCGCGCGACCAATGTCTGCCGTCGCTGCGTGGTGCCCTCGCGTGACAGCCGCACGGGGGGTGTCACGGGGCAGTTTCGCGACGTGTTCGAGGCCTGGCGGGGACGGACACTGCCGGCGAGCGTCGATGCCTCCACGTGGAGCCATCTCTACCGGGTCGGGGTCAACACCTGCCCGTTGCTCTCTCCCCCTCTCGGCATCGCCCTTCTGCGGACGGAAAGCTGCATCCGGGTGCGACAAGGCGACTGATCACGGGTCGGCATATCTTGCCCGATCCACACGCGCGTGAACTGCGACCCGACGGCATGGGCAGGCCGTGGCGGCCTGGGCCCCGCGGCGTGCAGCCGCAGGGTGCTGCATGTCGAGTGCACACGAGGGAGTGCTGTTAGGGAGACAGAAGCCTCCCGAGAGGGGTAGCAGAGTCAGGAAACGCTGTTTTTTTGGGTAGCAGATTCACGGCGAACCAAAAGATTGACCGATCCGTACCCCCCGGTAGGATTAGCAGTATCCTCACGCGATGCCAGTACTCCAAGGGGCTTCCGGAGAGTGGGAAGCCCCCGCGGGCAAGCAAATTAGTCTGTGAAATAGTTGTTAGCGTGTCATCACAAGCGGGGTTGAGATGAACTCGAGAAATCTGATCGAGGAACTGTTGGCCGACCTGAAGGCGTCTCGCGTCGGTATCGAGGCCCCTCGTGGTCACCGGCGGCGTCGGAGCCGCAAACCGCTCGGCGGCCGCTTTCCTGCTTCAGGGGTGTCTCCGGAGCTTCTGGAGTCGCGGATCGCCATGGCGATCGACATCTTTACCAACACGAATTGGTCGGAGTCGCTCACCCCGGGTGGCACGGCCACCGCCCAGCCCGGCTTCGTGACGATCGTGTCGGACATCGACGACATTTATCTGCAGCAGGTTGCCTCGAACCCACAAAACTTGATCGTCGCGAACAACTCAGGGTTTCAGGACTACCAGTCGGTCATCGACATCAACTCATATAGAACGATTTACATTACCAATGGTGTCACGGAGACGGCCACGAATCTCAAGCCGGATGGATATCCGCGCTCCGGACAGAACCCTTTGGACCCGGTGCTCACCCGCCACGTACTGAGTTACCACGCAGTCACGCAGATAAACAGCGCGGCCGTGTCCTATGCGGGTTCCACTTGGACGTACAACCCCGGGCCGAATACCTTCACGGGACCAAGCACTCCCATACGTCCCGTGAAAGTGGTGCTGCCACCCGGGCAACAAGTGAACAACGCACTTGACGATTCCTTCTTCATCGAGTGGTCGGCGGTGCCGGTTGAAGACGCGGCACTTGGCATTACCGCCCCGATGGTTGATTCGGTGGCTTATGACCAGTTCGAAGCCGGTCCCTCGATAACACGTACTGAGGTCGATCGCGTGGCCGCGGCTGAGCCGCAGGCGGTGTTCACGCTCCCGGCTCTTAAGGCGAGCCGCACCGCGGTTATCCCGGGGTCTTTGTCCGGCGAGATCGCCGTGCGCGGCAATGGAAATAGCAATATCGCAGTGCCCTTTGAGACGATTCCGGGGTCGGGGGCCCTTTTGTTTGGCCCGCGTGTTGCGGGCGTAGCTCGGACAACCGCATACGATTTCAACTTTACGCCCGGAGTTGAGAATCCCGACCCGCGCCGGATGACCGGGCAGGTGGACTGGTCCACCGGCGAGATCACGCTGTCATTCTTCGCGCTCACGGCTGCCGGCGGAACAGTGCTCGGCCCGCAGGCGATCGGCCTCGTCGAGATCTCCGAGGCGAGGTACGCGGTCTACACGATCGGCACCACGCCGACCGACGTCACGTTCTTTCCCGGACACGACATCACGCGCGAAGTGGTCGTCGATCTCACGGCTTCTGGCTCGGCCATTAACGTCGATAGCCCGATTCGCAACTCGACCACGACCGCCACGGCGGTTGCCACGATCGGCACGAGCGGCTTGTCGAAGGGTACGGTCACCGGCATCGTCGTGGCGGGGGGGGGCGGCGTGTACACCGCTCCTCCGACCGTCACGATCGCTGCTCCGAATCCAGCGGTTGGCGTGGTCGGGACTACGGCGACGGCCACTGCGACGATCGACTCATCAGGAACGGTGACCTCGATCACGATCACCAACCCAGGCTCCGGCTACGATGCGGCTCCGGGCGTTACGTTGTCGGCCCCCACATCGCCGAAACTCGCCGGCGCCGATATCGTCCTCAACGCGTCGACTATCAACATTGATGCGCAGATTGTTGCGGATGATCGAATCGGTGTCGGGCCCCAGGCGCTCAATCGGTATTTTGACGAAAATGCAACGAAAGAGGGGCGGCCCTTCGTTGACCTTGTGGGCAAGCGAAGCACCGGCCTGCTGGCGGTGACGGCGGAGGCTGCTGCAATCGTGCTCACGGTAGGCGGCGGCGTCGACGACGTCGTGATTGTTCCCGGCGGGGGGGGAGCCGGTTATGACCCGAAGAACCCGCCCACGGTCACGATAACAGCCGCTCCCGGAGACTCCGGGACGGGTGCGAGCTATGAGGCGATCGTAGCCCCCGGCGGCAGCATCACCGGGTTTTTGATGATAGCGGCTGGGGCCGGCTACGCGAAGGTGCCAACCGTCACGGTGAGTGCACCGCAGCCGCCCGTGCAGGCTGTTGCGACAGCCACGGTGAACGCTGATGGCACAATTGCAGGTTTCGTTATCACGGATCCGGGCGGCAGTTATGCGGCTCCCCCGCTTGTCACGATCGCCCCGCCGCCGCCGGGCAGCGGAGGCACCCAGGCTGAGGCCGCAGCAGTGCTCGGGCCGGGCGGCACCCTGGCCTCCATCGTGGTCACTTACGCCGGCTCCGGCTACGACCCGTTGAATCCGCCGCTCGTGCTCGTAGCGAAGCCGTTCTCCAACGCCGTCGCGGAGCGGGTCAGTTTCAACGCCGGCGTTGGGGCGAAGATTTTCGAACTCTTCGTCGACGATGATCTTGGCACGAGCATCGATCGCGGCCAGATATTCGTTTCTGAGTCCGGATCACTGTCAGGTAACGCCGCGCCGACGTCGCAGGTGGTTTCGACTCCTGCCACCGACTTGTTCATTCAGGCTGACGTCAGCGACGTGATCTGCGAGGGAACCATCCTGGCCAACAACCAGAGTTACCTGCTCCGGTCTACTGCCGGCCGCAACTACCTCGCACCGTTCACGCTCACCACGAGGTCGCCGTTGAGCGGCGCCAATAGCGGGCTGATCGCGGGCGGCACTGTGGCCGTGACTATGGCCAACGACGCCCCCACGCCTAACGCGGGAGCCACCGCCTTCAACACGGTCGAGATACAGACTGCGGTTGACTCCTTGCGGGTGAAGGCGGCCGCGGCATTGAACGGTGCCTTCCCCTACGTGCTCTCCGTCAATGAGCGCGACAACATACAGTTCGACGCGGTCGCCGCATCGAGCAACCCCATCGATATCGCTGCCCGCGGCGACATCACCTTCAATGCCACCGTGGCGACAGACAACGATCTGTCTATCACGGCGACCGACAAGTTCAAGGTCTCGGCACCAATGTCGTCGACGTATGGCCGAATCGCGGTGACGGCCCGAGACATCCAGGCATCGAACTCGCTGCGGGTGCTTTCGGCGCCGTTCGATGACGGCCGCGACGACATCTCGCTCACGGCGACGGGTGGGAGCATCGCCCTCGACGGGGCACTCGTCGCGGTGAACAACGTGCGGTTGCTGCAGCAGAATGCCTCTGCCGGTGATGGTGGCAGGATCGCAGGCCGCGGACGAATCATCGCAAAAAACGTCAGCGTCGAGTCGAAGGGCAGCGTCGACATCCGCACGAACGCGGACAGCCTCTCGGCCACCGCAGTCACGGGCTTTTCTCTTTCGGAAGAAAACGACATCCGGATCCCGTCGCTCACATCGGGCGGCCTCGTATCGCTTACCGCGGGGGGCGTCGATCCTGGGCCCGGCGAGAGCAATGCGATCGCCCTCGCGGCCAATCTCTACAACGTGGAAAATCTGGTGACGAGTGCGCCCGCCGGGTCGGTCGATGTCGTGGTGAACACGACGAAGAACCTCGTGCTCGGCGACGCCTCCCGGCTCATCCAGGGCACGGCGACCCCGATGCGGGCTGCCGGCAGCACGCAGATCAGAAGCTTCGGCAACATCGACGTGTTGGATGCCCCGCTGAGCGGCAGCGGCGCACGCGCGGTGCGGGCTGCCACCTCGAAGATGCTCACGGCCACCTATACGCTCGGCTTGCCCGGTACGATCCCCAGCACGCTGTCCGGCCCGGGTTCGATCAATGCGACAGGTGCATTCGACGGGATCACCGACCTGAGGGTTGGCGAACGGGTGCTCGTGCGATTCGGAGCCACGACGGCGATGCCCCGTCGCTCGAATGGCGTCTACACCGTGGCCCGCCTCGGTGGCGGCGTGGGTGGCAACGCCACCTGGCTGCTTACCCGGGCGCCCGACGCCGACACCGGTGCGGAAAGTCCGTCGAACACGTTCGTGCAAGTGGCCGAGGGGACGATCGCCCGCGGCAAGGTCTACAGGCTGACTTACGCAACGATTCCTTCCACGATCGCCGTGCGGTCGAGCAGCACCGAGATCGAACTGTCGCCCGCCTTCGTGGCTGCCCATGGCGGGAAGCTCGCCAAGGGGCAACTCGTGGTCGGAGCCGGGATCGCGTCAGGGGCCACCCTGCAGGCCATCGACCTGGCATCGAGGGTGGTGACGCTTACGGCGGGCGGCGTGGCGGGCTTCGGGCCGACTGAGGTCAGGTTCATGACCGCTGCGTTTGGCAACTCCCCGATCACCGTCGCCGAGGCCACGCTCACCAACGACATCGGCAGCAACAACTCGAACGGGCTGGTTACGTTCGTCGTGTCGTCTGCCGGAGCCATCAACTCGGCGGCTGGCTCGCTTGGCAAGATGATCGCCCTGCGAAATGCCAACGCCCCCTCGCCTGGCGCCTCAATCCCCACCCAGGCCATGGACTTCAAGTTTTCGGCGCAGCTGACCAGCCCGATCCGGCTCACGCAGCAGTTGCCGGTGGTGGAGAAGGCCTTCGTGATCGACGGCTCCCGGCGGTATGGCCTTGGCGGCGGCATCGGCAAAGTGGTCGTCGATGGTTCGCGGATCCTGCAGACGCGGAGCAATACTGCCGTCTTGGCTTCGAACACGGTCAGCGGATTCGACTTCAACGTCAGCGGTGGCGGCGCGGCGATCCGGAACCTGGTGATCGGTGGTTTCGCCCAAGGAGCCGCCGTCGATGTCGCCGCTGGCTCAGTGTTGGTGGACTCCTCGAGGCTCGGCGAGGGCTCCGCCGGCGGCCGCCTGGCCAACCGGCTCGGCGTGAAGGTTGCGAGTGCTCAGGCATCCGGCACGATCCTCAACTCGACGATCGGCGGAAGCACGATGGCGGGCGTGCAGGCGGTCAACGGTGGGAGTGTAACTATCGTCGGATCGACCATCGGGTTTGCCAACAACCACAACGAAGTCGGTGTCGAACTGGCGGGCGGTGAGAGCCGGGTGGGGGTCATTCCGGTGACCGGCATCAACCAGGTGGCCACGTCGAAGGGCGCGTACGTGCTGCTGAGGCCGGCATCGGTGGCGACCTCCAGCCTCTACCTCGGCCAGACCGTGAGCGGCCCGGGCATCGGTTACGGGAGCACGATCGCCGCGATCGACGGCGACAACATCGTGCTCACGAAGGCGATGATTGCGACGGGGACGAACAACGTTTCGTTCGGTGCCCCGAAGCGGAACTCGGTCTCGTACAACCGCGTCGGCTTGGTGATGTCGGGTGGCGGCAATACGGTCACGAACACCGACGTCAGTTACAACACGTATGACGGCGTGCGGATCGCTGGCGGGGTTCAGGCGGTTGGCGTGTCGACCGCACGGTCGGCCACCAGCAACGCGATTTTCGGCAACGGGCTCTGGGGGGTGAACATCGTCTCGCCGGCCGCCGTGGGCAGCCAGAAGATCATCGGGAACTTCTTCGGGGCCGCCGTCGGGGCCTTCTCCGGCGTGGGCAACGTTTCGGGTAATGTGGGCGTCAACGGCGTGGCGGCTGCGTCGAACCTGGGGTACACACCCATCTTTGCGGCCAACGCGACGGCCGGAGTTGACGCCAACGGCAACCAGCATGTGAAGAAATCGACGAGCACCGCACCGGGGGCCGACAAGCCGTGGCGGTCACGGTGAGTCATGGGGGCGGCAGCGGAACCGTGACTGACGGGTCATAGTTGGGCGGCGGTGCCGTCCCGGAACTCACGGGCGACGTCGTGACGACGGCATTTCGGTTCAGCGCCCGGAGATTGTCCTGGTTTGCCGCCTTGATGGTCAGGTTGTTGGCGGCGGCCGCCGTCGTATTGCTGGTGACGAGCAAGATGTCGGAGTTAATCTGAACAGGGGTAGTCGTGCCCGAGGTGGTGATGGTCGTGGCCGTGACCCTGATCTTGTTGTCGATGATGGCGGCATTGATCTTTCCGTCATTGACGGCGAGGTTGATGCCATTGCCGCCGGTCAGTGCGTTGAGCTCGTTGCCGTTGATCGTCAGGTTAAGAACGTCACCGGTGTTGGGGGCCGAGCCTTGGACACCGATGGATGCGTCGATCGTCGAGTTGACGACCTGCACGGTCGACGTTCCCGATGTGACCGCAGGATTCACCGGATTGGTCACGGGCGCGCCAACCACCCCGACGCCGTAGGTGCCGATGTTCGTCAGCTTCGACGATCGGACGATCGCGTTGCCTCCCGACACGCTGACGCCCGGCCCGGTGGTGCCGTCGATGGTGCTGCTCGACACTTGTACGCGGCCTTCGGTCGAAAGGAAGTTCACGACGACGGCGGATCCGTCCGTGTTGCGGATCGTCGAGTCGGCGATGTTCACGCGGACGCCGCTGCCGCTTGTTCCTTGGCCATCGACGACGAAGCCGTCGGCGGTGAGGCCCTCGAGCTGCATCTTGCTGAAGTCGAAGGTGCCGCTGCCCGCAGAAAGGTCCTGGATCAGCACGCCGGTCTGACCGGCGCCATTCCCGGTGATCTTTACGTCGTTGACCGTTGCCACTCCTCCCGACGGGAGACCCACGCCGTCGGAGATTCCGGTCGGAGCGCCCGTGATCGCGATGTGATCGACGATGGCACCCGTCGATGCGCCGTTGGTCAGGACGACTGCACCGTTCGCCGTGCTCGTCGCAGGGGGAGCTGTGATGACTGGGTAGTCATTCGAGGAGGATGCCGACCAAATCGGGACGAAGCCACAGTCGACGGTCGGCACCCGAAGGCTCGTTCCCTGGCCGACCAGGTATTGGTTGTCGGCTTGAAACGTGAACCCTCCCTCGTAGGGCGAGTTGAGGCTGTCGCCCTGATGAACGAAGATGATGTCGTACGGATTGGCGGCCAACGCCTCCGCGTCGGCGAGCGTGGCCACCGGCGCGGCGTCGGTTCCGGGGCCGGCGGTCGGTGCTGAGTTATCGACGTGGATCACCCGCCAAGGTGAGAGGGTGAGGGGATTGATCGCCTGCACGGGAGCCTGATGAGCGCGGACGATGTGCTCGTTGCGCATCATTGGCTGCTCCATCTGGTCGGGCACGTTGCGTCGGCGGCTGCCACCCATGCGGTACGTCAGCCGTGCGAAGCCTGTGGAGTCGAAGTAGCTGTCATTGTTGTACTGGAGCGAAAAGTCCCAGTTCTCGATGAACGTCATGTCGAGGCGGGTGTAGACGCCGCCGAACTGCGGCACGGCCGGCTTGCCACCGGCGACTTCATAACGGGAGTTGCCGTATGCGTAGCCGCCCACGCTGATCATGCCAGCCCAGTCTGAGAGGCCCGGGATATAGGCGCCCACCTCGAGGTCGGCGCCCCCGAGGCCGGCATTGATGCCGGGCACGCAGAGCAGCGAGTTGCCAACAAAAGGCCCCATCGTTTCGCCGGTGGCGCCGACAGGTATGTAGCCGTTGCTGCGCAGGTTTCCAAAATCGGTGAGCCATTCCCCGGAAATGCCCACTTGGTTGTAGGTCTGGCCACCGGCGAAGACGTATGAGCCGCTCGAATCGGTGATCGTCGTGTCGGCATTCTGATTTACGTCGCCGTCGTAGTCCCAGAAGATGCCGACGCCAAGGAGAGAGCCGCCGATGAACTGCTTGCGGACGGCGCCCATGTTGGAGAAGAACCCGCCGTAGACCGACAGGTGGCTCCTCAGGTCGGCTGACCACATGCCGCCGAGGTCGTCTTGGGCATACGGTACGAAGCCCCCGAGCGTCATGTAACTGCCCTGGTAGCCAAGTCCGCGGTCGGCCGCGTTGATGCCGTAATAGAGCCAGCCGGGACCGTTGGCGTTGAGGTCCTTGAATCCGCCGACCGCTCGGTTGACCAGGCCGCCGGTGGGAGACATCGCCATCTGGCCCATCTGGGCCTCGGTAGTCCCGGAAACCGCGGCGCTGCCCGCCGCGATCAATGTCAGCGCGACCGCTCGTCGGGTATGCTTCCTCCACGCTGCAGCGCGACGTCGAATCTCGCGCAAACGGGCGGTGGCTTGTTTTCCGCGGCGAATGAAGACGGCTTTCCTCATCGGAGTCGCGTTCCTGTCGATGACCGCTGGTTTGGGTGGGTCGCCCCCACGCCGAAAAACCGGCATGATCGTCAGGAGTGATCGACTCGCCTTGGCCGGATCCATGAGCATTTCCCGCAGGCGGACCGGGACCGGTAGCCTCTCGCGGGATCGCCCAGATTGCCGGGCCTGCCCGGCCTGCACCGCGCCGTCGCTCAGCCGTCCAGCCGAAAGCGGCTGACCGAGTCGGTCATGCCGTCGACCGCGCGCACCATGTGCTGGGCGGCGTCCTTGAACTCCCGCAGGGCGTCGGCCGCCGCGTGCGACCCATCGGTGAGCGTGACGAGGGCGTCGGTGATCTGGGCGGCCCCGGCAGCCTGGGCCTGCATGCCCTGCTTCACCTGCTCGAACCGGCCCGAGAGGCCGTGCACCTTGTCGATCACGTCGGCGAACTGGCCGCTGATGCCCGCCACCCGCTCCACCCCGGTCTTCACCTCGGTCGCGAACACCGCCATCTCCTCCACGCCCGCGTTCACCGCCTGCTGCATCTGCTCCACGAGCCGCTCGATGTCGAGCGTGGCCACGGCCGTCTGATCGGCCAGCCGGCGGATCTCGCGGGCCACCACGATGAAGCCCTGGCCGTATTCGCCGGCCTTCTCGGCCTCGATCGCCGCGTTGATGGAAAGCAGGTTCGTCTGGTCGGCGACCTTGGTGATCGTGGTGATCACCATGTTGATGTCCTCGGCCCGCTGGCGGATGGTTGCGAGCCGGTCGGCGAACTCGGCCGTCGACCGTTCGAGGTGGGCCATCGTGTCGCCGACCTCGGCGAGGCTGTCGCGGCCGGCGTCGGCCACGTGGGCCGTGTCGGAGGCGACGTCGGCCACCTCGCCCATCGTGCCGAGCAGCTCCTGCCCCGTCACGGCGATCTGCCGGCTCGCCACGGCGGCCTCGCTGGTGCTCGCGCCGAGGGAGGCGATCGCCGCCTCCTGCTGGCTGCCGGCGGCCGAGAGCTGACGGGCGGTGGCATTGAGGTCGACGCTGGCCTGCTTCACGTGCGAGACGATGGCCTTGAGGCTGGCGGTCATGCCCGCGATGTCGCGGAGCAACTGGCCTGTCTCGTCGCCGCCGCGGAAGTCGATCGAGCCGCTCAGGTCGCCCTGCGCCACGCGGCGGGAGGCTGTCACGGCGGTGCGGATTCGTCGGATGATCGACGTGGCCAGCCAGCCCATCAGGGCGAGCACGCTCGCCATGCCCGCCGCCGCGATGCCGGCCGACACGAGGAGCGGGGCCTGCACGCGGCCCACGAGGTCGGTCCGCGGGATCTGGGCGACCACGGTCCAGCCTCCCGTCGGCACCGCCGCCGCGGCATACAGGCTCTCGACGCCGGTGAGCGGATCGGGGGCCACGATCACCCGGTCGCCGACGACCGCGGTGTGGAAGTCGCCGAGGATGCCGGCGTAGGGCGTCTCGGCGATCGGCTTCGCGCGGAGATCCTCCGTGGCGAGCGTCGTGGCGATCACCCGCGGCCCGCGCGGTCCCGACGCCTCTTCGCCGCGGCTCACGAGGAAGATCTGCAGGTGCCAGCCCATGTCGGCCTGCATACGCTTGGCGGCCTCGAGGTCGGCCGTGATGCGATCGAGCGCCCGGTCGACGCCGGCGACGCCCCGAAACCGGCCGTCGACCACGATGGGATAGGTCTGCTCCACCATGAGCTGGCCCTCGTAGGCGTAGGGCTCCGTGACCATCGCCTTGTCGGGCTGCCGCGGATCGAGGAACCGGAGACGGCAGCCCTCGTAGTAGAGGCCATCCAGGTCCACCAGCGGCTTGAGCGTGAGCGGCGATCCGGCTGCGCGGTCGCGGTGCCAGTAGGGAATGAAGCGACCGCCGTCGCCGAGCGCCTCGCGGGGCACGCCGGGCAGGCTGCCGAGGGCGGCTGCCGCGTCGCGGCCGTCCGCATCCGGCTCGTAGCCGACGTAGGCACCGGTGAACTGCGGGCTCGATTCGAGCACGTCGCGGGCGAGCGCCAGGGCCGCCCGCCGGTCGGCGAGCAGACCGTTTTCGACCGCCATGGCCATCACCCGCGCCGTGGCCACGGCGTCGGCGGTGTCGCGGTCGATGAGCGCCGCGATCGCCCGGGCCCGGTCGCGGAGGATCTCCTCGCCGAACTCGAGCATCAACGCCCGCATCCGCACGAAGGTGAGGGCCAGCACGGCCGCGAGGATCACGGCCGCCGGCACGATCGCCAGCAGGAGGAGCCGGGTACGAAGGCCGAAGGCCGGCAGGAATGCCATGGGGAAAATCCGCGACGATCCGAGGGCTGGAACGACGAAATCCTAGGTTACCCTCGGGGTTGTCGGCCGCCGCCTGCTCCCCGAAAATCCCGCACGACCGTCACCACCCGACCGCCGAGCTCCTCCCCGCCATGTGGCATCTCCAAGCCGCCGACGCGATCCTGTTCGACTGCGATGGCACGCTCGCCGACACGATGCCGGCCCACTACCGGGCGTGGCTCGCGGTCACGCGGGCCCATGGCCTGGCCTTCGACGAGGACCGCTTCTACTCCCTCGGTGGCCGGCCCACCCGCGACATCATCGCCACACTCGCCCGGGAGGCGGGCGTCGCGGTCGACGTCGACCAGGCCGCAGAGGTGAAGGAACCCAACTTTCTCGACCAGCTCTCCCGCATCGAGGCCATCGGCCCGGTGGTCGACGTGGTCCGGCGGCTCCGCGGCCGCGTGCCGCTCGCCGTGGTCACCGGCGGCTACCACGACGTCGTCGGCCGGATCCTCGACCACATCGGGCTCGCCGACGCGTTCGACACGATCGTGGCCAGCGAGGACACGGCTCGCCACAAGCCCGACCCGGATCCGTTCCTCGAGGCCGCCCGCCGGCTCGGTGCCCGTCCGGAGCGGTGCGTGGTCTGGGAAGACAGCGACCTCGGCCTGGAGGCGGCCCGTCGCGGCGGCATGGCCTGGATCGACGTCCGCGCCTTCCATCTGCCCGCGAGGGTCGGTGACGCATGACGCCCTCGCTCACGCTCGACGACATCCGTGCCGCCCGCGGCCGCATCGCGGGGCGGGTGCTGCGGTCGCCCTGCCCGCGCAGCATCCCGCTCTCGGAGCTCGTGGGTGCCGACGTGTTCTGCAAGCTCGACCTCCTGCAGCGAACCGGCAGCTTCAAGGAGCGGGGGGCGTGCAACGCGCTGATGATGCTCGACGCCGACCGCCGGGCGCGGGGCGTGGTGGCGGCGTCGGCCGGCAACCACGCGCTGGGGCTGGCCTATCACGGCACCCTCCTCGGCATCCCGGTGACGGTCGTGATGCCGAGGTTCGCGCCGCTCGTGAAGGTGGCCACCTGCCGGCGGCTCGGGGCGAAGGTGATCCTCGAAGGCGACACGTTCGACGACGCCCGGAGGCTCGCCGCCGAGATCGCCGACCGTGAGGGACTCGAGCGGATCCACGGCTTCGACGACCCGCGTGTGATCGCGGGGCAGGGCACGATGGGGCTCGAGATCCTTGACGACGTGCCCGACGTCGATGCCGTGGTGGTGCCCACGGGCGGCGCAGGGCTGCTCGCGGGCGTGGCGCTGGCGGTGAAGACCCTGCGGCCGGCCACGCAGATCGTGTCCGTGGAGACCGCCGCCGCGCCGAGTTTCGGGGCGTCGCTTGCCGCCGGCAGGCCCACCCGCGTGTCGATCCGTCCCACGCTCGCCGACGGCCTGGCGGTGGGCCGCGTGGGGGATCTGCCTTTCGCGATCGCCGCGCCGCTCGTCGACCGGGTGATCACCGTCGACGAGGGCGATCTCTCGCTGGCGGTGCTGCGGCTCCTGGAACTGGAGAAGACGGTGGTGGAGGGGGCCGCGGCGGCCGCCCTGGCTGCGGTGATGGGCGGCCGCTGCCCCGACCTCGCCGGCCGGCGGGTGGCGATCCTGCTCTGCGGCGGCAACATCGACCTCACGATCCTCGATCGCGTCATCGACCACGGTCTCGCGGTCGACGGCCGGCGCTGGCGGTTCGCGGCGCGGATCAGCGACCGCCCCGGCGGCATCGCCCGACTCACGGCGGCGATCGCCGCGGCCGGGGCGAGTGTTCGCGAGATCGTGCACGATCGGGCGTTCTCCGGCGCGGATGTCTTCTCGACGGCGGTCGAGGTGACGGTGGAGACGTCCGGCCACGACCACGTGGCGTCTCTCGCCGGGGCCCTCGCGGCGGAGGGCTTCGCGATCGAGCCCGTGGCTCACGCCGCCGGTCGCCCGTAGTCCGCGCGTCTCGGGCTGCGGCTTCCCAGCCCCTGGCAAACCCTGCGGCCTGTGCCGTCTGCGCCGCGGGCGGTTTTTTTCCCGAGGCAGGTGGCGGCGGCGCGACGATCCAACTCGACGCGGACGAGGCCGGCGTCCGCACGACGACAGGAGCGTCGGACATGATCACCCATCAATACGGCCTGCTCGGCCGCTCGGCGCGGGCCGGCGCGGTCGCGGGCAGCGACAAGACGCGGGAGCGTGAGCGGCTGCGGCGGGAACTGCTACGGCGGATTCTCGACCGTGAAGTGCGGCGGCAGGCGTTGCGGGGCGTGCGGGCCTGACCACGGGGCCATCCCCACGAGAAGAGGCAACCATGCGACTCGGCATCGGCAGCCGCCTCCGCGGTCGCGACGATGCGAACGCCGTGCGCCGGGTGGCGCCGGCCGCGTCACGGGGCTCCGTGGCGTTGGCCGGGCTCGCCATCGCCGCGGCGCTCGCCGGGGGCCGACCCGCGGCGGCGCAAAACACGTTCTGGGGCTGGGGGCTCGCCGGCAACCCCACGACCAGCTGGTCGTCGGACGCGCTGGCCGATTACCTGCTCACGGGTCACGCCCCGCATCCCGCCGTGGCCCGCATCATCGCGCCGGAGTCGGGCAGCACGTCGATGGGCTCGGGCGTGCTCGTCGACGTCAACCAGTCGCAGGGGCTCGTGCTCACCAACTGGCACGTCGTCCGCGACAGCCGCTCGGCGGTGCTCGTGCAGTTCCCCGACGGCTTTCAGTCGGCCGGCACCGTCGTCCGCTGGGATGAGGCGTGGGATCTCGCCGCGATCGCGATCTGGAAGCCGAAGGCCACGCCCGTGACGATCGCCGCGACCGCGCCGCAGGTCGGGGAACGGCTCACGATCGCGGGCTTCGGCCGGGGCGTCTACCGGGAGGAGGCAGGGCCGTGCACGGAGTATCTCGCGCCCGGCACCGGCTACGCCAAGGAGTTCGTCGAGCTCGAAGCCCGCGCCCGGCAGGGCGACTCCGGCGGGCCGATCTTCAACGACAAGCGTGAACTGGCGGGCGTGCTCTTCGGGCAGAACGAGGGCCGCACGATTGGGAGCTGTTCGACACGGGTGCGCACGTTCCTCGCGACGGTCGGCTCGAAGGGCTTTACGCCCACGCCGATCGCGGAGTTCTCCGCCGAGCGGGCGATCGATCGGGGGCTGGGCACCGAGGCCGTGCCCGAGCGGATCGCCGCGACGTCCGTCTCCGACGTCGTGCCGCGGTCGACACACGTGCCGGGCGACGCCGTCGCGGTGGTGGCCCAGGTAGGGCCGCCGCCCGGGGCCGGTGGGCCTCCTGCCGCGTGGCCGGTTCCCGCACAGCCGCCCGTGGCTCCCAGCCCGCTGTCGAGCCTCGGGCTGCCTGCCTGGCTGCCGGATCCCTTCCTGCACGGCGGCACGATGCTCTCCGCCGCGGGAGGGCTCGCGCTCGTCGTGCTCGGGCTCAGGACGCTCTTTGGCGGCCGGCGGCCGGCGTGAGCCGCCGCGTGGGCGTTACTTCTTCGGCGTGGCGACGACGGTGGCCTTCTTGATGATCACCGGCTCCACGGGCCGGTCAGCGGCGCCCGTTCGCACGCTGCCGATCGCCTTGACGACGTCGAGGCTGGCGGCGTCGGCCGTGCGTCCGAAGGCCGTGTACTGGTTGTCGAGATGCGGCACCCGCTCGAGGCAGATGAAGAACTGGCTGCCGGCGGAGTTGGGGTCGCTGGTGCGGGCCATCGAGAGCACGCCCGGCTCGTGCGGCGTCTTGTTGAACTCGGCGGGGATCTTGTAGCCGGGGCCGCCGGTGCCGGTGCCCTCGGGGCAGCCGCCCTGGATCATGAAGCCCTTGATGATGCGGTGGAAGCAGCCGCCGTCGTAGTAGCCGCTCTGCGCGAGGGCCGCCATGTTGCGGACGTGGCCGGGGGCGACGGTGGAGTCGAGCTTCAGGCGGATCTGGCCGAGCGAGGTGTCGAGGACGACCTCGTAGTCGAAACCATCCAGGTCGAGCGACTTGGCGGCGGCTTGCAGTTCGGCGGCGGTGGGCTTGGCCATGAAGGGCTCCGGAAATCGGGGGGAAGGGGAGGGCGGATGACGCGGCGTTTGCCGATGGGACGTGGCCCACCGATACTCGGTCGCGATGGACTCCCACGCTGCAGGACGTTCCGTCGCCGACGATCTCTCGGGCCGCGTGCTGGGAGGATACCGGCTCGTGCGCCCGCTGGGTAGTGGCGCGATGGCCGACGTCTATCTCGCGGAGCAGATATCGCTCGGCCGGCAGGTGGCGGTGAAGGTGCTCCGCGCCGCGACGATGGCGCGGCCGGCTGCCGTCGAGCGCTTCGAGCAGGAGGCCCGTGCGGCCGCGGCGCTCGTGCATGGCCACATCGTGCAGATCCACGAGGTGGCCTGCGTCGACGGCGTGCACTTCCTCGCGGAGGAGTACGTCGCCGGCCCGTCGCTCGGCGCGTGGCTCGCGGCCCGCGGACCGCTCGACGCCAGGCAGGCGCTCATCGTGCTCGCGCAGGTCGGTTCGGCCCTGGCACGGGCGGCGGAGCGGGGCATCGTGCATCGCGACATCAAGCCGGAGAACCTGCTGCTCACGCCGGCGGGGGAGATCAAGGTGGCCGACTTCGGCCTCGCCCGTGTGCTCTCCGAGCATCTGGACCTCACCCACGACGGCACGACGCTCGGCACACCGCTTTACATGAGCCCGGAGCAGGGGGAGGGGCGGCGGGTCGATGCCCGCAGCGATCTCTACTCGCTCGGGGCGACCGTGTACCACCTCGTGGCCGGCCGGCCGCCCTTCGCGGGCTCGTCGGCGCTTGCCGTGGTGATGGCCCACGTTCGCGAGCCGCTGCGGCCGCTGGCGGAGGCGAGACCCGATCTGCCGGTGGGGCTTTGTGGCATCGTCGACCGGCTCCTCGCGAAGAATTCGGACGATCGCTTTCAGGCACCGCAGGAACTCCTGCAGGCGGTCGACGATCTGGAGCGGCTGCTGGTGCCCGGGGGGCGGGCGTCGTCGTCCCCGCTGGCGTGGCCGGAGGAGGCGGGGCCGTGGCCGGGGCAGGTGCGAGCCCCGGCCGTGGGCGTGTCGCGGTCCCCGGCTGGATCGCCGACGAGTCCGCGGCTCCGCGACGCCACGCGGCATCTGCGCGAGGCCGCCGTGCAGGCCCGGGCCGGCCGTGACCTGGCGCGGCGGGCGTGGCTGGCGACCGGTATGGCGGCGGTGGCGGCCTTCGGGGTGGGGATGCTCCTCGGCCGCTCACGGCCGCGTCGCTCGCGGCTCTTCGGTGGCCGTCGCTAGGCAGCCTGGCCGTTCCCCTGGCAGGGCCGTGGTGCGGTCGCGTCACTGCTGCCGGGGGGCCTCAAGTCTGCTTGACTCGTCGTCCGACACTGCTAGAAACGTGATCAGACGCCCCCATCGTCTAGTGGCCCAGGACGTCGGGTTCTCAGTCCGAAAACCGGGGTTCGACTCCCCGTGGGGGTACTCCAGAGGCCGTATCGTTCGCAACTGCGGGCGATACGGCCTCTTCGTTTTCCGCTGACGACTCCTGATGAGCCAAAACGAGCGTTGACCGAGTCGGATTTGGAGTCGGAATTGAGGAGGGCATGCTGGCGGCCCGGAGGATGTCCTCCGGCGTCACCATGAGGTAGTGGTCTTCGGCGACCGATAAAGCAACACCCCTTCTGTAAATCCGGGTTTTCAGAGGTGGGTCATCTGGCTTCCATGTTCAGGTAGGCTCGTTCGGTTTCCCAATCGTCACTGATCTCTGAGAGGACGGCAGAGGCGAGTCGCAGGAGCGAGGCCTCGTTCGGGAAGAGCGTTGCGACCCGCGTCCGTCGTTTGATCTCCTTGTTGAGTCGCTCGAGCCCGTTGGTCGTTCGGAGCCGCCGCCGGTGGGCGGCGGGTACCCGAAGGACGGTAAGGGCTTCTGGGACGTTCTCCTCAAGCCAGGCTGCGAGTTGCGGGGCGGTCTTCTGGTAGCGGGTCACGACATCACGA
>JBJTDZ010000147.1:0-9912 GCA_046092585.1 Pirellulales bacterium | reverse complement strand
GCGATCTGCAGGCCCTCGTTGAGCGACCGCTCGGCACCGGCGGCGGTGCGGTTGCTGGCGAGCGTCGCCGTCTTCATGCCGAACCAGCCGGCGAGGCCCGAGAAGAGGCCGCCCGACAGGAATGCGAACGGCACCCAGAAGATGATCGACATCGCCGGTTACGTGCGGACCGGTGCCGACGCCTATCTCAAGCAGCAGTACAAGGTGGTCGGCTGGGCGTTTCTCGCCATCTGCGTCTTCCTGCTCTGGATGGCACTCGGCCTCGGCGTGCAGAGCCTCTGGGTGCCGTTCGCATTCCTGTCGGGCGGCCTCTTCTCGGGCCTCGCCGGCTGGTTCGGCATGAAGACGGCGACGCTCGCCAGCAACCGCACCGCCGCCGGTGCCGAGCGGTCGCTCAACGAGGGCCTGCAGATCGCCTTCCGCTCCGGCGCCGTGATGGGGCTCACCGTGGTGGGCCTCGGCCTGCTCGACATCATGCTCTGGTTCTTCATCCTCTACTGGCTGGTGCCGATGCTGGGCTTCCCGGCGCTCTCGCTCGAGGAGATCACCGTGACGATGCTCTGCTTCGGCATGGGCGCCAGCACCCAGGCCCTCTTCGCCCGCGTGGGCGGCGGCATCTTCACCAAGGCGGCCGACGTCGGTGCCGACCTGGTCGGCAAGGTGGAGCACTCGATCCCCGAGGACGACCCGCGGAACCCGGCGACCATCGCCGACAACGTGGGCGACAACGTGGGCGACGTGGCCGGCATGGGAGCCGACCTCTACGAGAGCTACTGCGGAAGCATCCTCGCCACGGCCGCCCTGGGCGTGGCCGCCTTCACGGGCGACGGCGCGATGCAGCTCAACGCGGTGTTCCTGCCGATGGCCATCGCCGCGGTGGGCACGCTGCTCTCCGTGTGGGGCATCTACCAGGTTCGCACCCAGGAAGACTCGTCGCAGAAGGCCCTCCTCGCGGCCCTCGCCAAGGGCATCAACTTCTCGACCGTGGCCATCGTGGCCGCCACCTTCGCGATCACCTTTCTGCTCATGCGGGGCTTCACGCACATGGGCGTGGCCGTCTCGGTGATCGTCGGCCTCGTGGCCGGCTGGCTGATCGGCAAGTGGACGGAATACGCCACGAGCAACGAGTACAAGCCGACGAAGGAACTGGCCGACCAGGCCCTCACCGGCCCGGCCACGATCATCATCGGCGGCGTAGCCGAGGGCATGCTCTCCACCTGGGCTCCGGTGCTGATCACGGGTGCGGCCACACTCCTCGCCTTCGGGTTCGCCAACGGCTTCAACTTCACCGACCCGAATCTGTTCGCACTCGGCCTCTATGGCGTGGGCATCGCCGCTGTCGGCATGCTCTCCACGCTCGGCATCACGCTGGCGACCGACGCCTACGGCCCCATCGCCGACAATGCGGGCGGCAACGCCCAGATGGCGGGGCTTCCCGAGGTGGTCCGCGAGCGGACCGACGCGCTCGACGCCCTGGGCAACACCACTGCCGCCACGGGGAAGGGCTTCGCGATCGGCTCGGCCGCGCTCACGGCGCTCGCCCTGCTCGCAGCCTACGTGGAGGAGGTGCGGATTGGCTTCGACCGCTGGGGCCACGCGGCCGTCGTCACGCGAGACGGCGTTCAGGAGGTTGCGGCCGGCGGCGCGAAACTGGCGGTCGGCGACTGGATGAAACTGGCTGACCGGCTCGTCGTGGGTGTCGGCGACAAGTCGGAGAACAATCGCGTCTACATGGTCCTCGACCCAGCGGTCCTCGACGGTCGCAAGGGCAAGGACGGCAAGGAAGTGCTTCCGCCGGCGATCGAGGGCCTTTCCGGCGCCGTTCGCAACAGCGTGGCCAAGTCGGCCCCCGCGGCGGATGTGGTCGAGCGGCTCGTCAACGAGAACCGGATCGTGGACGTGAAGAAGGCCACGATGCAGGACTACATGCGGTTCTACGACGTCACCCTCATGAACCCGAAGGTGCTCGTGGGCATGTTCGTGGGGGCCATGAGTGTGTTCGTGTTCTGCGCCCTGACGATGAAGGCCGTGGGCCGGGCCGCGAAGGGCATGGTGGAGGAGGTTCGCCGCCAGTTCCGCGAGAAGCCGGGCATCATGGAGGGCACCGAACTGCCCGACTACGCCGCCCCGGTCGCCATCAGCACGAAGGCGGCCCAGCGGGAGATGGTGTTCCCCTCGGTGCTGGCCCTCGCAGTGCCGCTGGCCACGGGCCTGCTGCTCGGCGTGAGCGGCGTGCTGGGCCTCCTCGTGGGCGGCCTCACGACCGGCTTCTGCGTGGCCGTGTTCATGGCCAACTCGGGCGGCGCCTGGGACAACGCCAAGAAGCACATCGAGAGCGGCGTGCACGGCGGCAAGGGCAGCGATGCCCACAAGGCGGCCGTCGTGGGCGACACCGTGGGCGATCCCTTCAAGGACACCAGCGGCCCGAGCCTCAACATCCTCGTGAAGCTCATGAGCATGGTGAGCGTGGTGGTGGCTGGGCTCGTCGTGCGGTATTCGCTCGAGGCGCTGGGGATTTTCTAAGCGCTTCAACGCATGGGTATCTGCACGCTGATTCGGAGCGGGCGGGGAAATGCTCGGAGCCTTCCCTTCGAAGGCACCTGAGACCCCGGGATCGGCACCGCATTGCTCGCCGACCGGGGAACCGCTCCGGCGCCGGCGGATTTTGAGAGTACGGACTCCTGGGTTTTGATCGGACGCCGATGGTCCTCAAAATGCACCGGCTTCTCCGCGAACCCCCAGCCGGCTCCTCAGCGTCGCGGGCGAGAGGTTCTGCGGGGATGATTCGACGCCACGCGTGCCCCTGGTTCAGCACCTTTTGCCCCTGATGCTTTCGGCGGAGCGGGTCGGGGGAACGCGCAGGAGCCGGTGCATTTTGTGAACCTTGGACCGTGCTATCGTCCACGAGTGATGCACTCACAAAATCCGCCGGCTCCGAGCATTTCACCGCCCGCTCCGAATCCACTCAGCCGCACACCTTCCCGACACGCGCACAGGGCCGTCATGAAACCTGGCTTCGGGTTTTCGATCGAGGCGACCGACGGGGCGGCGCGGGCTGGAACGCTCACGACGCCGCATGGCAGCGTGCCCACGCCGCTCTTCATGCCGGTGGCCACGCTCGCCAGCGTGAAGGGGGTCGACATCGGCCGCGTCCGCGAGACGGGCGCCGGCATGGTGCTCTCCAATGCGTATCACCTGCATCTCAGGCCGGGTGAGGCGGTGGTCGAGGCGGCCGGGGGCGTGGCCCGGTTCATGGGCTGGGACGGCCCCACGCTCACCGACTCCGGGGGCTTCCAGGTCTTCAGCCTCGCGAAGCAGGTGAAGGTGACCGAGGAAGGGGCCTTCTTCCGGTCGCACCTCGACGGCAGCCCGGTCGACTTCACGCCCGAGAACTCGATGCGGATCCAGGAGCGGATCGGCGCCGACGTGGCGATGCAGATGGATCACGTGGTCGCCCTCCCCGCCGACCGCCGCGTGGTGGAGGACGCGATGCGCCGTTCGATCCGCTGGGCCGAGCGGTGCCGGGCAGCACACTCCCGGCCCGACCAGGCGCTCTTCGGAATCGTGCAGGGCGGGCTCGACCCCGAACTGCGGCAGGAGAGCGCGGAGGGGCTGCGGGCGATCGGCTTCCCTGGGTATGCCGTCGGCGGCCTGTCGGTGGGCGAGGGGCCCGAGGCGATGGTGGCGGCGCTCGGGGCCACCGTGCCACATCTGCCCGCCGACCGTCCGCGGTATCTCATGGGTGTCGGCCAGCCGATCGACATCATCGCCGCCGTGGCCGCCGGCATCGACATGTTCGACTGCGTGCTCCCCACGAGGTGCGGCCGCAACTCGCTCGCCTACACGTTCGCCGGCCAGGTTCGCCTGCGGAACGCCCGGCATGCCGGCGACGAGCGGCCGCTCGAGGAGGGCTGCCCGTGCGTCGCCTGCCGTCATGGCCGCGGCTACCTCCGGCACCTGTTTCTCGCCGGCGAGATGCTGGGGCCGGTGCTCGTGTCGATCCACAACCTCACCTTCTACCAGCGGCTCGTGGCCGCGCTGCGGGCCGCGATCGCGACGGGCCGCCTCGCCGCCACGGCCGAGTCGCTCCGAACGGCCTTGGCCGGCCCCGTCGAGGCCGCGGACCCGGACGCCTGACCAGGGCAATCACGGCCGCCGGCGGCGGCACGCTCTTGTCGCTCGCGCGCCGCGGCCACTACATTTGCGACTCTTCCATGGTCCGGCCCGGTCGGATCAGGCGGAAGTTCGCAACCCCGGCTGCCCCTCCCGATGCTTCCGCTTGTCGCTGTCGCCGCCCGGATCGACTGGCTGGCCTCCTGTGTCGCGCAGGCCGGTGCACCCGCGGGCAGGCCCCCGGAGGTGCCCTTCTTCCTGCAGTATCTGCCGCTGATCGCGATCGCCGCCGCGGCCTACCTGCTGCTCTTCCGGCCGGAGCGGGAGCGAATGCGGAAGCAGCAGGACATGCTCACCGCGCTCAAGAAGAACGACCGCGTGGTCACTTCCTCCGGCATCTACGGCACCGTGGCGAATGTCGAGCGTGAGGCGGAGCGGGTGACGCTGAAGGTCGACGACGCCGCCAACGTGAAGATCACCGTGACCCTCTCGAGCATCGCCCGGGTGCTCGACGCTTCGGCCGACGGCGCCGCGGCATCCTGAACCCTGCCGGCGGACCCCGCCGGCACTCCTTTTTCGAGAAACGACAGCAGGCATGAACATCCAGACCCTCGCAATCGCTCTTCTGGCCCAGGCCGCCTCGGCCCCGGCGGCCGCCGGGGCTGCCGAGCCGTGGTGGCGGGAGAGTTGGGCGACGTGGGGCATCACGCTCCTCACGCTGGGCGTTCCGACATTCGTGGCGTGGATCCTCGCCAAGCGGCTGCGGGCGGCCGACATGTGGGGGCGGATCGCCGCGGTGCTGGTGGCGGCTGCGATCGGCGGCGTGGTCTGCTGGCTCGGCTGGCCGCCCCGCCTGGGCATCGACCTCAAGGGGGGCCTGATCCTCGTTTACGAGGTCGACACCTCGAAGCAGGCGGCCGGCAGGGTCGACGACACGCTGCGGCGGCTGGAGGGGATCGCGGTGTCGCAGGAAGGAAACCGCGCCGGCGTCCGCAGGCGTCCCGGTGGCGGAGTGACGGTGACGCTCGCCACGACCGACGCCAAGGCCCGGGAGGCCTTCGTTGCCGCGGTCGGCCGGGCGGACTTCGACCGCGTGACGGTGCGGGAGATCGGCCGGCGGGAGTCGGCCGAGGCCCTCGAAATCGACTACGAGGTCGTGCCCGAGGCGGCCCCGGTCGCCATGGACAAGCTGGTGGCGGCCGTGAGTCGCCGCGTGAATCCGGGCGGCCAGAAGGAGGTGACGGTCCGCCAGTACGGCCTCGACCAGATCGAGGTGATCATTCCCGAGGTCGAGCAGTCGGAGGTCGAGCTCATCAAGCGGATCGTGTCGAGCGCCGGCGTGCTCGAGTTCCGGATCCTCGCCAACCGCGACGACGCCCGGCACCAGGCGGCGATCGGCCTGGCCGAGAAGACGGCCGGCCAGACGGTGCGGCAGGGCGAGGAGACGCTGGCCCGCTGGGTGCAGGCCGATCCCCGCAAGATGAACCCGGCGGAGGATCGCCAGCTCGTCACGCGGCAGACCCCCGACGGCCTCGCCGAGGTGCTCGTGATGGTCGATCCCTTCAACGTCACCGGCGGTGATCTCGGCCGGGTGAGCCCGAATCTCGACGAAAATCTCAGCCCCTGCGTGAACTTCACCTTCAACGCCAGCGGCGCGGCGCGGTTCGGCCTGCTCACCGGCCGCAACCTCCCCGATCCCGCCAACGGCCTGCAGAGCCGCCTGGGGATCCTGCTCGACGACGTCGTGCAGTCGGCCCCGTCGATCCGCAGCACGATCACCTCGTCGGGACAGATCACGGGCAACTTCAAGCAGCCCGAGGTCGACTTCCTCGTGGAAGTGCTCAACGCCGGCAGCCTTCCGGCCGCGCTCCGCAGCGAGCCGATCAGCGAGCAGCGGATCAGTTCGCAGCTCGGCGACGACACGATCAAGTCGGCACGGCTGGCGATGATGCTGGCCACGATCCTCGTGCTCGCCTTCATGCTGGCCTACTACCGGTTCTCCGGGTTCGTGGCCGACCTCGCGGTGCTGCTCAACATCGTGCTCGTCGTGGCGGTCATGATCTCCTTCAAGGCCGCCTTCACGCTGGCCGGTCTGGCCGGGCTCGTACTCTCGGTCGGCATGGCGGTCGACGCCAACGTGCTGATCTACGAGCGGATGCGGGAGGAACTGGACCGCGGGGCGGCGGTGCGGATGGCGATCCGCAACGGCTTCGCCCGGGCGTTCTCCACGATCATCGACTCCAACCTCACCACGCTGATCACAGCGGTGGTGCTGTTCGCGATCGGCACCGACCAGCTCAAGGGCTTCGCCGTCACGCTCTTCTTCGGCCTGCTGCTCAATCTGTTCACCGCGGTGTTCTGCTCGCGGGTGATCTTCGACCTCGCCGAGCGGAATCGCTGGATCACGCGGCTTTCGATGGCCCGGCTTTTCGGCCAGACGAACTTCCACTTCGTCCGCTGGATGAAGCCCGCGATTGTCGGCTCGCTTGCCTTCATCGCCCTCGGCCTCGCGGCTGCCTGGCAGCGGGGGCAGGGGCTCTTCGACATCGACTTCACCGGGGGCACGAGCGTGCAGGTGGAGTTCAAGTCCGATCAGCCGCTCGGCATCGCGGCCGTGCGGGAGGCGGTGGCAGAGTTGCCGGATGCTGCCGTGAGCGCCATCAAGACCACCGGGGGCGAGGCGGATCTGCGGTACAAGATCGACACGTCGCTTCGCGGCGACGACGCGGGGACGGTGGAAGGCAGAATCCGCGATCTCTTTCCGGGGCGGCTGGCCACCTACGGCATGGAGATCGTCGACGTGAAGGCCGAGTCGCGTGAGCCGGCGGGCGAAGGTGCCGCTGCCGCACCGCTGACCACCACCACCGCCACGCTGCGGTTTCCCCAGAAGATCAGTCGCCCCACGCTACGCGCCACGGTGAAGGGCGCGCTCGAGGCAGCCTCGATCGGCGACGCGGACTTCGATCTCGCGTCCGGCGATCCGGGGGCGGTGGCCGGACGGCCGGTCAGCAACTGGACGCTCACCACCACGCTCGACGCGGCGTCGGCCACGGGCATCCTCGAGGGCGTCAAGGCGAAACTGGCCGAGACACCGGTCTACCTCGCCGCCAACACGATCGGTGGCAAGGTGGCCGGCAACACGAAGGTGACGGCCGTCTACGCACTCGCGGCCAGCCTGCTGATGATCGTGCTCTACGTCTGGATCCGCTTCCAGAACGTGGCGTTCGGTGTGGCCGCGGTGATCGCGCTGCTTCACGACGTGCTCGTGGCAGTCGCCTGCCTGGCCCTCAGCAGGTACGTGGCGCCCTCCCTCGGCTGGGCGTTGGTCGACGACTTCAAGATCAGCCTCGACGTGATCGCGGCCCTCCTCACGATCATCGGGTTTTCGATCAACGACACGATCGTGATCTTTGACCGGCTGCGGGAGCTCAGAGGCAAAAGCAGGTTCGTGACGGCCGACATGATCGACCGCGCGGTGAACCAGACGCTCAGTCGCACGATCCTTACCTCCGGCACCGCGTTTTTGGCCACGTTGATCCTCTACGCCGTGGGCGGGCAGGGGATCCACGCCTTCGCCTTCACGATGCTCGTGGGGATCGTCGTCGGCTCCTACAGCACGATCTACATCGCCTCACCGATCGTGCTCTGGCTGCAGCACACGTTTGGCGGCGAGCGGCCGACGCAGCCGGCGTGAGCGGGGCTCGGCGAATCGGCCCCGGAAGGGTCCGGCAAACCCTGCGGGTGGTTCCGTTCGCAACGGCGGGCGGTGCGCGGGTGCAGCCCTCGCCGTGATCCGGCGACAAGCCTGCCCTCGCGGGGTGGGGCATTGTTTCCTGGTGGCCCGCTTGCCGGCGTCTGGCCGCCGCACCTTCTCGAGGCAGCCGTGGGCACGATCGCGAACGGAGTTCGATTCATCGTCGGGGCGGCGATGGTGGCGGCTGGTGTCACGCTGGCCGCGCCGCTCGGACTGTTCGTGGTCGAGAGCGTGGCGGCCGCGCGGCAGGCGCCGCAGCCAACGACCACGGCCGCCCTGCCGCCGTCGGCGGGCGTGCCGGTGATGCCGCCGACGCCTGCCGTGCCGCCCCAGGCGACCCCGGCGTGGCCCCCGGCGGAGCAGGTGGCGACAACGCCAGTGGCGCTGCGAGCCGACTACGCACCGCCTTCACCGCCCGCGCGGCTCCCGCCCGTGGCTCCCGCGCTCCAGGCGGAAGGCCCCGCCATGACCGCCACCTATCGTTCGACGTTCGACGTGCCACCCCCGCCACTGCTCGACGCCCAGGCCGCTCCTCCGCTGGTCGCCGCGTGGGCGGCACCGAAGGCGGCAGGCCGTACGGTTGAGGCACCGCAGGCCGACCTCGTTCCGGCAACGTATGTCGTCCGCGACGGCGACGATCTCACCGGTATCTCGACGCGCTTTTACGGGCATCCGGGGGGCGCAGCGGCCGTCTGGGAGGCCAACCGCGACGTGATCCCCGATCCGAATCTCCTGCCGATCGGTGCGGAACTGCGACTGCCGCCGGCATGGACGGTGGGAGGCCCTCACTCGCACGCTTCTGCCGGGGCGGTGCGATCGATCGACCCGCCGCATGCCCCCGCCGCCATGCCGCCGCCCGGCGCCGCCCCCGCAGCGCCGCACGTCTGGCTTGGCAGCCACGCGGCGCAGCAGTCGTCCGGCGCGATGGTGCCGTCGGCCCCGGTATCAGGGGGCAGCGTGCGGCTCGCGCCGGGCGAGACGCTCGAGTCGATCGCGGTGAGGTTCTACGGCGACCGGGCCGCGGCCCAGCGGATCTGGGAGGCGAACCGGGATCGGCTTCGCAGCCCGGAACTCGCGGTGGCGGGAATGGAACTGCGGCTTCCCTGATGCGGACGCCGCGAGCCGGAATCACTCCTTCCGGCTTGCTGCCAGCGGGAGGAATCCCTGCAGCAGGTTCGCCGGATCGCCGGCCCGGGCCCGCGGATCGGCGGATCGTAGCGTCGCCAGGGCGTCGCCCGAGGCGACGGCCGGATGCACGAGCAGCGAGAGCGACGCCTTGTCGGCGGCGACCGGCGAGGCGTCCTTGTCGTCGCCCGGTGGATGTCGGCTGTCGAACCACTCCCTCAGTCGCTGAGTCTTGAGCTTGTCGAACACCTTCGTCGCATCGCGTTCGCCGCTGCCGGCGATCACCAGCACGGGCACCGTCTTTCGGACCTGCTCCTGGGCGAGGGCCGGGGCGATGCCGTAGCCCTTCGTGGCGAACGTGGGGCTGATCAGCACGAGCCCGGCGACCTCGCGGCCCTGCGGCCCGGTGGCGAGGTCTCGCCAGTTCGCATCGGCCGCGGTCCAGGTGGCCGCCACCGTCGCCCCCAGACCCGAGCCGACCACGAACAGCGGCTGCATCACGAGCGTGCCGGCATCGGCCCGCTGCTTGATCCAGTTGCGGACGCACTCGATGTCGCCCCGAACGGCCGACTGGTCGCGCTTCTGGCCGCCGGCGGACGCCGACATCATCTCGAAGTCGGACCGCTTGAGGAGTTTCGACTGGTCGTCCTGGGAGGCGGGGAGGTGTTCGAGTCGCGACTGCCCGTGGCCCCGCAGGTCGGGGGCGACGACCGCATAGCCTGCGGCCTGAAGGGCCTTTGCGAGCGGCTCCACGGTACGGTGCGACCCGCCCAGATCGTGGATCAGGATCACCGTCCCCCGTGGCTCGGCCTTCTCGGCGAGCGGGTAGTACCAGGCCCGCACGGAGACCCCGTCGCTCGTTTCGACGGTCACTTCTTCCGTGGTGTCCTTCGCCGCCTTGCCGGCGGCCTGGCGGGGCT
>JBJTDZ010000146.1:0-22217 GCA_046092585.1 Pirellulales bacterium | reverse complement strand
GCACCGCCTACCTCCCCGGCGAGGCCCGGCTCTTCCGGCGGTTGAACAACCTGCACCCACAGGGGGCCGGGGCAAGTACCGTGACCCGGGAAGCGTCACCTCGTAAACGGTACGACCGTTTCCGGGAAGCGTAACCGCGTGAGCGGTACGACCGCGGACCCCCCGGCGTGATCCCCATCGCTTACGCGATTGGGCTTCCAAACAACCGCGTAAGCGGTACGACTGCGTGGGCTCAGAGCGGGGCCGGCAGGTCGCGGCGGCTGAAGAGCCAGGCTCCGAGGGCGTACGCCGCCAGCCCGATGCCCACGAGCACCGCGTCGTAGCGAAGCAGCAGCGACCAGCTGTCGGCCCCGCCTCCCACCAGCCGCTGCGGTTCGTAGGCGTTGAACACCGAGAGGTATCCCACCCAGGCGAGGCCGTCGCTGAGCCGGCCCACGAGCTTGGCCAGGAGCGCCGCCACGTAGAACCCGCACATCACGCCCACCGTCCGCCAGCGGTGGCTGTCGATGGCCGACACGCAGGCCGCGATCCCCGCCATGCAGACCATCAACCCGAACACGTTGCCGGCGGCAGGCACGAACCGCCACGGGTCCACCCTGCCCGCCCACGGCCCGAGGGCCACGGCCGACCACACGCCCGCGAGCAACACGCCCGCGAGCGCCGCCGCCGCCACGCTGGTGGCCAGCGCCTGCGTGAGAAAGACCGCCGAGCGGCGAACCGGCGCCGCCAGCAGCATCTCCATGGTGCCCCGCTCGAGCGGCCCCGACACCGCGTCGCTGCCCCGCGTGATCCCCCACACCGTGGCCGTGAGCACCACCACCGGATCGACGAAGGCCAGGGCCACGCGGCCGGCATAGGTCGCCACCTCGGAGATCGGCACCCCCGAGAGCTTCTGCCAGTCGTCGGGGATCACCTTGAGGAGCACGTCCTGAAACGCGGGCATCGGGATCTGCGCCGAGAGCCAGAGATAGAGCCAGGGAAACGCCGTCCAGAGCGCCGCGATGGAGACGAGCAGCAGCCGCTGGTCGCCCCACGTCTTCCGCCAGACCGCCGCGTTCCACAGATGATTCATGAGGCTCCTCCGCTCGCGCGATGGAAGCGATCGTAGACCGCCTGCAGGCCGACCGGCTCGACGCGAACCTCGGCGAGCGGCAGCGTGGCGAGCCAGCCCAGCAGGGGCGCGAGCGGCTCTTCCGTTTCGAGCACGACGCGGCCGCCCGGCGCGACGCTGGCCGCGAGCCGGCCGGCGAACTCCGCCGGCACGCCCGGAAAGGCCCCCTGCAGGTCGGCGTGGATCCGGTGGCCGCGGCGGAGGTCGGCGATCGACTGCTCGTGCACCACGCGACCGGCCCGCATGATCACCACGCGGCCGCAGGTCTCCTCCACCTCCGAGAGCACGTGCGACGAGAAGATCACGGTGCGGCCCGCCGCCCTGGCCTCCCGCACGAGGTCGAGCACCTCGGCCCGCGCCGTGGGGTCGAGATTGGCGGTCGGCTCGTCGAGGATCACGAGCGGCACGTCGGTGGCGAGCACGACCGCCAGCGCGAGCTTCTGCCGCATGCCCGTGCTCATCCTCGCCACCTGCCGCGAACAGTCGAGGGCGAGCCGCTCAGCCACCCGGGTCGCGGCGTCGCGACGGCACTCCGGCCGCAGGTCGGCGAAGAAGTCGAGCACGGCATGGCCGTTCATCCGCCGGAAGAGCCGGGCCTCGCCGGGGAGGTAGGCGGTGCGGGCCCGCACGTCGAGCGACCGCGTGGCGCAGTCGAAGCCGGCGACCTCGGCTGAGCCCGACGTGGCCGCAAGGTAGCCGAGGAGGGTGCGCAGCAGCGTCGTCTTGCCCGCGCCGTTGGGGCCGAGGAGACCGAAGACCTCTCCCTCGTCGACGTGCAGCGTGCAGCCATCGAGCGCGGCGAATCCGCCGTATCGTTTCGTGAGGGCCGCGGTGCGGACGAGCATGGTGGCGAGGCTGGTGGGCTCGGGCGAAACGACGCGGCGGCGCGGGCCGGCCGGATCAGGGCCGCCATTGCCGCCAGAAATAATAGCCCGCCAACCCGAAGCCGATGATGGCGACGATCCGCCGCATCACCGCCGCGGGCAGTTTCCGGGCGATCTGCAGGGCTCCGAGGCTCCCCACGGTTGCGGCGGCCGCGATCACGCCTGCATGGAGCCAGGAAACCTCGTGGCTGCCGGCGCACGACCCGGCCGCGAACACGAGCGTGGCCACGCCATTGACGACCGTGGCCAGCCAGTTCTTCACGGCATTGAGCCGATGGATGTCGCCGAGGCCGAGCACCGCGAGCACCGCAAGCATGAGGATGCCGATGCCGGCACCGAAGTAACCGCCGTAGATGCCCACGAGCAGCTGCAGCCCGCACACCATGCCAAGCCTGCCGACCGGCGGATTGGCGGTGACGGGATCCAGGGGTGCCCCGCCGCCGGCCCAGGCCGCCACGTGCGGCTGGATCGAGAACAACACCGCCGCCACCAGGATCAACCAGGGCACGAGGCCGTCGAACCACGCCGGCGGCAGCCAGAGCACGAGCAGCACGCCGAGCACGCCGCCGATGGCGCTCGGCACCGCGAGCCAGCGGGCCCACGTCGGCAATCCGTCACGACTGCTGCGGGAGGCCAGGGCCGCCGCCATCGACGCGGGCCAGAGGCCGATCGTGCTGGTGGCGTTGGCGGCCACCAGCCGGGCGGGGCCGGGGGGCAGGATCGCGCCGAGCACCGGAAACGTGAGGATCGTGCCGCCACCGGCCACCGCGTTGACGGCGCCGGCCAGAAACGCCGCCAGTGCGAGGGCGGCCAGGCCGCCGAGATCGCCCCCCGCGTCGGTCATGGGCGAGCCTGCGGGGCTGCTGGTTGGCGAAGCGCCGGCGGTGGCGGCGGAGCCGGCGCATTGGCGGCGGGGGGAGGCGGCTCGGGGGAGTAACGGCCTCCGCCGCCGTCGACGAGCAGATAGCCCGCCCAGAGCAGCGGCGGCACCTGATCCGGGACGGCGGCACCGGCCGCCTCCTTGAGCCGCGGTTCCCGGAGCACGTCGATGGGCTCGGCGAGCGCGAGGTCGACGGCCCGACGCCAGGCGTCGGCCGCCGGCGTCGGCTCGGCGGCGCTGGCCTCCCGCAGAAACTCCGCCATGAGGTCGATGCAGGTCTTGCCGCCAACCCGCCAGCGGCTCACGACTGCCGTGCGGGCGCCGGCGGCGATCAGATCCGTGGCGGCGCCGAAGACGTCGTCGCCGGGACGCGTCGGGGTGGCCGCGAGACCTCCGGCCGCGGCCGTCTGCAGACCCGGCAGCACCACCCGCTGCGGCCGCTTGAGCGGCGGGGCGAGCCAGTCGCCAAACGCGATCCCGGCGCGGCCCCCGCCGCCGGGCACGAGCGGCCACGACGCGACGGGGCCTTCGCCCGCGAGTTCGTCGAACACCACGAGCGTGTCGCAGACCGATGCCGCCGCCGGCGGCCAGCCAGCCAGCGGCACGGCGCGATCGACGCGGGCCGTCAGCTGCGCGAGCGTCGCCTCGGCGACCTCGGGCTTGTCGCCGCGATTCATCCGCCCGGCATGCACCCCGACCGGGCCGGGGGCTGCGGGCTCGAACCTCATCACGGCGAGGCTTCGCGTGGGCGCGTAGCGGATGCGACAGCCGTCGCGAAGCAGTCGCGACGACTCGTCTCCCGACCCCACGGGCAGGAGTTCGAAGGGCAGGTACCAGAGCCAGCCGTCGGGAACGATCACCAGTTCGTCGATCCCCTCCGCGAGCGTCACCTTCGAGTTCTCGAAGAGCATGCGTTCGACCCGCGCCGCCGAACCGCGCCAGTCGGCCGCCGCGATCCGCTCCAGCGGCACGGGCGCGACGGGATCGACGAGGCCGAGCGACTTGACAAGCGCCTTGATCTCCGCCGGCAGGTCGCCCGCCTGACGTACCTGCCAGATCGCGAAGCGATCCTTCGATTCAAGCAGGCCGAAGAGCCCCGACTTCGTCCAGTGAAACGAGAGGATCAGCTGCCGCGGCGCGAGACGGCGGCGGATCTCGGCGCCGGACGTGAGCGGCGGAAACTCGAGCGGCACCCAGTCACGGCCCGCCGCGACGGCGGCCACGATCCGGTCGCGACGCTGGGCGAGCCCGCGATACGAATCCCAGTCGCCGCGGCCCTCGGCAGCCGCAACCCCGCCCGGCTGGAGCGCCGCGGCCAGGGTGCCCCGCAGCTGGCCCATGCGGTCGATGAGAGCGGCAAGATCGGGCCGCTCGCCGACGATGGCAGCGCGGCGGGCGGCGGCGGTGGGCGACAGGCTTCGCGGGTCGGCCGCGAGCAGCCGCTCGACCGCCACCCGGCGACCGCCGAACTGCTGCGCGGCGAGCCACCGCTGCCGCATCGTCGCCTCCGCGGCCTCGATCGCCTGGTCATGGCCGCGGCGGGCGGCGACGGCCAGCCAGGTCTCGAAGACGTCGGTGCGGTTCGCCGAGAGCGTGGCCAGCGATCCGAGGGGATCGATGGCCACCTCCCGCGGCCCCGGGTCGGCGAGCAGCTGCGCGAAGAGCGTGTCGGCCTGCCGCTCCGACACCGCCGAGGAGCCACCGAGCACGAGGTCGGCGAGCCTCGCCGTCTGGAAGAGCCGTGGCGTCCGCGACCGCATGATCAGAAGCGCCCGCTCGAGTTCGTCGTCGCCGGCCGGCACGTCGCCGGTCGCGTATTCGACGAGGGCCTTCGCATAGGCCGCCTGACCGCCAAGCTGGCCACGCCCTGCGTCGCCGCGGAGCAAGCGGCCGTCGATCTCCTTGAGGGCGGCCGTGGCGGATCGCGTGTCACCGGCGGCCGCGAAACTTTCCGCCTCGATCGCCAGGAGCCGTGCCCGCAGGGCCGGCAGCGCCGCGCGGGCCCAGTCGCAGCCGCCGCGAATCGTGGGTGGCACGCCCCGCGTGCCGGCCGCGCGGTGGGCGGCTGCCGCCCAGGCGAAGGCCTCCTCGAGCGCGCGGGCATCGCCGAAGTCGGCGGCCGCATAGGTCGCTTCCTCGAAGAGTTTGGCCGCCCGCTGCGGCTGGTCGGCGTCGAGCGCGATCCGGCCGAGCACGATCAGGCCCCACGCGGTGAGCGGGTGGTCGAACTGGTTGCCGACGACGAGCCCGCGCGTGAGCAGCGGGCTCGCGAGATCGGGCTTGCCCTGGGCCCAGTAGGCGGTGCCGAGGGCGATGTCGATCCACGACTGCGACCAGTGGTTCGGCGGCGCAGGACGACGCATGAGCGCCTTCGTCGCGGCATCGAGCGGAGCATCGTCGCGGGCCAGGTCGCCGAGCAGCGCACCGGTGCGGTAGGTGGCGATCACCAGCGACCGCATGATCTCGGCGGGCCGCACGGGACGGTCATAGGCGGCCGAGAGCACGCCGCCTCGCTGCAGCACCTGCTGGGCGTCGGCCCCGCGCTGGCGGATCGACATGGTGTCGGGGATGGCCGCCGGTTTCGTGGTGCGTTCGCTGCGGCCCCAGGTGGCCGCGCGTGCTCCCGCGGCCGCGAGGGCGGGCGGAGGAAACTGCACCGACAGCATCCAATCGGCATGGGCCGCATAGACGAGCAGCGACTCCTCGTAGCGGGCCACCGCGTCGCCGAGGCTGCCGAGTTCGAAGAGGCATTCGCCGAGCACCGCGGCGGTGGCGATCGAGTCGATCCAGCGCTGACCGCCGAAACGCACGCCCCCCTGGTAGGCATTGCGGGCCGCATCGGCGGCCGACGTGTAGTCGCCCGCGGCAAGCGCTTGGAGGGTGAGATCGTAGACCGCCGAGGGCGCCGTCTCGGCAGACCCGGGCACGCCGACGTCGGGCTGCAGCACGACCTGTCCCCAGGCGACGGAGGCGACCAGCGCGAGGCATGCGGCCAGCGGGGCGTGTCTCATGCAACAGGTTGTACACCGCGCGGGCGTCGGGCCGCCCGTGCGATCGGCGCCTGAAGGTGGGCGGGCGAGGCAAGCCGGGTGGCAGTCTGGGAAACCTCGGAATCCGGTCGTAGCGGTCGCCAAAAGTTTGCGGGTCGTGCCGCCCGATAGAGCAGGAGACGCAGAACCGGCAGCCACTCCCTTTCGACGGACGACCGCCATGAACCGCTCGCTCTCCACGATCCCGCAGCTCGCCGTCATGTCGCGTGCCGTGCTCGCCGCCGGCTCGATCGCCAGCCTTGCCTTCACCGGCTGCCAGGTCGACGTGGGGGGGCAGACGCTGCCGAGCGCGTACTACCTGCAGGACGACATCCAATATTTCCCCGCCGGCCCTGAGTTCAAACTCTCGAAGGAAGCGGCGGCCCAGAAGGCCTACAAGAAGGAAATCGGGGCCGACGGCTGCGGCGGAAACTGCGGCGGCGGTTGCGCCTCGTGCGGCCACTGACAAGCCCCGAGCCTTCCCCTCGCTCACGCGATTGGGGCTTCCCAACGCAGGAAGCGTAACCGCGTAAGCGGTACGACCGCGGAACGGGTGAGTCGGCATACCCCCGCGTTTTTAGGCCGAAAATCACGGCCCTCTCCGGGAGGCTTGCAGCCTCCCGCACAGCCGATAGACTTCTGCTCGTGGGTTTTAAGCCCATAACCATCCAAAAAAACTTTGGATGGTGGGTTTATGGCCCATTTTGCCTGTCATCGGATGACTGGCATCGGTTTCCCGCGGAGGCGGGCGATTGAAACGTGCGGATGACCATGGCCGCTGCGGCCGACCTGCTGATCGGCGAGTTCGTGCGGGCGCTCGACGAGCGTCATCGCCTTGCGATCCCGTCGGAACTGCTCGATCCGCTGCTGGCGGCCGGGCCGAAGCTCGTGCTCGCGAAGGAGCGGGCCGGATGCCTGTCGCTCTGGTCGGCGGCCCTCTGGAAGCCACGGATCGATGCCGCAATCGACGTGGTCCGCACCAAGCTCGAGGCCGGACTGCTGACGCAACGCGTCGGGCAGGTGCAGGAACTCGGCCGACTCCTCTCCACGCGGCAGCAGACGGTGTCGCTGGCCGGCCGGTCGCGACTCGTCGTGCCCGAGGGCTATCGGGAGTTTCTCGGCGTGGAGCCCGGCGGCAGCCTGATGGTGGTCGGCGCCGCGGTCTGCGTGGAACTCTGGCAGCCCGCCGCCTGGACCGCCTACGTCACGAGCGAGATGCCGGGCTTTCGCCGGCGCATCGACGAACTCACGGCCTGACGAATCACGGTTTTGAACTTCGGCCATGCCCGGACGGGAGGGCACGGTTTTTCCCTGTCGGTCTCATCCGGTCAGGAAATTCATCACGGAACGGACCCCCACAGCACGGATGCTGCCGCGGGACCTCCTCCGGGCATGGCCTTTTCATTCTCGCGATCTAAAACTCGTCGCTAGTCGTCGCTAGCCATGGAGAGCCAGCGCGGAAAGCCGAACGGGGTAGGCGAGGGGGTCGGCGAACGCTCGAGGAGCCTTGGGCGTATCCTCGCCCCGGCGACGAGACTTTTGCCGCCCCCGAGCCGGCACTGCACGTGCCTTGGATGCACCAGAGCGAGCACGGCATCCCCCGCTGCGTAAGATGACGCCATGCGTATCCTCCTCACCGGCGCCACGGGCTACGTCGGCGGCCGCCTCCTCGACGACCTGCAACGCCGCGGGCTGCACGTCCGCTGTCTCGTGCGCCGGCCCGAGAAACTTGCCGGCCGCACGACCGCCACCACGGAGGTGATGACGGGCGATGCGTCCGATCCCGCCGACCTCGCCCGCGCCTGCACCGGCATCGACGTGGCCTACTGGCTCGTGCACTCGATGGAGGGGGGCGTCGACTTCGAACGCGCCGATCGCCTCGCCGCAGAACGCTTCGCAGCGGCGGCAGCCACCGCCGGCGTGCGGCGGATCATCTACCTCGGCGGCCTCGGCACCGACGACGACGAGCGGCTCTCGCCCCACCTCCGCAGCCGCCACGAGGTGGGAGCCATTCTCCGGGCCAGCGGTCTCGACGTGATCGAACTGCGGGCCTCGATCGTCATCGGGGCGGGCAGTTTTTCCTTCGACCTCGTGCGCGTGCTCGTGGAGCGGCTTCCCGTGATGATCTGCCCCGCCTGGCTGGCCACGCCCACGCAGCCGATCGCGATCGCCGACGTGATCGCGTATCTGGCGGCCGCGATCGACCTGCCCCCGGGGGGGCCGCGGATCTTCGAAATCGGCGGCCCGGACAGGGTCTCCTACGGCGCTATCATGCGGGAGTACGCCCGACAGCGGGGCCTGCGCCGGCTCATGATTCCGGTGCCGGTGCTCACGCCGCGGCTCTCGAGCCTGTGGCTCAAGCTCGTGGCGCCGCGGTATTCCAAGGTGGGACGCAAGTTGATCGACGGCCTCAAGAACCCGACGGTGGTGACGAGCGACGCGGCGCGGCGGGATTTCGCCGTCGTGCCCCGCGACCTGCCGACCGCCATCCGCGAGGCGGTGGACCGCGAGGATCGCGAGTTCGCCGGCAAACGCTGGTCCGACTTCGCCGACATCGAAGACCTGCCGCATTCCTACGGCGGCACCCACGAGGGCACGCGGCTCGTCGACCATCGCCACGTGGTCGTCGCGGTGTCGGCCGACCGCGCCTTCGCTGCGATCGAGCGGATCGGCGGCGCCAATGGCTGGTATGCGTGCGACTGGCTCTGGAGCCTTCGCGGATGGATCGACCGCCTGCTCGGCGGGCCGGGCATGGCCCGCGGCCGGCGGGATCCCGAGAAGCTCGAGGCGGGCGAGGCGCTCGACTGCTGGCGGGTGGAGGTGTGCGATCCGCCGCGCCGGCTGCGGCTCGCGGCCGAGATGAAGATGCCGGGCCGCGGCTGGCTCGAGTTCGAGGTCGTGCCGCGCGACGGCGATGTCACCATCCACCAGACGGCCGTCTTCGATCCGCGGGGCCTCGGCGGACTCGCCTACTGGTACGCGATCTGGCCGCTCCACGAGCTCGTCTTCCGGCGGATGATCGCCGGCATCGCCCGGTCAGCCGTCCGCGGCTAGAGCGAGTCGGCGGGCCGCTGCGGGCAGCCGTCCGCAGCGAGCGGGCTCTCGATCTGCAGCGTGGCATGGGCCACGTGAAAACGCTCGCGAAGCACGGCATGGGCGGCGGCGAGCAGCGTGTCGCGATCGCAGCCGTCGACGGCCACGAGGTGCGCGGTGAGCGACACCTCCGAGGTGCTCGCGCCCCACACGTGCAGGTCGTGCACCTCGCCAACGCCGGCCACCGCGGCGAGGGCGCCCTGGATCGCGGCGGGGTCCACGCCCCGCGGCACGGCATCGAGCGCGAGGTCGAGGCTCTCCCGAAACAGGCCCCACGTTCCCGCCACGATCAGGGCGGCGATCGCAAGGCCGACCACTGGGTCGATCCAGGCGACGCCCGTGGCCGCGATCACCACGCCGGCGACCACCACCCCGAGCGACACCGCTGCGTCGGCAGCCATGTGGAGGAAGGCGCCGCGGACATTGGCATCGGCCTGCCCCCTCATGAAGAGCAGCGCGGTGAGCGTGTTGATCACCACGCCGACAGCCGCCACCGCGATCACCACCGGACCCGCCACGGGCGCGGGCTCGCGGAGGCGATGCGCCGCCTCCCAGGCGATCCCGCCGCAGGCCACGAGCAGGAGCACGGCATTGGCAAGCGCCGCATAGATCGTCGAGCGCCTCAGCCCCCAGGTGTACCGGGGCGACGGCGGCCGCCGCGCCAGCCAGCTGGCGCCCCAGGCGAGCAGGAGCCCGAGCACGTCGCCGGCGTTGTGCCCCGCATCGGCCAGCAGCGAGAGCGAGTCGGCCTGGAAGCCGGCCACCACCTCGACGGCCACGAAGGCGACGTTGAGGGCGACGCCCGCCGCCATCGCGCGGTCGAGACCAGCGGCCGAGAGGCCGTGGGCATGCGGGTGCGCATGGGCATGGTCGTGTCCGTGGCACCCGCCCGTCGCATGCCCGTGGTGTTCTGCCATGCTACGATCATAGCCATGTCGCTCGCGTCCGCCGCGATTCTGCTGTTCTTCGTGATGGACCCGATCGGCAACGTGCCGCTCTTCCTGGCGGCGCTCGCGCCGGTCGACCCGGCCCGCCGCACGCGGGTGGTGGCGCGGGAACTGCTCGTGGCCTACGCCCTGCTCGTCGCGTTTCTCTTCGCGGGCCGCCCGCTGCTCGAGGTGCTCGGCATTTCCGAGCCTGCCCTGACGATCGCGGGGGGCATCCTCCTGTTCCTGATCGCCCTGCGGATGGTGTTTCCGGCCGAGCACGGCCCGCTCGGCGAGCACCTCGACGGCGAACCCTTCATCGTGCCGCTGGCGGTGCCCTACATCGCCGGGCCGTCGGCCCTGGCCACCGTGCTGCTGATGACGAGCCGTGAGCCCGGCCGCCACCTCGCGTGGCTGCTGGCGATCTCGGCCGCGTGGGCCGCCTCGGCCGCGATCCTCCTTTCCGGTGCGAAGCTCGCCACCTTCCTCGGCACGCGGGGGCTTACGGCCGTGGAACGGCTGATGGGCATGGTGCTCGTGGCCTCGGCGGTACAAATGTTTCTCGACGGGCTCGTGCAGGCGGGCTTCAGGGCTGCCTAACACACGTACGAAAGGGACTCTGCCATGGAAGCTCTGCGGGTGGCGGTGATCGGCCGCACGGGACGCGGCGACTGGGGGCATGCGGTCGACGAGCTGTGGCGCGACATCGAGGCCGCGGAACTCGTGGCCGTCGCCGACGAGAACGAGGAAGGGCTCGGCAAGGCGGTGGCCAGGCTGCAACTCGACGCCGCAAAGCCTGGAACGGCGTTCCGCGACTGGCGGCGGATGCTCGCCGAGGTGAAGCCCGACGTGGTCGCGATCTGCATGCGGCATGTCGACTGCCATGCCGAGATGGCGATCGCCGCTGCGGAGGCCGGCGCGCGGGGCATCTTCCTCGAGAAGCCGTTCGTCCGCACGCCCGCCGAGGCCGACGCCGTGATCGCGGCCTGCGCGAAGGCCGGCACCAGGCTCTCGCTGGCCTTCGTCAATCGCCATTCACCCGCTTACGCCGCCGCGAAGGATCTCGTCGAGGCCGGCCGCATCGGCACGGTGCTGGAGCTTCGCGGCCGCGGCAAGGAAGACACGCGTGGCGGAGGCGAGGATCTCTGCGTGCTCGGCTGCCACGTGCTCGACATGATGGCCGACCTCGGGGGCGAGCCGAAGTGGTGCGAGGCCGCGGTCACGGTCGGCGGCCGCCCGATCACGAAGGCCGATGCGGTCGAGGGACCGGAGGGGATCGGCCGCATCGCCGGCGATGCGGTCGCGGCGATGTTCGGCCTGGCCGACGGGCCGGTGGGCCACTTCGCCACGGTCCGCGACGCCGGCGCCAAGCAGCCCGCCTTCGGGCTCACGATCGTGGGCTCGGCCGGCGCGATCCACATTCGGCCCGACCACGTGCCGCATGCCTATTTCCGGGCCGCGCCGCTCTGGCGGGTCGACAAAGACATCCCCTGGAAGCCGATCGGCCCCGAGGGCCTCGACTCGCCGCCCCCCGAGGCGGATGCCGACCGCGCCGCCGAGCGGGCGGCATGGGGCCGCCGCGCCGCACTCGACCTGCTCGACGCGATCCAGGAAGACCGCGAGCCGGAGACCGGCATGTATGCGGGGCGAACGACGGTCGAGATGACGGCCGCCGTCTACGCCTCGGCACTCACGGGCCGCCGCATCGACTGGCCGCTCACCGACCGCGCCGACCCCCTGGCCTGATGCCCGCGCGGCTCGGCGGGCATGCTCCCGTAGCTCCTAGATCGCATCTCCGGTTCGGCACAGCCTCGGCGTGGCAAACCAGAGAGGGTAGGTGAGGGGGTCGGCGAACGCTCGAGGAGCCTTGGGCGTATCCTCGCCCCGGCGACGAGACTTTTGCCGCCCCCGAGCCGGCGATACACGTAGCTCGAACGCGATCTACGGCGAATCCCGCTCGAAGGCCTCGTTCATCCGCTCCGGGACGAGGTCGGGCGTGTCGGTCTTGAGGCCGTAGAGAAACCACCGCACCCGCTGCTCGCTCGTGCCGTGGGTGAAGGCCTCCGGCACCACGTAGCCCTGGGCCTGCTTCTGGATCCGGTCGTCGCCGATCGCCGCGGCCGCGTTGACCGCCTCACGGATGTCCTCCTCGTCGAGGATGCCCGCATACTGGGCCATGTGCCGGGCCCAGACGCCGGCGAGGTAGTCGGCCTGCAGCTCCATCCGCACCGAGAGCTGGTTGTAATCCGCCTGCGACAGCCGCCGCTGCATCGCCTGCACGCGGTCGCTGATGCCGAGCTGGTTCTGGATGTGGTGGCCGATCTCGTGGGCGATCACGTAGGCCTGCGCGAAGTCGCCCGGCGCCCCGAACCGCCGCTTGAGTTCCTCGTAGAACACCGGGTCGATGTAGACCGTCTTGTCGAGCGGGCAGTAGAAGGGCCCCGCCCCGGCGTCGGCGATGCCGCAGCCGCTCTGCACGCGGCCCGTGAACATCACCAGCTTCGTCGGCACGAACCGCTTGCCGAACGCCTTGGGGAAGACCGCCGTCCACACGTCCTCGTTGTCGGCCAGCACCGTTTTGATGAACTTCCCGATCTCGTCGTCGACCGGCTTGCCCGGTGCAGACGCCGGCGCGGGGGGAGCGGCGAGCTCCGGCGCCATCCGCATCAGGTGCATCGGATCGACGCCCAGAAACATCATCACGATCATGATCAGCAGGGTGAGCAGACCTCCCCCCACCACGGCCTGCTGCCCGACGCTCCGTCGATCCTCGACGTTCCTGCTCTGACGACGTCCTTCCCAACGCATGACGCTCTGGTCTCCGGGATGGGGCCGCGACCTGCGGCCGTCCCCGGAGTCTACGGCGCATGCGGGCGGATCAACAGGATGCGGTCAGTCTTCGGGGAGCGGCCGATCCTTCGTCTCGGGCAGGAAGGGAAGCACGGCGAGGCCGAGCAGAAAGGCGGCGCACATGGTGATGCCCGCCGGCCGCATCGGCTCGGCCATCCAGGCCGGACTCTTGATGCCGGCGTAGGCCACGCTCGTCAGCAGGCCCAGCAGGAACGGCCCCCCGGCGGCCACGAACCGGCCGACGTTGTAGCAGAAGCTCGTTCCGGTGCTCCGCAGCCGTGTGGGGAAGAGTTCGGGAAAGTAGATCGCGTAGCCGGCGAACACCGAGAGTTGGCAGAAGCCCATGATCGGCAGCATCCACCAGATGTCTCCCGGCTCGTCGAGATAGCGGAACACGAACGCCGTGGAGAGCATCGCCAGCGTGAACGCGATCGCGAAGAACGGCTTCCGGCCGATCCGCTGGCAGATCCGGGCGGCCAGCATCATGCTCACGAACGCCCCCACCTGGATCATCATCATGGCCACCGCCGGCCAGATCGTGAGCCGACCCGCGATCTCCTGTGGCGAGAGCCCCTGGACCTCGTACGACTTGCGGAACACGCTCCGTACGAGGTCGGGCGTGAAGAAGCCGATGCCCCAGAGGCCGATCACTCCCGCGCAGGCCAGCAGCATTCCCAGGATCGCGTTCTTCCGCCATTGTGGATCGGAGAACAACGGGCCGTAGCCGCCCAGTTTTTCCCCGGCCGCCGTCGCCTTGGCCTTCATCTCCTGCCACCGCTCGGGCTCCTTGAGGCCCGCACGGATCACGAGGGCAAGCACGGCCGGCAGGGCCCCGATGACGAACTTCCACCTCCACGGCTCCCAGCCGTAGAGCGTGGTGCCCATGTGGAGCTGGGCCTGCCCGAGCCCGATGCCGATCAGCGCGGCGGAGAAGTTGCCGACCGTGGAGAGCGCCTGGAGCAGGCCGAGGGCGTGCGGCCGGGCCCGGTCCGGCATCACCTCGGCCACGAGGGCCACGCCCACGGCGAACTCGCCCCCCACACCGAGGCCCGTGATGAACCGGTAGAAGGCGAAGTCCCAGAAGCCGCGAGAGAGGGCCGACAGCCCGGTGCAGAGCGAATAGATGACGATCGTGATCATCATCGTCTTGGCGCGGCCGAAACGATCACCGATCACGCCGAAGATCAGGCCGCCCGTCGCCCAGCCGAGCATGAACACGCACGTGGAGAGGCCGCCGTAGAAATCGACCTTCGCGTCGAACGCCTTCTTGTCGTCGGCCGTCATCGTCGCCGGGTCGAGCGTCGCCGAGGCCAGCAGCGTCTGCATCGCCGGCTTGCGGGCGAGCGTGAAGAGCTGCTGGTCGAGGCAGTCGAAGAGCCAGCCAAGGGCGGCGACGATGAGCACGAACCAGTGATACCTGGTCATGCCCTTGTGCCAGGGACCGTCCGCAGGCCCGCTCGGCGCGGCCTGCGACTCGACGTGCGGCAGTTCGCCCATGATCACCCCGGCGCCGTCCGGGCGGCGGTCGTTCGCTCAGCCGAGCGACTCCTCGACCCGCCGCATGAAGTCGATGCTCTCCCGGGCCAGCCGCTCGGGGCCCGGAGCATAGTCGAACACCTCCACGCTCACCCACCCGGCGTAGCGAATTTCGTCGAGCGCCCGGAAGATCGGCCCGAAGTCGACCGCCCCGAAGCCCGGCCCCTGGAGGTTCACGTCGTTGGCGTGGAAGTGCTCGAGGTGGCGGGCGCTGGCCACGATGATCTCGGGGATCGGTTCGCTCTCGGAGGCCATCGCCTTCACGTCGAGGTGGAGCCGCACGTGGGGCGAGCCGATCCGCTCGATGAGCCGGCAGGTCGCCGCGGTGGTCGTGAGCACGTCGGTCTCCACGGGAGAGAGCGGCTCGAGGGCCACCACCGTGTCGGTCGTCTCGAGCACCGGCACGAGCCGCGAGAACACCTCCCGGATGTGGTCGAGGGCCTGCTCGGGGGTCACGCCGGGCAGGAGGCTCCGCTGCTTCGGCGAGCCGAACACCAGCACACGCCCGCCGAGGTCGTGGCACAGCCGCACGAGTTCGCCGAGGTAGTCGATGGTACGGCCGCGGATCGCCGGATCGGGATGGGCCACGTGAAAGCCCTCGGTCTTCGCCAGCAGCCAGTGCAGCCCCACGCAGTCGAGGCCCGCCCGCGCGATCGTCCGCCGAATCTCGCCGCGGACCGCGGCGGAGACGTCGGTGGCCAGCGGGGCGAGCGTGAACGGGGCGATCTCGATGCCGCCATAGCCGCAGGCGGCCGCGAAGTCGCAGGCCTTCGCCAGCGGCCAGTCGCCGAAGGTCTCGTTGCAGATCGCGTAGCGAAAGGGAGCGTTCATCGTGCGGGTGTCACGTCGGGTCCTGCACCTTCGCCAGCCGGCCGCTGCGGGCCGAGCGATAGCAGGCGTCGATGATCGCGACGGCCTTGCGACCCTCGCGGCCGTCGAGCTCGGGCCGACGTCCCGCCCGCACCGCCTCCAGAAAAGCCTCGATGTTCCGCGTGTGGCAGGCGTCGTTGATCGCCATCGGGTCGGCCGCGCCGCCGCTGGTGCCGCTGGTGCCGCCAAACCGCGCGCGGATCCCGTGGTCGTCGGCACCTTCGCTGCGAAACCGCCACGACACGAGCTGCTCCTCGAGGATCTCGGCGGTGCCGTCACGCCCGCCCACCAGCATCCGCCGCAGCGATCCCGGATAGAGGCTCGTCGCGGCGAGCAACTGGCCCAGGCCGCCGTTCTTGAACCGCAGGATGGCCACGCAGGTGTCTTCCACCTCGAGGCGAGCCGGATCGTGGGCCCGCACGGCCGTCATGGCGAGCACGCTCTCCACCGGGTTCTCCCCCGGCGCGAGCCCGGGCATGGTGCCGCCGACGATCCACTGCAACGCATCGACCCCGTGGATCGACTGGTTCATCAGGGCACCGCCGCCGTCGAGGGCCTTCGTGCCCTGCCAGCGGCCCGGGCCGTAGTAGGCATCGTCGCGCCACCAGGGCACGTAACTCGCCGCGACGGCCAGCCCGCCGAACCGGCCCGCGACCGCGGCGTCGTGCACGGCCCTGACGACGGGATTGAAGCGTTGCGGAAAGATCGCGCCGAGCATCACGCCGGCCGCGTCGGCCGCGGCGATCATCCGATCGATGCGGCGGAGCGTGATCTCGAGCGGCTTCTCGCAGATCACGTGCACGCCGCGGCGAATGGCGGCGAGCACCGCCGGCAGATGGGCGCCGGAGGGCGTGGCGATCGTGACGAAGTCGGGCTTCTCGCGACGGAGCATCCGCGCCGTGTCGGGATGCCACTGGCAGCCGAACTCCGCGGCGAAGGCCCGCCCCTTCTCCTCGGTGCGGCAGGTGGCCGCCACGAGCTCCACGCCGGGAATGTCGCGCAGGGCCCGCGCGTGCATCCGCGCGATCGCCCCGATCCCGATGATGGCAGCCCGCATGCCGGCACTCCCGGCAGCCCCATCATGGGGCCGCGGGCAAGAGTGTCGCGGCCCGGCCGAGGCGACACAAGCCGCAGGCCGCCGCGGACGCGCCGGGCGAACACGATCCGTCAGGGGAAAATCGGCGTGCGCGGGTTGTAAAACCAGTCGAAGAGGCGATCGTGCACGCGGTGGGCCCGCGGGCATGGCCGGCAATCCCCGCTGCCGGCTCGCGGGGCGCAGGGGCCGCGATAGATCGGGCCCGGGGTCGGCTTTCCCCGCGTGCCGACGAGGTCGTGGGGCTGCGGCGGCAGTGCCGGATGGCACGGCGGCGGAGGCACGCACGTGGGCAGCAGTCGGGGCTCCCCGCAGAAGTGCAGCGGATCGAGCGGGGCGATCCAGTCGGCGGCCGTATCCGATCGCGGTGGCAGCATGCTCGCCACACCATCGGCGGCGGGTGTCCACGTCACGGAGGGATCGATCGCCTCGGTGCCGGTGAGCGGGTCGGGAGACTGCACCACGCCACGCGGCTCCTCGGCCGCCGAGACCGACCTCTCGGCGGCAGGTGCGCCGGAAAAGGCCGCGATCGCCGCGGGCAGGATCCACGCGCGGCCGGCGGCCCGCCGGATGGCGAAAAACGTCGCTATCATGTTCGGTGATCTCCCATCGGGGAGCATCGACACTGGGCCAGCCGCTGCTGGAACGGCCCGAACCCCGCTGGAAAACTCCAGCGGACCGGGCAAAGTCTGGCGGTGGGGAATCTCGGGAAATCCGGACCGCCCCCTTGCCGGCGGCACGCTCATGCACCTTCCCGATCCTGCTCGCCTGCTCGCATCCCTCGCCGCAGCGGGCAGGAAACTCGTCGTGATCGCGACGGGCGGCGGTTCCCCCGCAATCCCCCACCTGCTGACCACGCCGGGGGCGAGCCATGTCGTCCTCGAGGCGCTCGTCCCCTACGCCCGCGCCGCCGTCGATCGCCTGCTCGGCGGCACGCAGGAGTCGTACTGCTCGTCGGCCACGGCTCGGCGACTGGCGGCGGTCGGATGGCAGCGGGCGTTGAGCCTGGCAAACGCAGGCCCGGATCTGCCGACCGCGGCGGAGCAGGCTGTCGGTCTCGCCGTGTCGGCGAGCCTGCGGACCACGCGTCCCAAGAAAGGCTCCCATCGCATCTGCGTGGCGGCGCAGACGTGCTCCGCGACGGTCGTCGCCGAACTCGTGCTCGAGAAAGCCGCCCGCTCCCGGGCCGACGAGGAACTCGTCGCGGCGGCCCTCGCCCTCGACGTGCTGCTCGATGCGTGCGGCCTGCCGGAGCGGGGGGAAGGCGTGCTGACGGGCCTGCGGGATGGCGAGGCCGTCGTCCGCGACCGGATGGAGGCACCCGCACGCTGGCGCGATCTTCTCGCCGGCACGCGGTCGGCGGTGGCGCCGTCCGGCGGCGACGCAGGCGACGAGTCGCCCGCCGCGGGCGGCCTGATCTTTCCCGGCTCCTTCAATCCGCTCCACGAGGGGCACCGGCTCATGGCCCGGATCGCGGAGGAGATCGCCGAACGTCCGCTCGCCTACGAGCTCTCCATCGTCAACGTCGACAAGCCGCTGCTCGACTTCATCGAGATCCGCGACCGCGTGGCTCAGTTCGCCGACCAGCGGCTCTGGCTCACGCGGGCGGCCACCTTCGTGGAAAAACTCGCGGTCTTTCCCGAGTCGACCTTCGTGATGGGGGCCGACACCTACGCACGGCTCGCCGACCCGCGCTACTATGGCGGCTCCTCGTCGGCCGCGGCCGACGCCGTCAAGGCGATCGCCGCGCAGGCCCGTGGCCTGATCGTCTTCGGCAGGGTCCGCGACGGCGTCTTCGTCGACGCCGCCCAGCTCGAAGTGCCGCGTCCGCTCCGCGACATCGCCTACTTCGTCTCGCCGCGGGAGTTCCGCCTCGACATCTCCAGCACCGCCCTCCGCCGCCAGACCCGCGAACACACGGAGCTCGCATGCGACGACTGACCGCCATCTGGCCGCTCGCCATGGTCATCGGCGCGTGCTCGGCCTGCGGCATCACCCGTGCCGACGCCTTGGCCGACAGGCTCGCCCCGCACGTGGGCGAGACCCTCGACCTCGTCGAGATCGGCAGCGGACGGCGTCTCGTGCGGCCCACGCTCGAGCAGGTGGTCGCGAAGAACGGCACCGTCACCGCGCTCCGCCTGCGACCCGAGGGGGAGACGCGGGCCACGTCGTTTCCCGTCGCCGGCATCGCGCGGATCGTGGCCGGCCGCGAGACGATCCACGAGGCCGAGGTGAAGCAGCGGGGCGCCTCGCAGCTCAAGACTCGCCGGGCGAAGGAGGCCTACGACCGCGCGGCGGCTGCCTCCCGCGAGCGGATGGAGGCCAACGGCGTGCAGCCATGGCCACCGCTCACGGCCGAGCAGCATGCGGCCGAGGAGCGGGAGCTCGAGGCCTACGTCGCGGAGGTGCAAAAACTCTTCCCGCGGCTGAAGCTCACGCGAACCCACGAGTTTCTCGTGGCGACCGACATCCCGCCGGACCAGATGGCCCCCTACGTCGCCGGCCTCGACCGCATGCACGACGTGCTCTGTGACCTCTATGGCATTCCACGGGGAGAGTCGGTGTGGCGGGGCAAGTGCCTGGTGATCGCGTTTCTCGACGAAGCCGATTTCTGTGCGTACGAGCAGCGGTTCCAGGACCTCGACGCCAAGGGGGTGCACGGCCTGTGCCACCAGCGGAGCGACGGCCGCGTGATCACCGCATGCCATCGCGGCGGCGACGCCCCCGCCTTCGCCCACATGCTCGTGCACGAGACGAGCCACGGCTTCAACCACCGCTGGCTCTCGCCCGAGCGACTGCCGAGCTGGCTCAACGAGGGGCTCGCCGAGTGGGTGGGGGCGACGGTCGTCACCACCAGCGACCAGGTGCCGCTCAAGGAGGCCGCGGCCCTGCAGCTCATGCGGTCTCGCGGCGACCTTGGCCCGCAGTTCTTTGATCGTCACCCGCTCGACACGGTGCAGTACGGCATCGCATCCGGCCTCGTGCGATTCCTCGTGAAGCGCGATCCTGGCAAGTTCACGGCGTTCGTCCGCGGCATCAAGGAGGGGATGCCGGCCGGCACGTCGCTGGAGAAGGCGTATGGGGGTTCGCTCGACGAACTCGTGAAGGCCTACGGCGCGTCGATCGGCATCCCGACGCTGCACCCCTGATCGCGTCCGATCCGTGGCCGGGTGCGCCCGTCACTTCGCGAGCCGTCGCCGCCTGGCGGCGAGCATCGCCAGCCAGAAGCCGAGGACCGCCGCCACGCAGGCGAGCACCACCAGCAGCCGTCGAGGGTCGTTGTTGAGCCGCCAGGCCCCCACGGCATGCACCGTGCCCCAGACCACGATCCCGATCATGATCCAGCGAATGATCCGTTCGGCATCGGGCGGGGGCGGGTGCGTTGCCATGCCCTCATCGTAGCCGGATGCCAACCCCGACCAGTCGGGTGACGCGTGCCTGCGCAAAAAAAGGCCCCCGGAACGGCCCAGGGTCCAGGGGGGCGGAGAACCTGGACCGTTTCCGGGAGCGATTGGTCGGCGAGCCGCGAGGGCCGTTGGCCCGACGTCGGCGGCGAGCATCCGTGCTGCCGGCGACGTGGGGTGGAGCGGGCGTGATCAGCACGCTCCATGGCCTTCAGGCGGAGGGACAGTAGGTGGCTGTTTTTTCGGGGTCAAGGCCGGTTCCGCGGCCGATTTCGCCTCGCGATTCGGGGGGGGCGCGGCGCCCAGTCGCTCCAGATCCCCGGGTCGTTGGCTGACGACGGCGAGCACACGGCCGGGAGCGATTGCCGAGGAGGGTATGCTCGTGCACCCGACTCGATTCGGGGCAGCGCCTCGACTCACCCGGAGCCTTCTCCCATGGCAGCGTCCGTTTCGCTCGCGGCCCCTTCCCATCCGATTGCCGGTGCCGGCGCGCCGCCGACGGCCGCAGCGTGGGAGGCGGCGTTCGCGGCCGCCCTGCCCTACGACGCTTTTCTCGAGCGGCACGCCAGCCCCGAGCAACGCCAGCGCTGGCAGGCCTTCCACGGGAGCATCTCGCTCACCGCGGCACAGCGCGCGGTGCTCGGCGGGTTCGTGCGGCGGATGCCGGTGCTCGTGCTCGCGGGCGCGTGGTGTGGCGACTGCGTCACGCAGTGCCCGATCTTCGCCCACTTCGCCGCGGTCGCCCCGGCGATCGATCTGCGGTTCCTCGACCGCGATGCCCTGCCCGACATCGCCGCGCACCTCAAGGTCTGCGGCGGCCAGCGGGTGCCGGTGGCGGCCTTCTTCAGCGAAGACTTCACGCCGATCCTCTTTTACGGCGATCGCACGCTCTCCGCATACCGCGCGTCCGCCGCGTCGCTGGCGGGGTCATCGTGTGCCTCGGGGGCCGTGCCGCCGGCCGCCGAGGCGACGGCGGCGGCCGTGTCCGACTGGCTCGACCAGTTCGAGCGCGTGCACCTGATCCTCCGGCTCTCGGGCCGGCTGCGCGAGAAACACGGCGACTGAACCATGACCACCCGCGAACGCTGGACGGTCTACCCGCTGCTCTTCCTCGCCATCGGTCTCGCCCTGCGCGGAGTGGCCGTGCCGCCGGCGCGGTTCACGGCAGGTTCGATCGAGACCGGCCGCGTCGTCTGCGGCGAGATCGTGGTCACCTCGGATGAGGGCACGAAGCTCGTCCACATCGGCCGCGTGAAGGGGGGCGGCGGCGGCCGCATCGAGATCAACGACAGCCTGGGTAAGGAGGCCGTGGCCATCGGCACCGGCGCCGAGGGCCGCGACGGCAGCCTCGAGTTCTTCGACGCCGCGGGCCTGGTCACCACACGCGTCGCTGGCGGATCGACAATGGGCAACGATCGCAACACGCCCGCCGTGCAGGCGACGGACGGGGCCGATCGACGTGAGTGACCGACGCGGAGTGTCTTCCGTCGCGAAGTACGCCCGGCAGGACTCGAACCTGCAACCCTCGGTTCCGAAGACCGATGCTCTATCCATTGAGCTACGGACGCGTAGACGACCACAAGTATATCGCCTCCCCGGGCCGGATGTGCCGATGGTGCGGCCCACGGCCGGCCCGGCGGCCCTCCGGTGTGGTGTATTCTTGATGCATGGCGCTCGTCACCCTTCGAGTCCTGCACGGGTTCGACCGCGGCAAGGTCTATGCCGACCTGGCCACGCCGATCACGGTCGGCCGTGAGGAGGGGAACACGATCCAGCTCAACGACGAGCGGATCAGCCGCTATCACCTCAAGCTGCAGGACGACAACGACAAGCTCGTCGTCACCGACCTCGAGAGCACCAACGGCACGAAGGTGAACGGGGAGGCGATCCAGGTGCGGATCGTCCGCGACGGCGACATGATCGCCGTGGGTCGCTCCCTCCTGCTGGTCGGTTCCCACGCCGACATCGACCGGAGAATCGCCGAACTCGCCGGCCGGCACCGGCCTGCGGCGGCGGGGCATGCCCGCCAGCTCGAGGCCCGCATGCGGCACATCGCCAACCACCAGTCCGACGTCGTCGAGGATGCCTCGGCGATTCGCTCGCCGCTGTTGCCGAGCGATCCGCCACCGCTGCCCGGCCGGCTCAGCCCCGCGCAGCTCGCGGAGACGAGCGAGCTGTTGGAATACGTGCAGGGGATTCTGCGCACGGTCTCCGAGGGCGCCGTGATCCGCGCCGGAGGAGAAAAAGTCGAACTCGAGTTCCCCGACTGGCAGGCGGTGCTCGATCTCCAGGCCCGCCTCGCGGAACTGCTCCGCCAGATCGGCGAGCCGCAGGCCGGCTGATCGACGATCGCGAAGAGCCGGCTCGGGGTTGCCCGTGCCCGGGAGCCGGGCTCGGCGGCCAGCGCAGGCAGGATGCCGGAGCGCAGCCGGCGTGCAGAGAGCGAAGCCCAGGATGGGCGCAGCGAACGTCCGGCTCCCGGGCACGGGCAACCCCGAGCCGGCTCTTCGCGATCGTCGATCAGCCGGCCTGCGGCTCGCC
>JBJTDZ010000145.1:0-17518 GCA_046092585.1 Pirellulales bacterium | reverse complement strand
TGCCCGAACCGGCCGTTCGGGAGCGGCCCGGTGCCTCCGGGCTGGCGGCCATTTCGCGGGTCGTCTTCGAGACGCTCGAACGGGTGCGGCCGACGGGCAGGGGCCGACCCCTCGGGGCGCAGATGCCGCAGGCCGAGGCGGGCATCGATACCGAGCGGTTCCTCGCCGCGGAGCACTGGCTCGAGGCCCACTACGCGATGAGGTTGCACGCATCGTGGCGGACCGGGATCCGCACCTGCGGCGACCTCGTCGAGTGCATCTCGACGAGGATGTTCGACGTGGTCGACCGGGCCGAGGGTCCGCCGCGTCGCGCCGGTGCGGCCGGGGCCCCGCGCGCGGCGGGCATGTTCGACACGGGCGATGCGTGGCCCGAGGTGTGCGCCCTCGAGCGGCGGTTCGGCGACCTGGCCGCGGCGGGCCTCCAAAACCCGTTCCTCCTCGCCAACGAGTCGGTGCAGGGGCGGCTGGCACGGGTCGACGGCCGTGACGTCGTGAGCTTCACGAGCTTCGACTACCTCGGGCTCGCCGGGCATCCCGACGTGACGCGTGCGGCGAAGGACGCCATCGACCGCTTCGGCACGAGCGCCTCGGCCAGCCGCATGGTGGGGGGCAACAACGAGATCCTGGAGATGCTCGACGCCGAACTCGCCGCCTTCATCGGCACCGAGCGGGCCGTGATGTTTCCCTGTGGTTTCGGCACCAACGCCTCGGTGTTCGGCCACCTGTTCGGCGAGGGCGACCTGATCCTCTACGATGAGCTCGCCCACATGAGCATCATGCAGGGCGCCGGGCTCTCCAAGGCGGGCAAGCGGTCGTTTCGGCACAACGACCATGCCCAGCTCGACGGGCTCCTCCGCGACCTGCGGAGCCAGTATCGCCGCGTGGTGGTGGCGATCGAGGGCGTCTACAGCATGGACGGCGACTATCCCGACCTGCCGAAGTTCCTCGAGGTGAAGCGCCGCCACGACGCACTTCTTTACGTGGACGAGGCCCACTCGATCGGCACGATGGGGCCCGAGGGTCGAGGCATCTGCGACTTCTTCGGCGTCGACGCCCGCGAGGGTGATCTCTGGATGGGCACGATCAGCAAGGCGCTCGGTGCCCAGGGGGGCTATCTCGCCGGTTCCGAGCGGCTGATCCGCTACCTCGGCCACACCACGCCGTCGTTCGTGTTCTCCACCGCGTGCTCGCCCCCGAACGCCGCCGCCGCCCTCGAGGCGATCCGGGTGATCCGCCGAGAGCCCTGGCGGCTGACGAGGCTCCGCGAGCGTTCCGACCTCTTTCTCAAGCTCGCCGCCGACGTCGGGCTCGACACGGGGCCGAGCAGCGACACGCCCGTGATCCCGGTGATCCTCGGCAGCTCGACGCGGGCGATGCAGGTGTCGCAGATGCTGCTGGAGCGGGGCATCAACGCCCGGCCGATCCTCTACCCGGCGGTCCGCGAATCGGCCGCACGGGTGCGGTTTTTCATCACCAGCGAGCACACCGAGGAGCAGATCGTGCACACGGTCGAGACGCTCGCGGAGGTCGTCGCCCGCACGGCCTGATACGGGTCGCACGTGAGCTTCAGGCTCGAATGCGGGGTGACTTAACGCCACCGCAGTCGTACCGCTCACGCGGTTACGCTTCCTGTATCGGGGAGCCCAATCGCGTGAGCGATGAGGACCGGGCCGAGCGTGAGGCGGCCCTGCCGCTTACGCGGTGACGCTTCCGGGCCACCCCACGTCGCCGGGCGACACCGACCCCGCAGCGGAAGCCCCGAAAATCCCGTCGCGGAACACGGGCCACCGCCGCTTCACCGCCCGGTCGGTGACCACGAGCAGCGCGGGCAGGAACACCAGCTCGGCGACCGTGGCCGCGGCGACCGCCGCGCAGGCCAGTACGCCGAAACCGGCCAGCGACGGCACGCTGCTCGCGGTGACGGCCGCGAAGCCCACCGTGAGCACCACGCCACCGATCACCACGGCATTGCCGGTCTCGGCCACCGCCCGGCGAACGGCCGTGGCGATCGAGAGCCCCTCGCGACGGTTGCGGGCGAGCGCCGAGAGCACGTGCACCGTGTCGTCGACCGCCAGGCCGAGGCAGACGTTGAACACGATCACCGTGGCCGGATCGAGCGAGCGGCCGGTGAGCACCAGCAGGGCCGCGATCACCGCCAGCGGGAACACGTTGGGGATCAGGCTTACCACGCCCGCCAGCGGCGAGCGGAACGCCACCGCGAGGATGCAGGCGATCACGCACACCTCCACGAGCAGGCTCGAGCCGAGGTCGCTCACGAGTTGCCGGATGTTGCGGGCCGACACCACCGCCATCCCCGCCAGCTGGAAGCCCCAGCCGGGCCGCTGCCGCTCGAGGTCGGCCAGCGCCGCATCGACGCGGCCGTAGATGGCCTCGAGCCTCCGCGAGCCGAGGTCGGGCACCCGTGCCCGCACCAGGGCCATGCACTCCTCGGGGGCCACGAGATCGCTCAGGGACGCCGAGTCGATCCGGCGGCGGGCCCGCGGGGGAAGGCTGCCCGCCACCGTGGAGAGCGAGATCGGCTTCGAGATCCCCGCCTCCGCGCCGAGCACGCGTTCCACCGCCTCCACGGCCGCCAGCACGGCCGGATCACGCCAGTCGGTGTCGGCGGGCCAGCGGACGACCACGTCGATGCCCATCGCACCACCGAACTCGGCATCGACGTGGGCCAGCGCCCGGGAAGCGGGAGCCGAGGCCGGGAGCGAGTCGACGATCCGGTTGTCGGCATCGAGGCCGGAGCCGATCGCGGCCAGGGCGAGCGTGAGGCCACAGGCCACGGCCACCAGCGGCCGCGCGTGCCGCACCGAGAAGGCGGCGAGTGCCGCCGCCAGCCTGCCGGCGTTCCGCGACGAGCGGCCCAGCCGCAGCCCACTGCAGAACCTCGTCGACGCGAGCAGGGGGGTGAGGAGCGTCACGGCCAGGAAACTCGCCAGGGCACCGATGGCGGCGGTGATGCCGAAGGTGCGCACGGCATCGATGCGGGCCACTGCCAGCGACGCGAAGCCGATCGCGGTGACGATGCTCGTGAGGCCGCAGGCCAGGCCGACGCGGTGCACCGCCCCGGACGACGCCGCCAGCGGGTCGAGCCCCCGGCGCACGCTGCGGCGCATGTCCTCGATGAAGTGGATCGAGTCGCAGGTGCCCACGACCAGCGCCAGCGACGGGACCACGCTGGTGAGGATGTTCACCGGCGCCCCGAGCAGGCCGATGATGCCCAGGGCCCAGACGGCACCGACGAAGGGAGGTACGCAGGCCACGAGCGTCGACCGCAGGCTGCGGGCCACGGCGGCCGAGAGCACGACGGCCAGCGAGAGCCCCAGGCCGTTAAACGTGAGCATGTCGCGCCGCAGCGCGCGGGTGGCCTGCTCGCGGAGGGCCGGCAGGCCGGTGAGTTCGAGGGTCAGCGGCCCGCCGTCGGCCGACGCCGTGGTGAGCACGCCCTCGACGGCCGCCACCGCCTCGGCCGCCCGCGGCTGACGGTCCGCGGCGGGATCGAGCTGCACGAGCAGCAGTGACGACGCGGCGTCGGCGGAGAGCAGGTGCCCGGTGACGAGCGGATGGCGTTCGGCACGGCGCCGGGCCTCGATCAGCGCCTCCGCATCGAGAGGACCCTCGCGCCTGGGGATCACGGGCAGGATGGCCCCGGCCGCCCCCTGTCGCCGGACGTCGAAGATGCTGCGCACCTGCTCCACGCCGTCGAGGCCGCGGAGCCGGTCGGCCAGGGCTTCGAGCGCCGCGAGCGCCTCGCCGTCGAAGATCGATCCGCCGCGGGCGGTGGCACGCACGATGCAGTCGCGGTCGGGCGGTCCGAAGACGGCCGCGATCTCGTCGACCAGCTGAAACTCGTCGCTGTCGTCGCGGATCAGCGACCGCAGGTCGTCATCGACACGGAGCCGCGAGATGCCGAAGACCGCCGCCGCCGTGATCGCCGCCGCCGCCAGCCAGCCGGCGGTCTGCCACGTGTGGCGAAGGGGCGTCAGACGCCCGTCGCGGGCGGATCCGGAAGGAGGTGCCGTTCCGCCGGGTCGACGATCCAGCCCCGGCAGTGCGGCGCCCCGCAGCGGCACGGGATGGCTGCATCGGCCGGCCAGCTGTAGTCGATCAGGAGCTGCTCGCCCTCCCTGATCTCGCGGATCGTCTGCATCCACAGCCGTTCTTCCTCGGGTTCACCCGGTTCGACCTCCCAGTAGAAAAGTTCGCAGTTGGGATCGCAACTGTGATTGACGTACCGGAAGGGCGGGGCGGGATCGAGCAACCGGCCACCCGGGAGTTCCATGACGTAGCTGGAATCCTCGGGGTGGTCGTCGAGAATCCTGCCGAGCACTTCGCCGAGCACGACGCCCGACGAAACAGGTCGGCGGGCGAACACGCCCTTGCCGACGTGGGTCTCTGCGGTGCGGAGGAGGCGGGCGAGGCGGGCGGGACCGGACGGCCGTGTCCGGGTATCGTTGGAGGGCATGAAATCTGTGGAGGGTGCAATGCTGACGAGCGTGAAGCGGGCGAGAAATCTACCGGTCGGCATCGATCACGGTCAACGCCCCCGATGGACGGGGCTGAGGGGCGCGACGTTCGTGGTGATCGCATGCCTGGCAGGGTTGCCCACTGCCGCCGTCGCCGCGGACGCCTGCCGGGTGCGGATCGCTTGCTTCAATGTCGAAAATCTCGCCCTGCCCGGCGAGCAGACCCGGCTCACCCGCTTTCGGTTCGAGCCGGCACGCCGGCGTCATCTCGAGGCGGTGGCGGCCGTCGTCGAGTCGCTCGCCCCCGACATCGTGGTGATGCCGGAGGTGGTGTCACGATCGGCGCTCGAGGCCCTCGTGGAGATCCTGGGGGAGAAGGGGCTCTCCGGCTATGCCGGCTATCACGTCGACGGCGCCGACACCTTCTCGGGCTTCGACGTGGCCATCCTCTCGCGGATCGAGCCCGACGAGGTCGACGGCCGGCGGATCCACATCCACGTGCCCGCCCGCCGTGCCGCCCGCGACGCGGGCCCGGCAGCCGATGCCGGCGACGCCTGGCTGCGGCAGACCTACGAAGTCGTCGACGACCAGGGCAGAACCCGTACCGAGGAGGCGGTGCTGCAGCGGCATGCGCTCGCCTATTTCACGCTCTGCGGCCGGAAGGTCGCCCTCCTCGGCCTGCACCTCAAGAGCAACCCCGCCGACGCCGCCGCCAACGCCCAGCGGACGGCCGAGTCCCGGATCGTGCGTGACGTGATCCGGCGCACGATCGTCGACCGCGGCTACCTGCCGATCGTGCTCGGCGACCTCAACGACTACGATCCCGACGTGCCGACGGCCGACGCGGTGCGAACCACGAAGACGTCCGTGCTTCGCGACCTCAAGGACTACGATCCGGCCTCGCGCGGGCCGGAGCTCGTCAACGCCGCCGCTCTCATCCCCCGCGTGGCCGACCGCTACAGCTCGCACTGGGATTTCAACGAGAACGGAGCGGCCGATGCCGAGGACGTGTTCACCATGATCGATCACGTGCTCCTGCACCGCGACCTCGAACCAGCGGTGACGCGGGCGTTCATCTCCCACGCCACCGACCTCGACGTCTCGGACCACTATCCGGTGGTCGTCGATCTCGACCTCGCCCGGCTTGCGAAGTGAGCCGGGCGGCGTCATGAGGCCCACGGGATCGCGGTGTCAGGCCAGCTCGTCGCGGATCCGCTCGAGCAGTTTCCTGGTCGCCATCACGCCCTCCGCCTCGGAGAGGCCCTTGCCCTCGTATTCCACGCCGACCCAGCCATGGAAGCCGGCGTCGAGCACGATCTGCAGCATCCGCCGGTAGTCGGTCCGCACCTCGTTGCCCTCGGCGTCAAACTCGTGGCTCTTGGCGCTCACGCCCTTCGCGAACGGCATGAGCTCCTCCACGCCGCGGTAGCGGTCGTAGTCGTGGAAGTTGCCGAAGTCGGGAAGCGTGCCGCAGGCGGGGAGGTTCACGAGTTTCATCACCCCCGCGAGCCATTCGCCGTTGCTGGAGAGCCCGCCGTGGTTCTCCACCAGCACGTTCATGCCGAGTTGCCCGGCGAACTCGGCGAGTCGCGTGAGGCCGTCGGCGGCGAGCTTCTGCTGCTCCTCGAAGGTGCCCTTGCTCGCCGCATTGACGCGGATCGAGTGGCAGCCGAGCCGCTTGGCCGCCTCCACCCAGGGGTAGTGCTTCTCGATGGCCTCGGTGCGGGCCTTGCCGTCGGGGTCGCCGAGGTTGCCGAGGCCGTCGCACATCACCAGCACGTTCGTCACGCCCTCGTCCTCGGCCCGCCTGGCGAGCTCGGCGATGTAGTCGGCATCCTTCGCCTTGTCCTTGAAGAACTGGTTGACGTATTCGACCGCGTCGATGCCGAACTCCTGCTTCGCGGTCCGCGGGAAGTCGAGGTTGTCGAGCTTGCCCGAGAAGATGGTGCGGTGCAGCGACCACTCGGCGAGCGAGATGCCAAACCGGGGGGGCCGGGGATCGGCGGTGGATGACCGCAGGGGCGCCGCGGCGATCATCCCGACAGCGGCGGCCGACGAGGCGAGGAAGGAGCGACGGGGATGGGTCGGCTCGTGGGGGCGGCGCATGGCGGCAGTTCCGGTCAGTGCGGCCGATGTGGGGTGTCGTCGGCCTCCTGCTGGAGGTATTCCCGCGGCCGGTACAGCCAGAGTACCGGAAGCAGCAGCAGCGTCGCCACCGCCATGCAGGCAACGAAGAACCAGTAGTAGGTGGCCCCGGTGAGCGTCGTGTTGCCGGCGGCGTCGCGGGTGGCCATGTTGACGCCCGCCGTGAAGAGGTTGCCGAGCGACACGCTCAGGAGATACAGGCTCATCACCGACGATTTCATCTGCGGCGGGGCCTGCGTGTAGCTGAACTCCAGGCAGGTGATGGAGACGAGCACCTCGGCCGCCGTGATCACCACGTAGGCCGCAAGCTGCCAGGCGACCGAGGGCCAGCGGGCCGCATCGGGGCCGAGACCCTCCGCCGCAAGCCGAGCCGCCTCGGCGTCGATCAGCGACTGGGCCCGGGCCGAGATGGCGAAGGCGGCGATCGTGAGCATGAAGCCGACGAGAATCCGCCGCAGCGACGTGAAGTTCACCACCCGGCCCACCGCCGGATAGACGACGAGCCCGAAGAGCGGGATGAAGGCGAGCACGAGCAGCGGGTTGACGGCCTGGATCTGGCTTTCGAGCCAGTTGATCCCGAGAAAGCGGCGATCCATCTGCGACGCCTGCTGCACCCAGGCGCCGCCCGTCTGGTCGTAGAGCGACCAGAACACCGCCACGAGCAGATAGAGCGGCACGAGCTTGCCGATCGCCGCCAGGCCCTCCCCGGTGAACGTCTCGCGGAAGTAGGCCAGGCCGCGCGGCGGCACGTGCACGAAGCGGTGACGTCCGATCCAGAACACGAGCGTGGCGATCGCCATCAGGATCCCGGGCACGCCGAAGGCCCAGCCCGGGCTGCGGTGTTCGAGGAGCCAGGGAGTGAGCAGCGTCGAGAAGAACGACCCGAAGTTGATGGCGAAGTAGAACCAGCCGAAGACCCGCTCGAGGAGGTGGCGGTTCGACGTGCCGAACTGGTCGCCCACGTGGGCCGACACGCAGGGCTTGATGCCGCCCGAGCCGATGGCGATGAGCGCCAGGCCGGCGAGCAGCCAGCCCCGGGGATCGAGCGTGGCCTCGAGGAATGGCCGGGGCATGTCCATCAGGGCCAGGCAGCCATGGCCCGCGCAGTAGACGAGCGAGAGCAGCAGGATCGTGAGGTACTTCCCGAGGAAGGCGTCGGCGACGATCGCCCCGAGCACCGGGAAGAAGTAGGCGCTCGCCACGAAGAGGTGCAGCCACTCCCGCGACTCGGTTTCGGTCATGCAATCGGCGGCACCGGAGGCCGCATGGAGATACTGCGTCATGAAGACGACGAGGATCGCCTTCATCCCGTAGAACGAGAATCGCTCGGCTGCCTCGTTGCCCACGATGAAGGGAATCCCCGGGGGCATGGCCGAGGTGGCGGTCGGGCGGGTACGGTAGGGTCCGGGTGGCGTGGTCATGCGCTGCCTTGCGGTGCCGCGTGAAAGGCGTCAGCATCGCCGACCCGGCTCCCCCATGGCAAACCCGAAAAGCCCGATGACCGGCATGCTCCTCGTGGTCACCATCGACCGGCTCCCCGCCTGGATCATGCCGGCCTATGGCGGCACGTGGGTGTCGATGCCCGCGGTCGATGCCCTGGCGGCGCGGGGCGTGGTGTTCGACGCGATGCTGGCCACGTCGACCGATCACCTCGCGACGGTCGCGGACCTCCTCGGCGGCGAGACGCGGCCGGCTCTTGCGGCATGGGCCGATGCCGCCGGCGCGATGCTCGTCACCGACGATGCCGCGCTGGCGAGGGCGTGCCCCGGCGTGCAGGCGGTCGTGGTGCCGCCGCCCGCCGCCGCCACCGCGGTCGACGAGGCAGCGACCGGGCTGGCGCGACTCTGCGACGCGGCCGCCGCCGCGGTGACGGCGGGGCGGCATCGTGTCGTATGGTGCCACGTCGGCAGCCTCGGCATGGCGTGGGACGCGCCGGCCGAGTTTCGTGACGCCTACGTCGATCCGGAAGACCCGCCGCCCCCCGCCGGTGCCATGGTGCCCGCGTTCAGCGTCACCGCCGACACCGACCCCGACGTCGTGATGGGCTGCCGGCAGGCGTTCGCCGGCCAGTTGACGCTCCTCGACAGGCGGATCGGTGCGCTCTTCGACGCGGCGGGGCCGACGGCCACGGTGTTCTTCGCGGGCGTGCGGGGGATGCCGCTGGGGCTGCACGGCCTGATGGGCTGCGGCGAACTGCCCCCGTTTTCGGAAGTGGTGCGGCTGCCGGCGATCCTCGTCGATGGCGCCGGGCGGATGGCGGGCCAGCGTTTCGTGGGGCTGGCGACGCCGGCAGACCTCGCCGCCACGCTCGTGGAACTGGGCGGCGGACGAGCGGCCGGGGCGACCGCCCCGTGGCACGGGCGAAGCCTGGCGGGGTTGTTCGTCGACTGGTCGGCGGAGCCGCGCGACCGCGTGGTCGTTGCGGGGCCGACAGGCGTCGCGGTGGTCACGCCCGCCTGGCAGCTCGTGCTCCCGGCGACGACGGCCGACGACGGTGCGCGGCCGCTGCTCTTCGCGAAGCCCGATGACCACTTCGAACTCTGCGACGTCGCCGATCGCTGCTCCGACGTGGTCGACGAACTCGGCGACGTGGCGAGGGCGGCTGCTGCCGGCGACCTCCCCCGGGCCTGGGCCGCTGGCCTCGGTTCTGCTGCGACGACGCCGGCGTGAGCAGAAACGGCCTTGTTTCCAAGGCCAAATCCGCTTTGCCCGCCCTCGCGGAATCGCTACCATCCGCGGCCCCCAGTTGCCCCAACCGAGTCGTTCGATGGTCATCCTGCGCGCGCCTGTTCTGCTCCTCGCGGTCGCCGTCTCGGCCGCCGGGCTCGTGCGGGCGTCGGACATCGGCGTGATGATGCTGCCCGACACGGGCGCGAGGCCGGTGCGTGTGCGGCTCCAGTGGGGTGGCGGCGAGCCGCAGGCGTGGTCGGGCACGATCGAGGTGATCGAGCCGGCGGTGGCTGATGCTGCAGCGCGGCGACTCCCCTGCGCGTGGCGGACCCTCTCGTCGGAGTCCGATGCCGCGGCCTTCGCCCACGAGGCGGCGGGTGTGATCCAGGTGCATCACCCGCGTGCCGTGGCCGGCGACGGCATCGACCTCACGGTGGCCGACTGGCGGACGGCACGGCTGGTGGTCAGGCTCGTGTCGCGCGAGGCGACGCAGCGGCCGGCGGTGATCGACGTCCCGGTCGCCGACGCCATCGCGTCGGCGGTGCAGCAGCCGCTCGACGGGCTGGGGAACCGGATCACGATCAGGCACGCTCCGAGCGATGCCGTGCGGGTGGCGGTGGCGACGTCGATCGGCCATTTCTCCGAGGACGCCGTCGGGCTTGTTCGCCGGCCCGGCGATCGTCTGCGGCTGCGGGTCGAGCCGCTGCTGTCCGCAAGACCGCAGGCAGGCGGGGTAATCGAACTGCGGATGCGGCTCAAGGCCGCGAGGCAGTCGGAGGAGTCGGCCGAGCAGGTCACTCCGCTCGTGCCGCTGGATGCGCCGGGCGGCCCCGCGGGGCCGACGGCATTCGAGCCGGTGATCTTCGACGTGACCCTCCCGCGAGACGACGGTGTCTACGATGTCGAGCTCGACGTCGTGGATCGGGGCAGCCTCCGCTGGTCGCGAACGCTCGCCTCGCGGACGGTGCAGTTTGCGGCACTCGCCGACGAGCCGCTTCCGGCGCCGGAGACCGGCGTCTGGAAGCAGGTCTACGAACTCGATCCGGGCAGCCCGCGGCTCCACGAGCGTCTCCGCCGCCTGCCCGGGGTGTCGTTGCCCGACGTGCCGCTGCCGTCGATCCCGCGGCCCACGCTGCCGCTGCCTCGCCTGCCCAACCCGTTGTCGGCGGCGTCCCTGGCGAGCGTGGCGGCGATGGTTCCCCGGCTCAGCGGCCTGCTGGCGGCCGGCGACTCCACCGTGGTGTCGCATCCGCTCGGGCCGATGCTTCGATTGCCCGCCGCGTCGTCGGCTTCGCAGCCGTCGTGGGAGGGCATCGTGCTGGCTGCGGCCGAACCGGGGCTGCCGCATGCCGTCGAGATCGACCACCCGCTCGACCAGGAGGCCGACGTCGGGGTCACGGTGCTGGAGGTCGCGCCCGGTGGAGCCGGCGTGCAGGCCCGCCATGCCGGTGGCTTCGGGGTTTCGCGGCCCCGGTTCGTCGCCGCCGCCCCCCGCCTGGGCACGCATCGGTTCGTGTTCTGGCCCACGACGAAGCATCCGGTCATCGTGATCACGAACCCGTCGACGCGTTCCGCCGCGGTCGTGGGTCGGGTGCGGGTCGCCGTGGGGCCGGCGCGGCTGCAGGTGATCGAGTCGGCCGCTCGACGCCTCGGCCGTGCCGGTGACGGCGGCGGGAAGCGGACGACCTGGGGGCTCATTGCGTCGCCGGATCTCGCCCGTGAGTTCGGCGGCCGCGGCCGCCCGATCCCTGGCACCGCGAAGGCAGTCGTCGACTGGGCGGCGCATCTCGACGCGGCCACGCACGCGGCCGACCTGCTTCGCTCGCAGGCCGCCGGCGGAGCGCTGGTGGCCGCGTATGGCGGAGGCGCCGCGACCTGGCCGTCGGATCAGACCCGTCAGGCGCCGCGATGGAACGCCTCGGACGGCACGCTCGACGCCGACCATGTGCCCCGCGACCTGCTCGTCGCGGCGGCGCGGACGTTTTCCCGCGCCGGGCTCGGGCTTGTGCCCGGGATGTCGTTCGACGCGCCCCTGCCGGCGATCGAGGCGGCGATTGCCGGGGGCGACGCGGCGGGCCTCGGTTGCGTGGGCCGCGATGGACGAGTGCGTCGGCTGCCCCACGGCGGCCTTCACTACAACATTCTCGATCCCCGCGTGCAGCGGGCGGTCGAGAACCTGCTCGTCGAGGGTGCCGGCCGGGTTCGCGGCGAGCGGGCCGTCGAGGGGTTTGCCATCCTCGTGCCGCACGATGGCTGGTTGCACCTGCCAGGGGTGGCCTGGGGGCTCGACGATGTCACGTTCGCGCGGTTCGCCGCCACGTTGCCCGAGCCGCTCGCGGTGATCGAGGGCGATGCCCGCTTCGCGGAGCGGGCCCGGCTCGTCGAGGGTCCGCTGCGGGAGCGGTGGCTCGCCTGGCGATGCCGCGAGGTGGGGGCGTTCCACGGGCGGTTGGCCCTCGCGCTTGCGGCCATCGATGCGCGGTGGAGCCTGCACGTGGTTCCCACGACGCTGTTCGCGATCGGGGGGCTGTCCGAGACCTTCTCGCCGACGCTCGCCAGGGATGTCCAGGAGATCGACGTGGTGCGGATCGCGGGCTTCGATCCCGCGTTCGTGCCGCCGTCGGCCGCTGATCGGCTGGTCTTCGTGTGGCCGCAGGTGCACGCGACGGGGCAGGGGTTCCGCGATGCCGCCACGGCGGTGGCGGCAAACCGTTCGGCGTCGCTCTCGCGGATGGCCGGCGCGGCCCGACGGCGCGGTCTGGCCATCATCGAGCAGCCGGCACTGATCGTTCTCGACGAGGTGGTGCCGCACGGACCGTTCGGCTCGGCTGGGCTCGACGGCGACGTCACGGTGCGGGCGGTGGCCTCCGGCGGGAGGCCGCTTGCCGGGCCGCTTTCGGTCGGCGACGTCGACGTGGTCTTCGACGCGCGGCTCGCACTCGGCCAATGTGCCGCCGAGGCATCGCGGCTCGGGTACGAGGCATTTCCCGCCGCACGGGGCGAAGAGGTTGGCGGGATGCCACGGCCGCTCGTGGTGCGGGCGGTGCGGGTCGGCGGAGTGACATGGCTTCAGGTGGTGAATGCGTCGGGTGTGGCCGTGCGGGCCCAGATCGCCGTGAAGGGGACTGCGGCGGCGGTGCTGGATGCGGTGGACGGCTCGCCGCTGCCGATGGCCGGCGACGCATTGCACGTGTCGCTCGAACCATGGGCGGTGCGGACGCTCGTTGCGGACGGCCCCCTGGCCATCGGATCGGCCCGCATCGACCACGACGAGGCCGTGGGGCGAGAGGTCGCCGCCCACATCGAGAGGCTCCGGGCCCGGCGGGCCGTGCTCGATGCACCGAGCCCGATCGACGTGCTCGACAACCCCGGCTTCGAACTCGGAACGCCGGAGGCCGCCGGTCGGCCCGCTGCGACGATCGCGGGCTGGGAAGTGGTGGAGCCGCGGCGTGGCGGCGTGGCGCTCGTGCCGGGGATGCCACAGCCCGATTCGGTCGCCAGGGCCGTGGAGTTTTCGTCGTTCAACGGTCTGGCGACGCTGCGGAGCAATCCTTTCCCCGCGCCGGCAACCGGGCGGGTGAGCGTGGCGGTGTGGCTGCGGGTGGAGGAGGGGGCCGCGCAGCCGCCGTTGCGGATCGCGGTGGAGGGCGTGCAGGGGGAGCGGGAGTATTACCGCTTCGCGGCGGTCGGCGGCCTCACCGGGGGCAGGCCGCTCACCGGTGAGTGGTCGCTCTTCGTGCTCCAGGTCGACGACCTGCCGGCTGAACCGGTGGAGTCGATGCGGGTGCGGTTCGACCTGCTCGGCCCGGGACGCGTGCAGATCGACGACGTGCGGGTGTTCGATCTTGCCTTCGACGAGTCCCAGCGGGTGCAACTCACCAGGCTGCTCGCGGTGCTCGACCAGCAGTTCCAGGCGGGGGCGATCGCGGACTGCCTGGCCGGGCTCGAGGGCTACTGGCCGACGTTCCTGGACACGTTCGTGGCGGCGCCGCCGGCCGTGGCGACGGGTGAGGCAGCTCCCGTGAGCGGCGAAAAGCCAGAGGTCGCTCCGTCCGGCGGGCAGCGGCAGGCGGGCAGCGTGATGGACCGTGTGAAGGGCTGGTGGCAGTAGGCCGCGGTCCTGCTCAGCCCGGCGGCCAACCGAGCTGCCGGCCACCGAGCAGGTGCACGTGGATGTGGTCGACCGACTGTCCGCCGTCCCGTCCGCAGTTGACGACGAGCCGGTAGCCACCCGCGAGGCCGAGCTTCGCCGCGAGCCGCGTCGCGACCACGACGAGGTGGCCGAGCAACGCGGCGTCGCCGGACGTGGCGTCGGCAAGCGAGGCGATGGGCCGCTTCGGGATCACGAGCACGTGCACGGGCGCCTGCGGCGCCACGTCGTGAAACGCGAGGCAGAGGTCGTCTTCGTGCTCGATCCGGGCCGGGATCTCCCCGCGGATGATCCGGCCGAAGATCGTGTCAGCCATCGGCCGATTCCGCCTGCGTCCTGCGGCTCCGGCGGCGCGGCGCCTTGGGCGTGGCCCACTCCTTGGTGAGTGCCTCGAAGACTTCCGGCGTCTCGTAGCGGATGATGTTGCGCCCCTCCGGCATGGGCCCGATCAGGGTGCGAAACACCGGGGCTCCGCGGAGGTCGAGATCGGTGCTGCAGTCGTCCGCGCCGATCCGCAGATGGGTCTTGAGGATGCCGTCGGCCGTCTCGAAGTCGTGGATGACCAGTTCGCCGTCGGTGCCCCGGGTGACGAGCCGCCAGGTGTCTTTCGCCATGTCGTGAACGCTCCGCGCGGGGCGACGGCCGGCCAGGCGTCGGGAGTCCGCATCTGCAAAGCACTATCGGCAGGGCAGGGGGACGTGGCGGAGGAGGCGGCCGTGGTGCCGTCGCCGCCGGCACGGGCGGGCGCGGCCGGCACCGTCCGCGTTTCCGCTACGGCAGGCGCAGCCCGACCGCCGCATGAACTTGAGCGCGCGGCGATCGGCGCCTACACTCCTCGTCGGAGGGTAAGCGAACGGCTAGCGGTCTGACTCGAAATCAGATGCCCCGAAAGGGGTTGCGGGTTCGAATCCCGTGCCCTCCGTTTTGATCTTTGGCAGGGGTTCGCAGGGCGCCGTGGGCCCTGTCAAGGGATCGCCCCCTGTCCGCTTGCTGAGGTGTTCCGGCCCAGCTCCCGGAAAGAACAGGCCACGGATGGCTGGAAGAGGCTTCTGGACTGGTTCAAGAAGCATGGCCTGTGAGTCGGCTCGCCTGCCGCGGCTCCTCGTGCGGCGTTGCTTTCTACTGGCCGCCCTGGGCTCCGCCATTCAGGTGCCTAGCCTGGCCGCCGAGCGCACGCCCCGGGAACTTTTCACGGAAGCCGTCCAGTTGTTCTTCGACGCCAAGCCGGTCGAGTCGGCCGGAGAGTTCGATCAGCTCGTCGTGGCCGTGCCTGCGGCGGAAGCGGAGTTATGGCAACGCGGGCTGGCGCTGTACTACGCCGAGCGCTTCGATGATGGCCGGAGGCAGTTCGAGTTGCACCGAACCGTGAACCCGAATGACGTCGAGAACCCAGCGTGGCACTTTCTCTGCGTCGCCGAGCTCGAGGGCGTTCAGGCCGCCCGTTGCAAGCTGCTGCCGGTCGGCGAGGACTCCCGGGTGCCCATGAAGGAAATCCTGGACTTCTATGCTGGCCGGTGCGAACCCGCGGCCGTGCTGGTTGCCGCTGAAAACGGCGCAGGTGCCGAACGTCGAAACCAGCTCTGCTATGCGCACCTGTACCTAGGGCTCTACCACGAGGTTGCCGGTGACGCCCAGAAAGCCCGCGAGCACATCACCCGGGCAGCCGGGCCCTTTCGTATGGACCACTACATGGGGAAGGTGGCCGTCATGCACGCCAAGCTCCGAGGCTGGCCGGTCGTCGATGAGTAGCCGTCTGACTGGTTAGTGCAACACAGAGGTGGGCCATCGAGGTTTTCTTGGAAGTGTCACCTCACCAAGAAGGAACCTGCGATGACCCACCAAGATGAATGTCCGGCGATCGACGACCTCACGGCCCTGCTCATCGAGCACGGCCCAGCCGCCATGGCCTCTGCCCTCGCAACGCTCATGAATCAAGCGATGTAGATCGAACGCGAGCAGGTGCTGAAGGCCGAGTCTCGTAACGTCAGCGATCGTCAAGGCCACGCCAACGGATTCAAGCCGAAGACCTTGAAGACCCGAGTCGGCCGGGTGGACCTGCGGATCCTACAAGCCCGCGACTACCCGCCGCCCATCGGCGGCGGCTCCGCACGACCAACGGCCTCGAGCGGCTCAACAAGGAGATCAAACGACGGACGCGGGTCGCAACGCTCTTCCCCAACGAGGCCTCGCTCCTGCGGCTCGTCTCTGCCGTCCTCTCGGAGATCAGTGACGATTGGGAAACCGAACGGGCTTACCTCACCATGGGAGCCAGATGACCCGCCTCTGAAACTCGCGATTTACAGAAGGGCTGTTGCTTTATCACAGGTTTTCTTAACACGCGTGCCCGCAAGTCGTTGGCAGCGCACGGCTTACCGCAGGTTAAGGGCACGTTTTTGGCAGAGCCAAAGGCCAGGCAGCATTCCCACTCGAATAGATATCAATAGCCGGCCAGATCGAATGATCGAAGCGGGGGTCGAGTTGGCGTTTTCCGGGCGCTCTCTACCACCCCTGTTGCCTAAGCGCACTGGCGGCGCCTGGCGTGCTGGATCGGGCTGGGGGGGCACGGGGAAGTCCTGGATTAATCGGGCCTCTAGGAGCCTCGTAGGGCTCGCAGAGGGTGTCTGCTGGCCGTAAGCGGGAGATACTCGCGCTGGCACCTCTGCTCGTCACGGTGCGAGCCATCAGGCCGACGATCAAGCCGTCAATAACCGACTTGCTTGGTTCAACCGTGCTCTTCGCCGGAGGGAACGCACTCGGTCGACAATGCCGGGGCACGGGTTGCTGCCTGTCGTCAGGCTTGCGCTTTTGAAGGCATGCGCTAAGCTCAAACAGCGGGAGCATCACGATATGGCCCGACAAGCCCCGACTATCGCCGTGGAACAGGACACCCCGGTGTTGTGCTGCCGGATGGTTGCGGCCGAGCACCCGGCGAATCTCTCGGCATCGGCGTCGGAGGGTCTGGTAATCCGAGGCTTTGCGCTACGACCCCAATGGGATGTTTTTCGCTCGGTCTTGAGACTCCTGCGTTGGGACTGCCCACCCGCCAAGCCCGTCGTCGTTCGAACGTCATGGCTCCCCGCCGACACACTTGGCGAGTGTGTGCGCCGGCAGCATCGCTTCGTGATTAGGCTCAACAGGGCCATGAACGAGAACCAGGCCGTGGAGACGCTACTTCACGAATGGGCTCATGCCTTGGCTTGGAACTACTCGCTCGACCGAATGGCGCGGGATCCCGACGTAGACCGGGAACTCTTCGAGGCCGCATCGCACGACGAGGCTTGGGGATGCGCCTTTTCCCGGGTCTGGCGGGCATATTCGGCCGCGATGCGTTGAATCCATCACGTCGCAGACCGGTTGTCGTACGTATTTGGCGGCTCGTGCAGCACCACGCCAAGTTCCGACTATCCTCTGTAATGACAACACTGATCCCAAGGCTACCGCTACCGTGCCTGCCCAATCACCAACAACCGGCTTGACGGTACGACCTCTGTCCCCGAAGGCGTTTGTGGCCTTGGCGTCGGCGAGCGAAGCAGCGCTGTCGCCTGACTTTACACGTCTCGGACCCATTGCTGGCTTCGCTTGCCGTAATAGCGAGCTCCTGTATCGCGACCCCGACGATCTCCTGCTGCGCGTTGTTTCCGACGAAGCCCTCAGTCCGCAAGTCCTTAACGATGCTCTCCTAGGGTGTCGGTGGATACTGGGACATGCGGCATGTGTTCGGGAAGCCCTGAAAAACAAGTCTGGCGAAGTCGCAGCGAAGGGCGATCTGTCTCTCAGGCTACGGCTTGTTGTCCAGGGTTTTCGAAACGATCTGGCTGGCTGGTCGGTCAACGGCTGCTGCCCGATAGAAGTAGTGCAACTCGGAGAAGCCGTCGATGAGCTCGGATGCGCTTTCGTGCTTCGACGAACGGAGCGCCTGCCTCTAAATAGGCACTCCGTGATTCCGCAGCAAGCACTTCTGGGTGAACCGACAACTCGCCTCGCAAAAGGCACAGGCAAGCTCGAAAACAATCACCTATGGCCGCTGTTGAAGGTCATTCGCGAGCGGTCGGCGTGGCTGCTTGATCTACAGGAG
>JBJTDZ010000144.1:0-5964 GCA_046092585.1 Pirellulales bacterium | reverse complement strand
ATCGTTAGCGGCGTGTTACGACCTCCATGAGGAGTTCGTGATCCGCTGATTATGAGCGTTTCGTGAGCAGCCGCACTGCCGTCACGCCCTTGGGGCCCGATTCGTCAGTTTCGCGGGCCTAGCGATCGCCGGTCAGATCGGCTTCGCTGTAAATCGCCGGCAAAAGGGTGCCGTCAGGCTGGGCGATCTTCTCGAACATCGACACGCGGAACGACATGTCGTAGTGGTTGCTCGTCAGCAGCTGCGTGTAGACCCACTCGTCGATGGCATTGGTGACGAACTTCACATGGCCGTCGCAGAAGGCCGTCATGAAACCGCCCTCGTGCCTCGATGAGGGATACCGCAGGCCGTCGTCGCCACGCGTCTTCATCCAGGTGTTCATCGTGGCATGGAGCGATTCGCCACCGCCCGGCTGACCATAGCCGGGGTGGATGCCACGCGAGTGCATCACACCATGGCAGGTCTTCGCCGCCTTGTCGGCGTTGTTGGCCGGGGGCTGGGGATTGTCGGCCCACGACACGTCGGTGGGGGAGACGTCGCCCGTCCGCTCGGCAAGCAGCAGCGTGTTGCTCGTGCCGTCTCCCTCGGCCACGCCTGCCAGCGCGGCCCGCCCCGGGCGATACTCCTTGGCGCCGCCGGTGGAGATGTACCACGGCTGGCCGCGAAGGTTGCCGGCGGCGTCGAGGCACACGCCGTCGCCGGTGTACTGCCGTCCCTGGCCATCGGTGGACAGGCCACCATTGCCGCAGTTGGCGAAGTAGTTGAGGGGAGACGGGCTCGTTGCCGCTGACGCCGCGGTCGGGCATACGAACAGGGGCACGCGCTTCCGCGTGACATCATCCGCCACGCGAGTGGTGGAGTAGGTGTCGTACCAGTCGTAGATCTCGTTCTCGCCGATGTAGGGAAGCGTCACGACCGTCCACGACACGCAGGCTTCGGCCTTGGAGTCGGGGATGCCGTCGCCATCGGAGTCGGCCCTCCCATTCTTCAGATTGCTCAACGACGACGTGTACGTGCCGAGTTCGTTCCGCCAGCCGGGAAGCATCGACCGGGACGTGTCGTGGGCGGCGAAGCCGCGGGCCACGCGCGAGATGTTGTTGGCGCAGGAGAGAAGTCTCGACTGCTCGCGGAGGTTGCCCACCACCGGCAGAAGGATCGATACCAGCGTCGAGACGCCGGCGATCGACACCAACAGTTCGACCAGTGTCATCCCCAATCGCCGCAGACGGATGCCCGCCAAACCCTTCCGGCGAGTCACCAGCGCGACATTGTTCGGGCCGTTCCTGCCCATGGCACGCGATCCTCGTCTTGTCTTAACCACCCCTCAAAGGTACCCGAGTTCGGCCCGAACTCAAAGAAAGACCGCTTTTTTGGGGTCTTTCGGCTGAAATCGGGCCGCTCCCGGCCGTGCGGGTATTACGGCGTCAGGTGGCCAATGGTTCGCTCCGGGGGAGGCTGGGTGCCCTGTGGGCGCGGCGGCTCAGTCGGCGAGCGCCTGGGACAGGAACGTCCATGCCAGGGCATCCATGAATGCCTTCTGGCGGTTGTCGGCGGCGCCCCCGTGGCCGCCCTCGATGTTCTCGTAGTAGAGCACCGCCTTGCCCGCCTCTCGCAGCCGTGCCGCCATCTTCCGGGCGTGGCCCGGATGCACCCGGTCGTCCCGGGTCGAGGTCGTGATCAGGATCGGCGGAGAGCGGCGATCCTTGGCCACGTTGTGATAGGGCGAGTAGCCACGGAGAAAGGCCCACTCCTCGGGCTTGTCCGGGTCGCCGTATTCGCCCACCCAACTGGCGCCGGCCAGCAGCCTGTTGAAACGCCGCATGTCGAGCAGCGGCACCTGGCAGACCACGGCCCCGAAGAGTTCGGGCCGGCTCGTGTACATGGTGCCCACGAGCAGGCCGCCGTTGCTGCCGCCCATGATCCCGAGGTGCTCCGGCGACGTGACCAGCCGCTTCGTGAGATCCTCCGCCACGGCCGCAAAATCCTCGTAGGCGCGGTGCCGGTTCGCCTTGAGGGCAGCCTGGTGCCACCGCGGGCCGAACTCGCCGCCGCCGCGGATGTTGGCGATCACGTAGGCATGGCCCTGCTCCAGCCAGGCCGCCCCGACAACGGGGTTGTAGCCGGGCACGAGCGGGATCTCGAAGCCGCCGTAGCCGTAGAGGAGCGTGGGCTTGTGGCCGCACGGTCGAAAGCCCTTCGCAATTTGGAAGTAGGGAATCCGGGTGCCGTCCTTCGAGACGGCCTCGAACTGCTGGACAGACATCTCGGACGCATCGAAGAACGCGGGCGTGTGCTTGAGTTTCTCCGGCGGCACCTGCGGCGTGGCCGCCGACCCGAGCGAGAGCGTCGAGGGCTCGATCGGGCTCGACGTCACGAGCCAGTAGTCGTCCGCTTCCATCTCGTCGACGGGCGTCGCCGTGGCCGTGCCACACTCGGGGACGCCCGCCAGCGGTTCGCTCCGCCATGTGCCATCGGCGAAGGTCAGCACCGCCACTCGGCTGCGGACGTTGTCGAGCGTCGTCAGCAGGAGGTGGTTTCTCGTGCCGGCCCAGGCGACCAGCGACGAGCGCTCGGTCGGCTCGAACAGCACGTGCAGGGTGAAACTCCCCGAGAGAAAGGCCTCGAAGTCGACGGCGAGCAGAGCCCCGGCCGGATGCGTTTGTTCCCCGACGGTCCAGGGCGACCGCAGTTCGATCAGCAGCCACTCGCGGTGGACGGCAGCGTTGGCGTCGTCGGGCTTGGCGATCTTCACGAGCTCATCGCCGCGTCGGAGGAACAGTTCGTTGGTCCAGAACGTGATCTGCCGGGAGACGAAATCACGCTCGAATCCCGGCGTCAGGTCGCGATAGGCCCCGACGGACATGTCGTCGGGTCGCCCCTCGAAGACCGTGGCGGCCTCCGCCAGCGGGCCGCCGCGTGTCCACTCGCGCACGATCCGCGGATACCCCGACGCGGTCAGCGACCCCGGGCCGAAATCGGTGGCCACGAACAGGCTGTCCCGATCCCGCCAGGCCACGCGGCTCTTCGCCTCCGGCAGCGTGAACCCGTCCGCGACGAAGGCCTTCGTCGTGAGGTCGAACTCGCGGACAACGTCGGCGTCGGCCCCACCTCGAGACAGCGAGACGAGGCAGCGCCGCCCGGTGGGCTCCAGCACGGTCGCCCCGTGCCAGACCCAGTTTTCCTGCTCCGCCTTTGCGAGGGCATCGACATCGATCACCGTCTCCCACGCGGGCTCGGCCCGGCGGTAGTCGTCGAGGGTGGTTCGCCGCCAAATGCCCTTCGGGTTGGCGGCGTCGCGCCAGAAGTTGTAGAAGCGGTCGCCGATCTTCGTCGTCATCGGGATCCGGTCCTTCGAGTCGAGGATCGAGAGGATCCGGGTCTCGAGGGCCGTGAAGGCGTCGGTGGTGGCGAGCGCCGCACGGCACTCCTCGTTGCGCGAACGGACCCAGTCCAGCTGACGCGAGCCGGAGATCTCCTCCAGCCAGAGGTGCGGGTCGTCGGGCATCGGCGAAGCGGGCTCCGCGAGGGCGGTGGAGGCGAGCACGAGCAGGCAGGCAGGGAGGAGCGTCTTCATGTGCGGACGTGACCGCCGCCGGTCACGACGTATTTGTAGGTCGTGAGTTCGCGGGTGCCGCAGGGGCCACGGGCGTGGAGCTTGTCGGTCGAGATGCCGATCTCCGCCCCCAGGCCCATCTCGCCGCCGTCGTTGAATCGCGTGCTGGCGTTGATCATGGCGCAGGCGGTGTCGACCCGCGCGGCGAACCGCCGGGCGGCTTCGGGGTCGGCAGTCACGATCGCGTCGGTATGGCGGGAGCCGTGGCGGTTGACATGCTCGATGGCCGCGTCGAGCGAGTCGACCACCGCCACCGAGATCTTCGGCCCGAGATACTCGGTGCCCCAGTCGGCGTCGGTCGCCGCGCCTGCGGCGGGCACGAGCCGCCGCGTGGCCTCGTCGCCCACGATCTCCACGCCCCGCGCGGCGAGGGCCGCCGCGATCCGCGGCAGGAAGGCCGCGGCGACGTCGCGGTGCACCAGCAGCGACTCGGCGGCGTTGCAGACGCCCATCCGCTGGCACTTGGCGTTGATCGTGATCGATTCGGCCATGTCGAGGTCGGCGGCGCGGTCGACATACACGTGGCAGTTGCCGGTGAAGTGCTTGAGCACGGGCATGCGGGCCTCGGAGCAGACCCGCCGAATGAGGGCTTCGCCGCCGCGCGGGATCGCGATGTCGATCAGGTCGTCGAGTGCCAGAAACGCCCCCACGGCCTCCCGGTCCGCGACATCGACGAGCTGCACCGCATCGACTGGCAGGCCGGCGTCGGCGATCGCAGCCCGCACGCTCTCCACGATCCGACGGCTTGAATGGGCTGCCTCCTTGCCGCCGCGGAGAATGATCGCGTTGCCCGAGGCGAGCGCCACGGCGGCGGCGTCGGCAGTGACATTCGGCCGGCTCTCGTACACGAAAAACACCACACCGAGCGGCACGCGGACCTTCCGCACGACGAGGCCATTCGGCCTGGTGGTTTCTTCGATCACTTCGCCGACGGGATCGGGCTGGTCGGCCACCGCCTCCACGCCCGCGGCGATCGCCTCCACCCGCTTCGCATCGAGCAGCAGACGATCGATCTGGGCGGGCGTGAGCCCGTAGCCCGGGGCCGCCGCCACGTCGGCGGCGTTGGCCTCCAGAATCGCCGCGGCGTCGGCACGGATTCGTGCGGCCGCAGCCCTGAGGCAGGCAGCCCGACGATCACCGGGCACGTCGGCCAGGTCGATGGCGGCTCGGCGGGCACGTTCGGCGATCGCCCGGCAGTGGGCGTGAAGCGAGGGAGCGGTCGTGGTCATGAGGTATGAGCGATGTGCAGATGAGGAAGGCAAGAAAACAAGCATCCTACCGTTCCAGCAGCCTCGCGTCGGCGCCGTAGCTTTGGGGCCACCGTGCCGATCAGCCGCAGGCGGCGGCGAGTTCGAGGGCCGACCTGACGAGCCCCACGGCGTGCACCCGCACGATCTGAATGCCTTGAGCGGCCAGCACGCACGCGGCTCCTGCCGTGCCGCCATCCCGCTCGGCCTCGGTGGCCGGTCGGCCGAGTGCCCGCTCGAGCACCTTGCCGATGAAGCCCTTGCGGGAATGGCCCACGAGGACGGGAACGCCGAGGTCGAGGAACCGGGAGGCATTCTGCATGAGCACGAGATTGTGCTCGTGGGTCTTGCCGAAGCCGATCCCCGGATCGAGGCAGAGCTTCTCGAGCGGCAATCCGGCCGCGAGGAGTGCATCTCGCCGCGCGGCGAGGTAGGCATGAATCTCGCCGACCACATCGTCGTACCGTGGGTCGAGCTGCATCGTCTGCGGCGTGCCCCGCATGTGCATGGCGCAGACGGCGGCGCCGGAGTCACGGGCGACGGCCACCATGCGAGGATCGCCCTCGAGACCGGTGACATCGTTGATGATCTCGGCCCCGAGGTCGACGGCCCGCTCGGCGACGGTCGCCTTCGACGTGTCGATCGACACGGGTACGCCGCTTTCGGCGGCCAGTCGGCGGACCACCTCGGCGGTGCGCCGCAGCTCCTCGGCCTCGGCGACCGGCTCGGAAAAGGGCCGGGTGCTCTCGCCGCCCACGTCGAGGATGTCGGCACCCTCGGCGACGAGCGCGAGCCCGTGGGCCACCGCCGCCTCCACGCCCGCATGCCGCCCACCGTCGGAAAACGAATCGGGCGTGACGTTGACGATCCCCATCACGAGCGGCCGTCGGAGCCGCCCTCCGGGATGCGGCAGTTCGAGGCTGCGCGTTCGCAGTCGCCAGTGCGTGGGAACTCCGCCGTTCATCATGCCGCCATGCTACTTCGCATTCATCCTCTGGCTACGGTCGGCTCGGGGGCGGCAAAAGTCTCGTCGCCGGGGCGAGGATACGCCCAAGGCTCCTCGAGCGTTCGCCGACCCCCGAGCCTCGTTATCTCCTGTTGCTG
>JBJTDZ010000143.1:0-9947 GCA_046092585.1 Pirellulales bacterium | reverse complement strand
GGAATCTGGCTGCGGTGACCGTGAGGGTGGGGTCGGGGTTGCCCGTGTCCTCTCGCTGGACGTTCCCGCAGGTCGGGGTTGCCCGTGCCCTCTCGCTGGACGTTCCCGCAGGTCGGGGTTGCCCGTGCCCTCGAGCGGGCTACGGAAGCAAGCGGAGCCAGGATGGCGAAGCGCAGCGGACGTGCAGAGAGCCTCGGCCCGGAAGGCCGAGGCGAACGTCCAGCGAGAGGGCACGGGCAACCCCGACCTGCGGGAACGTCCAGCGAGAGGGCACGGGCAACCCCGACCTGCGGGAACGTCCAGCGAGAGGACACGGGCAACCCCGACCCCACCCTCACGGTCACCGCAGCCAGATTCCCCATCGCTGACGCGATTGGGCTTCCTATGACGCTTGAAAACGCCCAGGGTGTCATCCAAGCCGCCCCGTCCCCATCGCTGACGCGATTGGGCTTCCCCTGACAGGAAGGCCCGCCCGACCGCCAGAGTCGCGGCCCTCGCGATGCTAGCACCGGGCGTGCTAGCACTCGATCTTGTGGTGGCGGCCGCGCCAGCACCACAAAATCGAAAAAATCCTTGCGGATGGCCTTGCGGTCGATACGTTCGCCCCCAAGCCGGCACGGACGCCGGCCTGACATTCAAGGAGGATCCCGTTCCCATGGCAGCCAAGCCCCTCATCGGCATCAACACCGACTACCGCTCGACCCGCAAGGAGCACGCCGCGCTCTCGTTCGTCGCCGCCGGCTACTACGACGGCATCACCGCCGCCGGGGGGATCCCCGTGATCCTGCCGCCGCTGGCCGACGAGGACGACGTCGTCCGCCTGCTCGACCTGCTCGACGGCGTGGTGATGGTGGGCGGAGCCGACCTCGATCCGCGGCGCGACGGCTACATGCCCCACCCGGCGGTCCGCCCGATGGACACGCGGCGCGAGGACTTCGACCGCATGCTCGCCAAGCACATCTGCGCCCGGCACATGCCGGTGCTCGCGATCGGCAGCGGCATGCAGCTGCTCAACGTGACCGAGGGGGGCACGCTCTTCCTGCACATTCCCGAGGATCTCCCCAAGGCGATCCCCCACAAGGATCCGACCGATCTGGCCCACCGGCATGCCCTGCTCGTGGAGCCGGGCTCCGCGATGGAGCGGGTCTACGGCGACGGCGAAATCCGCGTCAACAGCATGCACCACATGGCGATCGACGACGTGGCATCGAGCTTCCGGGTGACCGCCCGGGCGCCGGACGGCGTCGTCGAGGCGATCGAAAGCGCCGTCGAGAACTGGACGGCGATCGGCGTGCAGTTCCACCCCGAGGCCGAGACGGCCTCGGCGCTCGACGTGAAGATCTTCGAGGAGTTCGTGATCGGCATCACCGGGGAGCAGCCCGCGGTGAAGCTGGTCGCCTGAGGCCCATCCGTCCGCCCCGCAGCCCTCGGGTGGCACGCCACCCGGGGCCGCGGGGGGCGAGGGCGGGCTCGACGCCGACGCAGCCGCGAAGCTCACGCCGGGTGGGTGACGCGGTAGACGTCGATCGCCGGGCCGTCGGCCACGCCGCAGGGGCGGCGGCTCGGCTGCTTCACCACGCCCAGCCCGGCGGACCGGACTGCCGGCTCGAAGTTGACGGCCCTGGCACGGCCCGGGTCGGCCACGAGCGCCACCCCGTGCGGCGCGAGCGTGCGGGCCACGACGGCCGCGAGGGCCTCGGCGTGGTGCTTCTCGTAGAGCACGTCGGCCGCAACGACGAAGTCGAACGTCGGCAGGTCGTCCGGAAGACGCCGCCAGTCGAGGAGCAGCGTGGCCAGCGTGGCGGCGCCGTTCCGATCGGCGTTGTAGCGCACGCCTTCGAGGGCATCCTCCTCGTAGTCGCTCGCCACGACCCGAAAGCCGCGGCGGGAGGCCACGATCGCCGGCAGGGCGAGGCCACAGCCGAGTTCCAGCAGGCTACGGCCGCGGGGATCCTCGGCGGCGAGATCCTCTGCCAGCACGATCGCCGACTCCCAGACGTTGGCCCAGTAGGGAATCCGTTCGTCCCGTTCGAAGGCCTCCACGTCGATCAGGGCGTCGAGGTCGGGGGGCTGCCAGACGGTCAGACGCTCGCCGGCGATCTCGATCACCCGTGCCACCGGGGAAAAGCGTTCGTACCCCATCATCACCGGCCTCCAGCCTCGCATCCGTCACGATCGGCAGCCGAAAGGCCGCCACCCGGGCTGCATTGTCGTCGCGTGAAGCCCTGCCGTGTGGCACGATTGTAGGAGCCTCGTCCGCCCCCGCACTCCTCCCGCCCATGCTCACCGACTACGACCTGCACCTGTTCGGCGAGGGCCGGTTCTGGCCGAGCTACGAGAAGCTCGGGGCCCAGCTCGAAACGCACGACGGTGTCCACGGGGTCAACTTCGCGGTCTGGGCGCCGAACGCCGACGCCGTGTCGGTGGTCGGCGACTTCAACGGCTGGGAGGGCGCGGCCCACCGGATGCACAAGCGGATTCCGTCGGGCGTCTGGGAGTTGTTCGTGCCCGGACTCGCCGCGGGCACGCTCTACAAGTATCGCATCCACGCCCTCGGCGGGCATGCCGACCGCTGCGACCCCTACGGCTTCGGCGCGGAGGCGCCTCCCCGCACCGCGTCGCAGGTGATCGATCTCGGCTCCTACCGCTGGCACGACGAGGAGTGGATGGCGACCCGCGCCGCGCGCAACGCCCTCACCGCCCCGATGTCGGTCTACGAGGTCCACCTCGGAAGCTGGCGGCGGCCGGGCGACGACCCGAAACGCTGGCTCTCCTACGCCGATCTCGAGCGCGAGCTCGTGCCCTACGTGGCGGAGATGGGGTTCACCCACGTGGAGTTTCTGCCGCCCACCGAACACCCGCTCTCGGCGAGTTGGGGCTACCAGACGATCGGGTTGTTCGCGGCCACCGCCCGGTTCGGGCCGCCACAGGCGCTCATGTCGCTCATCGACGCCTTCCACCGCGCGGGCATCGGCGTGATCATCGACTGGGTGCCCGCCCACTTCCCCAAGGACGCCCACGGGCTGCGGCGATTCGACGGCACCGCCCTCTACGAACACGACGACCCGCGGAAGGGGGAGCACCCGGACTGGGGCACGCTGATCTTCAACTACGGCCGGAACGAGGTGGCCAATTACCTGATCTCGAGCGGCCTCTTCTGGCTCGACCGCTACCACGTCGACGGCCTGCGGGTCGACGCCGTGGCCTCCATGCTCTACCTCGACTACAGCCGCAACGAGGGGGAATGGGAGCCCAACTGCTTCGGCGGTCGGGAGAACCTCGAGGCGATCGAGTTCCTCAAGCAGTTCAACATCGAGGTGCACGGCCGGTTTCCGGGCACGCTCACGATCGCCGAGGAGTCGACCGCGTGGCCCGGCGTGTCGCGGCCGACCTACGTGGGAGGCCTCGGCTTCAGCCTCAAGTGGAACATGGGCTGGATGAACGACACGCTGCGGTACATGAGGCACGATCCGGTGCACCGCAAGTACCACCACGACGAGCTCACCTTCAGCCTGATCTACGCCTTTCACGAGAACTTCGTGCTTCCGCTGTCGCACGACGAGGTCGTGCACGGCAAGGGATCGCTGCTCGGCCAGATGCCCGGCGACGACTGGCAGAAGTTCGCCAACCTGCGGCTGCTCTACGGCTACATGTGGTGCCATCCCGGCAAGAAGCTGCTCTTCATGGGGGGCGAGTTCGGGCAGTGGGCCGAGTGGAACTTCGACGAGAGCCTGCAGTGGCACCTCTGCCAGTGGGAGAAGCACGTCGGCCTGGCCCGGGCCGTGGCCGACCTCAACCGGCTCGTCCGTCGCGAGAAATCGCTGCACGAGCTCGACGTCGACGGCCGCGGCTTCGAGTGGATCGACTGCCACAACTGGCAGGACAGCGTGCTGGCCTTCGCCCGCCGCGCCGCCGATCCGGCCGACTTCACGATCGTCTGCTGCAACTTCACGCCGGTGCCGCGGGAGAACTACCGCCTCGGCGTGCCGCACGGCGGGATCTACGACGAGATCTTCAACGGCGACTCCGCCTGGTATGGCGGCGGCAATCTCGGCAACGGGGGCGCGATCGAGGCGGAGCCACGGCCGCACCATGGACGCGAGCACTCGCTCACGCTCACGCTACCTCCGCTGGCCACCGTCGTGCTCAAGCCCCGCCGCTGACGCGGATCGTGCTGCTCGAAAGCACAGGATGTCCCCATCGCTTACGCGATTGGGCTTCCAGATGCAGGAAGCGTAACCGCGTCAGCGGTACGGCTGCGGCACCACTGACGTGGGATGCTATCGAAGTGCGGCTCAACCGGCAGCTTGACTCGTCGGCTACTGGAGCTCGGGGCCGCGGGGCTCCCGCTTCCACGACACGCCGTTTCGCTCCTCGATCGAGGCCATCCAGCGATCGTACGCGCCGCGGGTGTCGCCCTCCGCCACCGTGGCGAGCCGGCGGGGATCCCGCGAGGCGGCCAGGAACAGGTCGCGAAGCTGCGGCTCCGCCGGCTCGAGCGCGACGAGCCTGATCGCGTAGCAGACCGTCTGCGGCTCGTTGAAGGCCACGGTCGACTGCCCCGGCTCGAGGGCGAACACGGCCTGCATCAGTTCCTCGCCCGGCATCGCCAGGCCCTCGGGCCGCGAGAGCTCCGGCGCCGAGCCGAACGGCGCCGTGCCCCGCGTGAGCCACGTGAACGGCCCGACCTTTTCGACCTCGAGCCCCCCCCGCGCCGCGGCGACCGCCTCGAGGGTGGTGTCGCCGGTGGCCGCGGCCGCCAGCTCCTCGGCCGCCTTCTTCGCGAGCGGCCGAGCCTCGACGATTCGCCAGGCCCGCAGCACGTCCTCGCGGGCCGACTGGAACGACGGGGTGAACTCCGGCTGGTCCTCGGTCTTCCAGGAGAGGTAGCGATTGCCGTCGACGTCGCGGGAGGTGACCGCCCGCAGCAACGGCGCGCCCGGGCCGAAGATCATGTCGATCCAGCGCTGCTGCCGCATGCCAAACTCGCGGGAGAGCGCGAACTCGAAGCTGCCGCCGATCCCGCCGGCCGCAAAGGCCTGCGAGGCGTTCACCAGATCCGAACGGTTCCCCTCGAGCCCCTGGGTCTCCGCGATCTTCTTCACGTCGGGCGCCGTCGGCGCCGGTCCGGCCCCGTCCCCGGCGACCTGCCAGAGGGCCAGAGACTCACCGTACTTGGAGACGTCGGTCTTCACCGCCTCGAACACCGCGGCGATGCGTTTCTCCACCGCCTCGTCGGTCAGTCGCTTGCGGATGTCGTCCTGCACCTTGTCGAGCGGTTCGAACTCCGGCGTGGCGGCCTTGTCCCCGCCTGCGTCCGCTGCGGGCGCGGGGGATTCCGGCTTCGGAGCCTCGGCCTTCGCCTCGCCATTCGTGCCAGCCGCGGCCGCGGCCTCCTCCGGCGACTGGAACGACGCGAGCCGAAACGGCGAGGCACCGGCCGCAGCACCTTCCTTCGCTTCTGGCTGGTCTTCGGGCTTCGTTTCTGGCTGGTCTTCGGGCTTCGCTTCGGGCGTGTCCTCGGACTTCGCTTCAGGTTTGGCTTCGGGCTTCGCTTCTGGCTTGGCTTCCTGCGTGTCGGCTGCCGCGTTGGCCTCCGCCGGCTTCACCTTGTAGAGGGCCGCCTTCCGCTCCTCGTAGAAGGCCTTGATCTGCTCGTCCGTGATCTTCCTCGACTCCTCGTCGCGAAACACGCCGGCCTTGGCGACGAGGGAGTCGTAGCGGACGCGATGCGGCTGCCGGAAACCCGGGTCGGGGCTGCGGGCGACCGGGAGCTCGTCCTTCGCACGGTCGTACATCGACCGCAGCGCCGCCTCAGCCGGCTCCGGCAGCTTGTCCACGAACGTCTCGACCACGACCGGCACCGCCTCGATCGTCGCGCCCTGCTCCAGCCGACGGAAGTAGTCCCAGCGCACGCCGGGGGGCGTACCCTCGAAGCCCACGCCACCGAGGAGCAGGGCCTCCATGCGGCGGGCCATGAGCACGGTCCGCAGGGCATCGAACACGTCCTGCTGCGAGATGCCGACCCGGCCGCCGATCCGGCCCACGATCTCGTCGAACTGCTCGGGCCGCACCAGGTCGTTGGTCCACTCGGAGAGAAACTGGTTGATCGCGGCGTTGCTCACGACGATGCCGTTGGCCTCGGCCTCCCGGGCGAGCAGCAGCGTGTCGACCACGTCCTTCTCGTCGTCGGCCAGCCGCATCCGCGAGGGATCCTGACCGGCGGCGGCCATGGTCTCGACCAGGAACTGGTTCATGGCCTTCCGCATGATCACGGCCCGCTGCAGCCCGCTCTCCCGCAGGCCTCCCCCCGTCCACTCGACCACGAGCGGGTCGGCCCCGCCCGCCCCCGCCCCGAACTGGAGGAACGGCGGGAGCACGAAGAAGGCGAGCATCGCCATGATGGCCAGCCCGGCCAGCGCCGCCTTCTCGTACTGGCGAAAGATTCCGAAAGAGCCGGCCATGGCACCGCCTGTGGCTGTTGGCCCGACGGCAAAACCGCCGAGGCTTGACAAGGAAAGAGCGAGGAGGGTAACGCTGTCTGGCCGCGGATCGGGCGGCAGGCAGGTCGCAGATTGTAGCGCCGGGGCCTCCTGCGCCAATCCCGACGTGGCCACTTTGCCCCCCGGCTCCCTCCCCTCCAGGTTCCCGGCACCCATGGCCAAGAAGACATCTACGCGAACGTCGTCGCCGCGCCGCGGAGCCCGCCCAAAGGCCTCCGAGAGCCCCCGCGGGCCGGCCGTTCCCAAGGGCGATTACGAACTGGTGATCGTGGAAAGCCCCGCCAAGGCCAAGACGATCGAGAAGTACCTCGGGCCGGGGTTCGTGGTGAAGGCCTCGATCGGTCACATCCGTGACCTGCCGAGCAAGTCTCCCAAGGGCTCGAAGCAGCCGGTGCCGGGCGTCGACCTCGACCACGACTTCGCCCCCACCTACGAGATCGACGACGACAAGGCGAAAACCGTCTCGGAACTGCGGCGGCTGGCCAAGGGGGCCCGCGACATCTGGTTCGCGACCGACTTGGACCGCGAGGGGGAGGCGATCGCCTGGCACCTGACGCAGGTCCTGGACGTCGACCCGCTGTCGGCCAAGCGGGTGACGTTCGACGCGATCACCAAGTCGGAGGTGCAGCGGGCCTTTCAGTCCCCCCGGGCCATCAACATGCCCCGCGTCGAGGCGCAGCAGGCCCGGCGGATCGTCGACCGGATCGTGGGCTACCAGGTGTCGCCGATCCTCTGGAAGAAGGTGGCGGGGGGCCTGTCGGCCGGGCGGGTGCAGAGCGTGGCGACCCGGATCATCGTCGAGCGGGAGCAGGAGATCCGGGCCTTCACGCCGGCCGAGTCGTGGGAGATCTCCGGCCTGATGACGTTCGATGTCGTCGCCGCGGCCGCGCTGCACGACGCCTGGACGGCCTTCATGGCCCGCCGCGACGAGCGTGGCCGGCCGCCGTTCGTCCGCGACCGCATGGCCTGGCTGGCCGAGCGCCGCTCGCTCTCCTGCGACCTCGTCGAGGTCGGCGGGAAACCGCTGAAGATCGAGGCCGAGAACACGTCGACCACCGACCTCGCCGGCACGGTCGAGGCAGCCGCCACGGCAGCCGGCCTGCTCGACATCCGCGTGACGCGGGAGACCGATGAAGCGGGCAAGGGCCGGGGCCGCAACGTCGTGCGGCTCGTGGGCCGCCCCGATCCGGCGGCCCGCTATGCGGTGGAGTCGATCGACGTCACCCGCACGAGGTCGCGGCCCTATCCCCCGTTCATCACCAGCACGCTGCAGCAGGCGGCGTCGAGCAAACTCGGCATGTCGACCGACCGCACGATGCGGATCGCCCAGCAACTCTACGAGGGCATCGACCTGCCCGACGAGGGCCGCGTGGGCCTGATCACCTACATGCGAACCGACTCGACCAACCTCTCCCGCGAGGCGATCGAGATGGCCCGACGGTATCTCGACCAGCGCCACGGCGCGGCCTACGTGCCGGAGAAGCCCCGCTCCTATTCCAGCTCCAACGAGAGCGCCCAGGAGGCCCACGAGGCGATCCGGCCGACCGACGCCTTCCGCGAACCCGATCTCATCGCCGCCGCGCTCACCGAGGAGCAGCTCAAGCTCTACCGGCTGATCTGGCAGTGCTTCGTGGGCTGCCAGTCGACCGACGCCGAATGGGATTCGACGAGCGTCCGCATGCGGCGGAGCGACCGCGACACCGGGGCCGTCTTCAAGGCCAACGGCCGCGTCCTCCGGTTCGACGGGTTCTACCGGATCTCCGGCACGCCCAACGACGACGGCGACCAGGTGCTCCCCGACTTCGAGAAGGGGGCGGTGCTCGCGCCCTTCGAGATCGAGCCTCGGCAGAAGTTCCAGGCTCCACCCCCCCGATACACCGAAGCCTCGCTCGTGAAGAAGCTCGAGGAGGAGGGGATCGGCCGGCCGTCGACCTACGCCAGCATCATCAACGTGATCGAGAACCGCGGCTACGTCGTGCAGCAGGATCGCCGCTTCCACGCCACCGCGATCGGCGAGGCGGTGACACGCTTCCTCAAGCGGGGATTCCGCGACCAGTTCATCGAGATCGGCTACACCCGCGAGATCGAGCGGGAACTCGACCAGGTGGCCCAGGGCACGAAGAGCTGGACCGACATGCTCCACGAGTTCCACGCCGAGCTCGAGCCGAAGCTGGGCGAGGCGCTCGAGCAGGAGCACGAGAAGGCCAAGGCCGACCCCTCCCCCTACGCCTGCCCCGAGTGCGGGCGGCGGCTGGAGTACCGCCTCGGCGGCAAGGGGGAGTTTCTCTCCTGCTCGGGCTACAACGAGAAGATCATCGAGGAGCCGGCGCCCGTCGCTGCCACGAAAGGAAAGGCCACGAAGGCGAAGAAGAAGGCCAAGCCCAAGGAGCGGCCGGCCTGCACCTTCGCGATGCCGGTCGACCGCCAGCGGCGGCCCCTGCTCCCCGAGCAGATCGACCTGCTCTCGCCCGCAGGCGTGCCGATGGTGAAGCGCACGGGCCGCTTCGGCGACTTCCTCGTGGAAGACAAGCCTCGGCCGCCGAAGCCGCGGGGCAAGAAGGCGGCCGACGCGCCGACCGAGCCGCCTTCGTTCATCCTCAACCTCGACCGCAAGGGCAACCTCAAGTTTCCCTCGCCGCCGCCGCTCGTCACCGACATCGCCTGCCCGAAGTGCGGCGATCTCATGAATCTTCGCGACGGCAAGCGGGGCCCGTGGCTCGGCTGCCGTGCCTTCCCGAAGTGCCGGGGCCGCGAGGCCTTCACGAAGCTCCCGGAAGACCGCCAGAAGGCCTTGCAGAAGGAACTCGAGCAGCACATGCGGGGGCAGACGAAGCTCACGCTCACCCGCCGCGACGGCGTCACGCCCGTCGCCGAGGGCACCCCGCTCTCGCAGCTCACGATGGAAGGCGGGATCGCCGAGCTGAAGAAGTTCGGCGCGTGACCGACCGGCTCCGGGACGGTGCGAGTTGTCTCCAGGAGGGGCGTCGCCCTGTCCCCATCGCTCACGCGATCGGGCGTCCCTGACGGAGGAAGCGTCACCGCGTCAGCGGTACGACAGCGGAACGACGGGCGAAGCCCCCGCAACTCAACCCATTAAGATTCCCGGAGCAGGAAGCGTAACCACGTAAGTGGTACGGCAGTCTCAAGCAAAGGCCGCCGGCTACCTGCCTACTGCCGCTTACGAGGGCCCCGAACCGCAGGGCCCGACACGGAAGGTGATGCTTCAATGAGGCCGCGGCTCTTCAGCCGCGGAAAGCCAGAGGGTCGGACAGACTTCCGGCGGTTACGACGCGCTTCAATGAGGCCGCGGCTCTTCAGCCGCGGAAAGGAGGGGGCCGACGGGATGCGGTGGATCCTCACGGTGCTTCAATGAGGCCGCGGCTCTTCAGCCGCGGAAAGCGAAAGTTCAAAAGCGGCGAGGCCCAGATACTCGCGCTTCAATGA
>JBJTDZ010000142.1:0-14416 GCA_046092585.1 Pirellulales bacterium | reverse complement strand
CTCGTCTACTACCCGGCCGGTCGGTCGCGGCGGGGTCTGGCGAGCCCCTACCGGCCGCTCTTCGAGGTGGCGGACAACGGCAGCATGATCCGGGAGTTCAGCGTGACGCGGCCGCGGCGGTGATCCACCGCGGAATCCGGGCGGTTTGCCGGCCTCTCCTGCCGCTTTTTCGCCGCTTCGTGTAATCTGCGGGGGTTCTGGGGCGTTGCACGACGGCTTCCCGTCGCCGCCCACACTCCTTCCACGGGACCCGACTCATGGCCGACCACGACCCGCACGATCCCTGGGCCTCGCTCGCCGAATCGCTCGGTGCCAATCCACCGCCGGCTTCCGAGCCGCCGCGGCCGCGTCACGCTGAACTCCCGGATCATGCTGCCGTTGTCCGCCACCTCGAAGAGCGGCCGGTAGGGGCTCGCCAGACCCCGCCGCGACCGACCGGCCGGGTAGTAGACGAGATTGAGGCCGATGTTCCAGGCGGCCGGCGAGAAGTTGGTCGTGACACCGGTATCGGTGATGTCGATCGACCGCGTCTGGCCGGGGATCAGGTAGGTGAAGGTGCCTTCCATGGCGAACGACCTGGCCAGCGGCGCCCGCAGGAGCGTGCCCACGATCCCCTCGCCGTCGCCCGTGCCGCCGCCCCAGACCTTGAGCTCGTTGGCGTCGCCGAACTGCAGCCGGTAGAAGCCGGTGTAGAGGTCGACGGTGCTGGCCACGCCCTGCACCCGACCCCGCGGCCGCAGGAAGCCGATCTGGTCGGTGATGTTGGCGGCGCCCCAGAAGCCGATCTCGTGGTAGCCCCAGACATAGCTGATCTCCCCGCGGACCTGGGCGATGTCGGCGTTGTCGAGCCAGCTGTCGCTGAGGTAGTCGTAGACGGCTCCGCCCTGCAGGCCGCGTCCCTCGAAGGCCCGGGTGAAGAAGCCCGTGGTCACGAAGTTCTGGTCACGAGCGTTCTTGACGAAGGTCGTGCCGTTCGCGGTGATCGTCTCGGGCTGGAAGTTGGTCTGCGTGCCCCTCCAGCCGAGTTGCCAGCCGACACCGAAGGCATTCCAGAACGGCATCGCCCAGTTGAGATACTCGTTGGTGCCGTAGTTGCCATGGAGGCCGAGGTTGGTGTCGTTGGTGAAGGCCGTGACACCGGCGCTTGCCGTGAAGTCGCGGTACCAACGCCAGCCGTAGTAGGGCTTGCCGAACCGCCGCAGCCACGCGCAGAAGCGACCGCTGTGGTGGCAGAGGGGATCGTCGTCCTCGCAGGCGTAGGGATCGTCGTAGAACGATTCCACGTGCAGTTGGGCCGGATAGTCGCCCATCAGCAGGCCGCCGTCGCCGCCCATCATCGAGCCGTCGTCGGCCGGCATGCCCTCCATGCCCATGCCAGGCTCAGCACCAGACTCCATGCCCATGCCCGGCTCGAAGGAGTCGATGCTCAGCGGCAGTTCGTCGGCGGCCGAGGGCGCGGCGGAGGGCGGGGGCGTGGGAATGGTTTCGATCGCAGGCGGTGCGGCATCGGGCGCAGCGCCGGTCGCAGGAGCACGCCCCGGCACCGCGGTGTCGTCGAGCGCTCCCACCTGGGCCCTCTGCGCCATCACGGAGGGCAGGCCGTCGGTGTTCATGGCGAGCCGATCGATCCGGGGCCGGGAGCCCGGGGTGGCGGCGTAGCGGGGCGCGAGTCCGCCGCCGAGGCGATCGTTGCCGGCGCCGGTCAGTTCGACGGCCGCGGCCCGACGCTGCATGGCGACGGCCTGGCTGCCCTCGGGCGCGAGAATCTGCCGACGGGCGTCGCCCTGCGGCGTCCGCATCATGCTCTCGCTGAAGAGGCCGTTGGGATTGGTGGGGTCGAGGGCCCGCTGCATCGAGCCCGAGACAGTGCCGGTGCGCGATCGCTCACCCTGGCTCGGAGCGGGGCGGGGCCGGGCCGGCGCCACCGGCCGACGGGCGACGGTGCGGGGCACGTCGTCCGGCAGGACGACCGCAGCCGGAGCCGCGGCAGGCGCGTCGCCCCGGGGAGCGGCCTGCGGGGCAGCGGCGGGAACTGCTCCGGTGTCGGGCGTGCTTCCCGTGGCGTTGGCGCCGCGGTGGGGAGTCCACTTCAGCTGCCCATCCGCGGCCATGCTCGTGTTTGCGATCGTCCCGACGAGGGCGGCGATCACGGGGGCGAGCCGGTGAGTGGTGCAACGGGTGGTGTTCATGCCAGACCTCCGATTCCGTGATCCGCCGGGCGATGGCCCGGCAGACTCTGTGCGATCGGAATCGGTATCGGCATCCGCACGACCGGAACTTCCGCCAAAATCCACGCGATCCGCAGGGTTTTCCTAGATTGCCCAGAGTCGCTCGTGTGGTGTCCGGCGGGAAGCGTAACCGCGTGAGCGGTACGACTGCATGACGTTGGGCGAGGTCCCCATGGCTTACGCCATTGGGCTTCCAGGTCTGGTGTCCGGCGGGAAGCGTAACCGCGTGAGCGGTACGACTGCGTGACGTTGGGCGAGGTCCCCATGGCTTACGCCATTGGGCCTCCAGGTCAGGAAGCTGGCGCGAGCGCGGCGGCGAGGTCGTCGCGGAGGTCTTCGAAGGCCTCGAGGCCGACCGAGAGGCGGATCAGGCCATCGGCGATGCCCACCGCACGCCGGGCCTCCGGCGCATACGAGCCGTGCGACATCATCGCCGGAATCTCGATCAGCGACTCGACCGCCCCGAGGCTCACCGCGAGCTGGAAGAGCTTCGTCGATTCCACCACGCGGCGGGCGTCGGCAACCGAGCCCTCGACCTCGAAGCTCAGCACCGTGCCGCCGGCCGCCATCTGCCGCATCGCCAGGGCGTGGCCTGGGTGGCTCGCGAGCCCGGGGTAGTGCACCGTGCGAACCGCCGAATGGGCCTCCAGCCACTCCGCCAGCCGCAGCGCCGTGGCCGACTGGGCCAGCACGCGGAGTTCGAGCGTCTTCAGGCCCCGGGCGCAGAGGAAGGCTTCGAGCGGCCCCATCACGCCGCCGGTGGCGTTCTGCAGCCAGTGCAGCCGCTCACCGAGCACCGCGTCACGCACCACGAGCGCTCCGCCGAGGAGGTCGCTGTGGCCGCCGATCGACTTCGTGGCCGAGTGCATCACGATGTCGGCACCGAGTTCCAGCGGCCGGGAGATCGCGGGCGTGCTCAGCGTGGCGTCGCAGGCGAGGAGGGCACCGGCGGCATGGGCGATCGCGGCACAGGCCGCGATGTCGGTGATCGTGAGCAGCGGGTTGCCGGGCGACTCCACCCACACGAGCTTCGTCCGCGGGCCCACGGCCCGGGCCACGGCGGCCGCGTCGGCGGTGTTCACCGCGGTGACGGTCACGCCCTTCTCGGCCAGCAGCCGGTTGAAGAGCCGCCACGTGCCGCCGTAGATGTCGGTGCCCGTCACGATCTCGTCGCCGGGTGACACGAGCAGCGCGGCGCAGTGCGTGGCCGCCATCCCCGACGCGAACGCCAGGGCCCGCACCCCGCCGTCGAGATTCGCGAGGGTCGCCTCGAAGGCGTGCCGCGTCGGGCTCCCGGTGCGGGCGTAGTCGTAGGCCGTCCGCATCGTGGCATCGGGTTGCACGAAGGTGCTCGCCAGATGGATCGGCGGCACGATGGCGCCCGTGGCCGGGTCGTGCTCCTGGCCGACGTGGATGGCGCGGGTGCGAAACTGCATGAGAGGCCTCCCGCCGCCGGGCGGGCGGCTACGTGCGGTCGAGGGCCTGGGCGAGGTCGGCCACGAGGTCGGCCGGATCCTCGATGCCGCAGGCCATGCGGATCATGTTGTCGGGGATGCGGAAGGCGGCCCGCTCGGCCGGCGTGTAGCTCCAGTAGCTCATCACGAGCGGCTGCTCGATGAGCGACTCGACGCCACCGAGGCTCGGGCCGATCCGGGGGATGCGCACGGCGTCGACCACGTCGGCCGTGCGCCGCCAGTCGGCATCCTTCATGAAGAAGGTGACCAGCCCGCCGCAGCCCCGCATCGTGCGGGCGGCCACGGCATGGAAGGGATGGCTCTCGAGCCCCGGGTAGAGCACCCGCTCGACCCGCGGGTGCGACTCGAGGAAGCGGGCCACCGCGAGGCCGTTGGCGTTGTGCCGCTCCATGCGGAGGGCGAACGTCTTCAGTCCGCGCTCCAGGAGATAGGCGTTGTGGGGCGAACTCACACCCCCCATGATGCCGCGGAGCTTGCGGACGGGCTCGAGCAACTCGGTCGAGCCGATCACCGCGCCGGCGAGCAGGTCGTTGTGGCCGCCGAGATACTTCGTGGCCGAATGGAGCACGAAGTCGACGCCGGCGGCCAGCGGGCGGAGGTTGTAGGGGGTGCAGAGCGTGGCGTCGATCAGCGTACGCACGCCGCGGCGACGACCGATGTCGGCGAACCGCTCGATGTCGACCACGCTCAGGTGCGGGTTGGTGGGCGACTCGCTGACGAGGAACTTCGTCCTCGGCGTGATCGCCGCCTCCATGGCCTCGTAGTCGCAGGTTTTCACCTCGCGGAAGCCGACGCCGAACCGCGTGAGGTGCCGGCGGCAGAACTCACGGCTGCGGTGGTAGCACTCGTCGAAGAAGACGATCTCGTCGCCGGCGTTGACGTGGGCCATCAGCAGGCCCACGAGGGCCGCCATCCCGCTGGCGAAGAGCACGCCCGACTCGCCCCCCTCGAGCGCCGCGAGTTTCCGCTCCACGACCCGCTCGCCGGGGTTGCCGTAGCGGCCGTATTCCTCGCGGGGCTGATCCTCCTCGATGAAGTCGATGATCGACTGCGTGTCGGGGAAGGTGTAGGTGCTCGACGCGAAGATCGGATCGGTGATCGAGAATCCGGGCTTCTGCCGGGCCTCGCCGGCATGCACGGCGACCGTCGAAGGCCCCGGCCCGGACGCTGCCGGCGCGGACGACGACCGGGCCGGTTCTGAGGCGTTGGTCGTGCGCATGCCGTGTCCTGCCGACGAGAGAAGCGTTGGGTGGCGAGAGTGTAGTCGCGTGTTCGCGGTTCTTCCAGTAAAAGTGTGTCATGCCACGCCGCCGCAACGCCTCCGCCACGCCCGCCCCCGCCATTCGGCCGCTCGTGCCGCCCCGCGGCGTGATCGTGAGGTTTGCCTCCCTGGTGGCCGCCATCGTGCTCGTGCGGCAGGGCCTCCTCGAACCGCTCGTGGGCGGGATCGTCGACGCGGCCGTCCGCAACATCATCACGCTGATTCTCGCCTTCTCGGCGGTGATGAGCCTGCTCGTTTGGTTCCTGCTGCAGAGCGGCCATGCCCCCCGGCTCAAGCGGGCGGTCGGGCTGGGGTTGCTCGCGGCGGTCGCCATCGGATGCCTCGTGCTCCGCATCGAGCGGGTGTCGGGCGACCTCGTGCCGGAGTTCGCCTTCCGCTGGACGCCCTCCCGCGATCGACTGCTGCCTGCGGCCGGCGCCCCCGCGGCCGGCGCCGCCACCGCGTGGGAGGCGACGCGCCGCGACTTCCCGCGGTTTCTCGGCCCGGCGGGGTCCGGTTCGCTTGCAGACGTGTCGCTCGATTCCGAGTGGGAGGCACGGCCGCCGGAGCCGCTCTGGCGGCGGCCGATCGGGGCCGGCTGGAGCGGTTTCGCCGTCTGCGGCGACCATGCCGTCACGCTCGAGCAGCGGGGCGACGAGGAGATCGTCTCCTGCCAGTCAGCGGAAACCGGAGCCGTGGAGTGGGCGGTATCGGTTCCTGGCAGGCACGAAACGGTGCTCGGCGGCGTGGGCCCGCGATCCACGCCCACGATCGACGGGGGTGTCGTGCACACGGCCGGCGCCACCGGCTGGCTGCATGCCATCGACGGGGCCAGCGGCCGCGTGCTCTGGAAAAAGAACGTGCTGGATGACCTCGGCATCGACGCCGCCGCCCATGCAGCCGCGGTGGCCTGGGGGCGGGCGGGGTCACCCCTCGTGACCGCGTCGCTCGTGATCGTGCCCGGTGGCGGCCCGCGGCAGGATGGTGGCGCGGTGTCGCTCGTCGCCTACGACCGCACCACCGGCGAGCGGCGCTGGATCGGTGGTGACCAGCAGATCAGCTACGTGTCGCCTGCGCTCGCGCGGCTGGGCGGCCGCGACGTGGTGCTCACGGTCAACGAGTCGAACGTCGCCGGCCACGACCCCGAGTCCGGTGCGGAACTCTGGCGGTTCGATTGGCCCGGACACTCCAACTCCGACGCCTCCTGCTCGCAGGCCCATGCGCTCGACGACGGCCGGGTCTTCATCTCGAAGGGCTACGGCGTGGGCGCGGCGGTGTTCGGCCGCCCAGACGGGGCGACGGCCTTCGCGCCGGTCTGGTCGCAACCCGGAGCCCTGAAGACGAAGTTCACCAACGTGGTGATCCACGACGGCCATGCCTACGGCCTGTCGGACGGCATCCTGGAATGCGTGTCGCTGGCCGATGGCACACGACGCTGGAAGGGCGGCCGCTACGGTCAGGGCCAGGTGCTGCGGGTGGGCGACCTGCTCGCCGTGCAGGCGGAGTCGGGCGAGGTGGTGCTGGTGAATGCCACGCCCGACAAGCATGCCGTTCGCGCACGGCTGGCGGCGCTCGACGGCCAGACGTGGAACAACCCCTGCCTGTCGGGCGACCGGCTGCTGGTGCGGAACGCCGAAGAGGCCGCCTGCTACCGGGTGCAGATTCGCTAGAGCGCGTCGCGAAGGTCCATCGATGGGCGCAGAGACGCAAAGACGCAGCGACGGCATGAACGAGCTCACGGGCAGGACGGTGCTGGTGACGGGCGCGACTCGCGGGATTGGCCGCGCGGTGGCGATCGAACTCGCAGCGGCCGGGGGCGACGTGGCCCTGCACGGCCGGTCGGCCTCGGGGGCCGCCGAGGTGGCCGCCGCGCTCGGTCCCGAGCGGCATGCGGGCACGTTTCTCGCAGACCTCGCCGAGCCCGGCGCCGCCGAGCGGCTCGTGGCCGAGGCCACGGCCACGCTGCCCGGCCTCGACGCCGTGGTGCTCGTGGCCGGCGTCGACGTGCTCACCGGCTCCGCGGCCACGTGGGATTTTCAGCGGAAGCTCGACGCCCTGCTCGCGGTCGACGTGGTCGCCACGATGACGCTCGTGCGGGGCTTCGGTCGCTGGATGGCGGCCCATGCGGGCGGCTCGATCGTGACCATCGGCTGGGACCAGGCGGCCGTCGGCATGGAGGGCGACAGCGGCGAACTCTTCGCCGCCACGAAGGGGGCGGTGATGGCCTTTACGAAGAGCGCGGCGCGATCGCTGGGGCCGAAGGTCCGTGTCAACTGCGTGGCCCCCGGCTGGATCAAGACGGCCTGGGGTGAGCATGCCAGCGAGGCCTGGCAGCGAAGGGCCGTCCGCGAGAGCATGCTCGGCCGCTGGGGCACGCCCGACGACGTGGCCCACGCCGTGCGGTTTCTCGTGTCACCGGCCGCGGCCTTCGTCACCGGGCAGATCCTGCCCGTGAATGGCGGCTTCCGCCGGGCGTGACGAGTGCCGTGTTCAACGGGGCCCGCGAATCCGCTTCCGGATGTGGCCGCGGGTTGTTCAACCTGCGGTTCGGCATGTGCAGGTTGAACAACCTGCACCTCCAGCGGTTCCCAAGCGACCTCGCATCCGGGAAGCATAGCCGCGTAAGCGGTACGGCTGCGTGACGCCGGGCGTGGTCCCGATCGCTCACGCCATCGGGCTTCCCGATGCCGATTCCTCCCCAAATGATCACGGCCCGCCGGATGTCCGGCGGGCCGCGACGCGGTTGGAGAAAATGCCCCGGCGTGGGCGAGCGAGGCGGATTGCCCGCCCACGCCAGTGGGGCATCCTTCTGGACGGTTACTCCGTGCGAACCATCACGAAGCCGTGGTAGGCCTCGTTGCCGTGTTCGCCGATGTCGAGTCCTTCGATCTCCTCCTGCGGGGCGACCCGGAGGCCGACGACCGCCTTGATGATCAGCCAGCAGATCGCCGAGACGGGCACCACGTAGGCCCCCACCATCAGCACGCCCACGAGCTGGGCGACGAGCTGCTTGGTGCCGCCGCCGAAGAAGAGGCCCGCGTACGGGCCGCCCACCGCAGCCGCGCCCATCGGGGTGCTTGCCACGGTGCCCGAGAGGTCACTCGTGGTGAACAGACCCACGCAGAGCGTGCCGAAGATGCCGCACACCAGGTGCACGCTCGTGGCGCCCACCGGGTCGTCGACCTTGATCCGGTCGAAGAACAGCACCGACAGCACCACCAGCACACCCGCGATCGCACCGATGATGGCCGAGCATCCGATGGAGGTGAACGCCGCGCTCGCCGTGATGCCCACGAGGCCGGCCAGGCAGCCGTTGAGCGTCATGCCGATGTCGGGCTTTCCGAGCAGGAGCCAGGCGGTGATCGTGGCGGTCACCGTGGCCGCCGCGGCGGCCATGTTGGTGTTCACCGCCACCTGCGAGGCGAGAGCCCCGCCGTCGGCGGCCACGCCGAACGTGCTACCCGGGTTGAAACCGAACCAGCCGAACCAGAGCACGAGGCAGCCGATGAAGGCTGCCATCATGTTGTGGCCGGGCAGGGCCTGCACCCTGCCGGTCGACGAATACTTGCCGATGCGGGGGCCGAGGATGATCGCCCCGGTGAGGGCCGCCCAGCCGCCCACGGAGTGCACCGCCGAGCAGCCGGCGAAGTCCCAGAAGTTCCACTCCTTGGCGAGGTAGCCGAAGCCCCAGATCCAGTGGCCGGTGACCGGGTAGATCACGAGAGCCATCAGGAAGCTGAAGATGATGAAGGCGTGATACTTGATCCGCTCGGCGACGGCCCCCGACACGATCGTGGCGGCGGTTCCGGCGAACACGAGCTGAAAGAAAAACTTCGTCCAGAGGGGCACGCTCGCCCACGCGATGGATCCATACACGCCCGCGTACTTGTCGCCCACGGCGGGACTGTTGTCGGCCCCACCGACCATCCACGAGCCGGAGTTTCCGATGAAGGCGCCGTCACCGGCCCCGAACATCAGGTCCCAGCCGAAGAGGAAGTAGGCCAGCGACGTGGCCGCGAAGACGATGAAGTTCTTCGAGAGAATGTTCACGCAGTTCTTGGAGCGGGCGAAGCCCGACTCGACGCAGCCGAAGCCAAGGTTCATGAAGAACACGAGCATGCCGCAGACGAGCACCCAGACGGTGTCGGCGGCCACCCACAGCTTGGGCACCATCTCCTCGACGGTCGGCGGAGCGGGCATTGCCGCTGCCGTGACGGTCGAGGGATTCTCGCCCTCGGCGAAGGCGAGCGACGTGAAATCGAACGGGCCGAACAAAACCGCGGCGAGGAGGGCTGCCGCGCCACACCACCGCATCGTGCGAGAGAACATCATGAGATCCGCCTCATCCACTGGAGTGAAGGAAAGGCACCTTCGAGGTGCCGGAAAACCGGCGGCGTGACGATCAGCCGCAGTGGTGTTCCGTCGACCGCCATAAGGGCAAACGCCGTGCCAAGAGGCGTGTCTCATTGCGGAGGCGCGAGCCGACACATGGCCGGTGAAGGACGCGGATCGCATGAAAAAATAGGGCTTTTCGCGGGGCTGCGTGCGTGGGGCGCGGCGGGGAGGGGCGGCGAGTCGCGCCGATGCGGCGCCGGAGGGCGTGGCCGTCGCCCGCGCAGCGAGCAGGCGGTGATGCCCGAACAGGCAGCGTGAGGGGCCACGTCACCCGCAACACGGTCGTACCGCTTACGCGGTCACGCTTCCCGGATGCGGTGTTCACCCCGACCCGCTGGAGGTGCAGGTTGTCCAACCTGCACATGCCAGACCGCAGGTTGAACAACCCGCGGCCACAACCAGGAAGCCCAATCGCGTGAGCGATGGGGACGGCTCAGAACGTGACCACCGGCCACTCGTCGCGGTCGTCGTCGACCGGGGCCTGTTCGCCCGCCTGCCGGGCCACGTCGTCGTCGAGTGCCGCCACGAGCCGGGCGTGGTGGGGGATGCCCGCGGCTTCGAGAAAGTTGGCCAGCAACCGAAACCCGTGCCGCGTGAGGATGCTCTCGGGGTGGAACTGCACGCCGAACACCCGCCGGTCCTCGTCGGCGATCGCCATCACCGTGCCCTCGGCATCGCGGGCGATCACCGCAAGACTCGGGGGCAGGTCGCCCGGATCGACCACCAGCGAGTGGTAGCGGCCGGCACTCGTCGGGCTGGGAATGCCCGCGAAGAGGTTGACGCCGTCGTGCAGCACCTCGCTCGTGCGGCCATGCACGGGTCGCGTGGCCCGCACCACCCCGCCGCCGAGCGCCGCCGCGATCACCTGGTGGCCGAGGCAGACGCCGAGCAGCGGCACCCGGCCGGCGGCCGCGCGGACCATGTCGACTGAGCAGCCAGCCTCGGCCGGCGAGCACGGGCCGGGGGAGATCACGATCGCGGCCGGCCCGAGCCGCAGCACGTCGGCCGCGGTGACGCCGTGGCTCGGCACCACCACGACCTCGACCCCGAGCAGTTCGAAGTGTCGGGCGAGGTTGAACACGAAGCTGTCGCGGTTGTCGAGCACGACGATCATGCGACGCCTCCGCCGAGCCCCAGCGAATCGAGCACGCGGAGCATGCCCTCGGCCTTGTGGAGCGATTCGGCGTGCTCCGCCGCGGGGTCGCTCGCCGCCGTGATGCCGCCTCCCGCGGAAAATGTCACCGTGCCCGGGCCGATCACGAACGTGCGGATCAGGAGGTTGAAGTCGGCGGTGCCGTCGAATCCCACGTAGCCGAGCGACCCGCAGTAGCAGCCGCGGGCCACGCCCTCGAGCTGGGAGATGATTTCGCAGGCCCGGTGCTTCGGGGCCCCCGAGATGCTGCCGCCGGGGATCGCCGCCTCGAAGGCGTCGAGCGGGCCGAGCCCCGGCTTCAGCCGGCCGGCCACGATCGAGACCAGATGCTGCACGTAGCGATAGCGCTCCAGCCGGCAGAGCGCCTCCACTCGCACGCTGCCCGGCAGGCACACCCGGGAGAGATCGTTGCGCAGGAGATCGACGATCATCACGTTTTCGGCCCGATCCTTGGCGCTCGCCTCGAGGTCGTCGCCCGCGTAGAGATCGGCCTCGGGGCTCGGGCTCCGCCGCCGCGTGCCCTTGATCGGGTGGGTCCGCACCACTCCGCGGCAGACCTGCAAAAACCGCTCCGGCGACATGCTCGCCACCTGCACGTCGCCGGTGTCGAGATACCCGGCGAACGGGGCGGGGTTCACCGCGCGGGCCCGGAGGTAGGCCGACACCGGATCGAGGTCGGCGGCGACGTCGAACCGCTGGGCGAGGTTGGCCTGGAAGATGTCGCCAGCCCGCACGTATTCGATGCCCGCGCGCACCATCTCCAGGTAGTCGGCCCGCGCGTGGGTGGAGCGGATCGCGGGCCGCTCGGGCAGCGGATGGCCGGGCAGCGTCACGGCGGCGACCGGCGGCCTGGTGCGTGGCGGCGGCGCTGCCGTGAGAAAGGTCTGCAGCCGCTCGGTGGCCCGACGGGCTCGCTCCACCGGGCCGCGGGCGGGCAGGCCCTGTGAGATCAGCCAGCCGCGCTCGGCATCGTGGTCGTAGGCGAAGACGACGTCGTAGACGTGCAGCGCGAGCAGCGGCTCGGCCGGCTCGCGTGCTGGCGGCGGCTCCAGGCCGAGGCGGGCCAGCCCGCAGTCGTAGGACACCAGCCCGGCCACGCCCCCTTGGAACGGCGGCAGTCCGGGAATCGTGGGAGACCGGCACTCGCCCAGCAGCCGGTGGATGTCGGCGAATGCCCGGGCCACCGCCGCCGACGTCGCGGGCCAGTCGGCCGACCGCGCCACCTGCCAGGAGTGGATCGGGTCGGCGGCGACGAACGAGTGCCGGCCGAGCCGCAGGGGCTCGGGCGTCGTCGCCGAGCGGCGGGAGTCTGCCGCGGGGTCGCGATCGACCACGGCGCTGTCGAAGAACACCGCGTGAGGCATCGCGGCGGCGTGGCGAAACACGGCGAGGGGATCGATGCCGGCGACCGTCTCGGCCACGACGGCCCCCGAGGGTGTCGACCACCAGCGGGCGATCCATGGGTGCGCGGGCGATCCGGAGGCAGGAGGGATGTCGGCCATGAGAGGAGAGATTGTCACGCCGGGTCGCCGGAGGCGGAAGCGGGCCGCGTCGCCGACTCGGCCACGCGTGCGGCGGCCCGCGAGGGGCCGTGGCCGATCTCGGGCTGCGTGAGGTGGCCCCAGGCGAGGGCCTGGTCCTGCCGGTAGTCCTTGCCGAGCGTCAGGGCCGTCGCCGCCTTCGCCATCTCGTAGCCGAGGTAGAAGGCATGGCTCGGATCGACGTCGGTGCGGCCGGCGGCACCGAGCCGCTCGAAGAGTTCGAAGGGGTCGCGCGATTCGAGGTGCACCCCCGCGCCCACCAGGTGGATCGCGCCCCCCTCGGCGAAGATCCGGAAGTTGGGGTCGCGGATCGCGGCGGCGAGCCGGTCGAGCGCCTCGGCGCCGTGCGCCTGGGGCTTGCCGGAGCGGAGGGTCACCAGCCGTGGCTCGACGTGCTTGGGAAGCGTGCGGTTGGTGACCGCATGCCAGGCGAGCGCCCGGGCCAGGGCGCACTCCCGCACGCTGCTGGCGGCCCAGTGGATCACCTCCGTGGTGAGCACGGAGCGGATGCCGATCTCCTGGCAGAAGCCGATGAGCAGCACGTTGATCCCCGCCGAATCGACGTCGGTGAGTTCGGTGAGGTTGCCGATGCCCATCATCATCTCCGCGCCGGGATGGCGGCGGCGGACATCGAGGTAGCGGCCCAGGCTCTCCGCGAACCCGAAGCCGATCGGCTCGAGCACCGGATCGAGCCGGCAGGGCACACCGGCCTTGGCGAGCGCCTCCACCGTGGCGTCGAAGCCCTCCATGGTGGACGGCACGTCGGGCACGACCACGACCTCGCAGCCCCAATCGGCGGCGGCGACCACGTTGGAGGAGTTCACCGAAAGCACGAGGCTCGCGCCGGCCCGCGTGGCCGCGGTCACCTCGGCTGGGTCGAAGCTGTCGATCGACACACGGAAGCCCTCGCCCACGAGCATCCGCACGGCGGCGGCCACGCCGGCCCACGGCTCGCCCGGATCGCAGCCCACGTCGATCCGATCGGCCCCCTCCGCCACGAGCCGCCGGGCCTCTGCGAGCAGGGCCTGCGACGACAGTCGCGGTGCGTGGTTGATCTCGGCGATGATCTCGATGTCGTGCCGGCCATAGCCGGAGAGGTCACGGGATTTCTGGCCGAAGAACTCGTCAAGTGCCCGGAGGTCGTCGGGGCCGCGTTCGACCGGCACGGCCGTGACGTCGGCGAAGGCCTCGAGCGGTCCGCGGCAGCTGCCGGGGATCTGCACACGCGTGGTGCCCGGGGGCACGTCGAGACGCTTGGCGATCCAGGGCGTCGTCATCAGCGCCGCCACGGTGATCGGCATTACCTGGATCGTCCACTCGAAGCCGACCCGGGGGGCGAGTCTCTCGAGCACCTGCCGCAGCGAGTGCTCGGCGAGCCGGCCGGTGACGAAATGGATGCGGGGTCGGGGGGCTGTCACGGGGTGCTCACGGCACGGCGGAGAAAAATGAGTTTATCATGCGGAGGCCCGCATTTTGCCCGCAGGTCCACGGATGATCATCGAAGGCATCGTCACCACCACCGAGCCCGACGGCCGCATGCACGTGGCCGCGATGGGGCCCTGGATCGATCCAGTGGAGCGGGATGCCGGCCGAATCAACCGGCTCGTGCTCAAGCCGTTCGCCACGAGCCGCACCGGCGCGAACCTCGCGAGGGTGCCATCCGGCGTGTTTCACGTCACCGACGACGTGCTGCTGCTCGCCCGGGTCGTGGCCGGCCGGCTGGAGGAGCCCCCGGCGGCGCGGCCGGCCGAGCGTGTGGCGGGCCACGTGCTCGCCCACGCCTGCCAGGCATGGGAGTTTGCGGTGACCGGGACCGACGCCTCGCGGGAGCGGGTGGTGATGCAGGCCCGCGTGGAGGCCGCCCACGTCGGCCGGCCGTTTCTCGGGTTCAACCGGGCGGCCCATGCGGTGGTGGAGGCCGCCATCCTGACAACGCGGCTGCACCTGCTCGATCCCGCCGACGTGGCCGGCCGCATGGCCGACCTGCGGGTGCTCGTCGAGAAGACCGGCGGCCCGCGCGAGCACGAGGCATTCGCGCTCCTCGAGGCCCGCGTTCGGGGAGCGTAATCGCGTGAGCGGTACGACTGCGCGACGGTGGGCGTGGTCCCCATCGCTCACGCGATTGGGCTTGTCCGATGTGGCCGCGGGTTGTTCACCCTGCGGTCTCGCGTGTGCAGGTTGAACAACCTGCACCTACAGGGGCACCGGGCAAGGATCGTGTCCGGGGAGCGTAATCGCGTGAGCGGTACGACTGCGCGACGGTGGGCGTGGTCCCCATCGCTCACGCGATTGGGCTTCCAAGAGGCTGGCCGCGGGTTGTTCACCCTGCGGTCTCGCATGTGCAGGTTGAACAACCTGCACCT
>JBJTDZ010000141.1:0-62048 GCA_046092585.1 Pirellulales bacterium | reverse complement strand
TCGCTCTCGATCTCGACGATGGCTTCGTCGGCGGACACCGCGTCGCCCTCCCGCTTCTTCCACGCGCCGATCATCACCTCGGTGATCGACTCGCCAACCTCGGGAACCTTCAGTTCGATGGGCATGACTGATCGCCGCGTGCCGGCGGCCTCACAAGGGATTCGGTCAACTGTGGAATGCGGCCGTGAGCAGTTCGTTCTGCTCGAGATCGTGGCTCTTCTTGGAGCCCGTCGCCGGGCTGGCGGCACTCTGCCGGCAGACGCCCGAGAACGGAAAGCGGTCGAAGAGCTTCTCGCCGAAGTGGATCCGGACGAACCGCCAGGCACCCATGTTCTCGGGCTCCTCCTGGACCCAGACCACCGGGGTGCCGGGGGCGCAACCGCCGATCGCGTCCTCGAGGGCCTGCCTGGGCAGCGGGTAGAGCTGTTCCACCCGGACGATCGCCACGTCGCGGCGGCCCAGTTCCTGCCGCCGCTTCTCGAGCTCGTAGGCCACCTTCCCCGAGCAGAGCAGCACCCTGCGGATGTCGCGGACGGGCGTGCCCGACGCATCGGGAATCACCCGCTGAAACGATCCCTTCACGAGATCGTCGAGCGAGGAGACGCAGGCCGGGTTGCGGAGCAGGCTCTTGGGCGTCATCACCACCAGCGGCTTCCGCCAGACCCGCAGCACCTGCCGCCGCAGCAGGTGAAAGAGCTGGGCGGGCGTCGTGGGCTGCGCCACCTGGATGTTGTCCTTGGCGCAGAGCGAGAGGAACCGCTCCAGCCTGGCGCTCGAGTGCTCGGGCCCCTGCCCCTCGAAGCCGTGCGGCAGCAGCATCACGAGGCCCGACAGCCGGTTCCACTTGTCTTCCGCGCTGACGATGAACTGGTCGATCACCACCTGCGCCGCGTTCACGAAGTCGCCGAACTGGGCCTCCCAGGCGACCAGCCCGTCGGGGCAATCGAGGCTGTAGCCGTACTCGAAGCCCAGTACGCCCGCCTCCGAGAGCGGGCTGTTGTAGATCTCCACCGGCGCCTGGTCGGGAGACAGGTGCTCGAGCGGGCACCAGGTCTCGTCGGTGACGGCGTCGTGGATCACGGCATGACGGTGGCTGAAGGTGCCGCGCTGGCTGTCCTGCCCCGAGATCCGCACCTTGAGCCCCTGGGTCGCCAGCGTGGCGAGCGCCAGGGCCTCGGCCGCCGACCAGTCGAGCGGCTGGGCACCCGACGCCATCTGCACGCGGTTTTCCAGCAGCTTTTTGATCTTCGCGTGCGGCTGAAATCCGTCCGGCAGCGCCACGAGCCTCAGCAGGAGGTTTTCCAGAACCTCCCGGCGCACGCCCGTCTCGACTTCCGCCGCGTCCTTCTCGCGGCCGCCGATGTAGAAGGCCCACATGCCGCCGACGTCGTCCTTGTGGACGTAGTCCTCGCTCTTGGCGGCGGAGAGGTCGGCGGCAAGCTTCGTCTGCTGCTGCTCGGCGATCTGCCGGGCCTCGTCGGCGGTCACCTCGCCGAGCTTGAGCAGCTTCTCGAGGTAGCTCTCGTGGACGCTCGGCCGCTTCTCGATCACCCGGTAGAGGGCCGGCTGCGTGAACGCCGGCTCGTCGGCCTCGTTGTGCCCCCTGCGGCGGAAGCAGTACATGTCGATGACCACGTCCCGCTGGAACTCCCGGCGGAAATCCATCGCCAGGTTCACCACCTGGGCCACCGCCTCGGGGTCCTCACCGTTCACGTGAAAGATCGGGATCTGCAGCATCTTGGCCACGTCGGTGGCATACATGCAGCTGCGCGACTCGCGAGGCCCGGTCGTGAACCCGATCTGGTTGTTGACGATCACGTGAAGCGTGCCGCCCACGCGGTAGGCGTCGAGTTCCGAAAGGTTCAGTGTCTCCTGGATGATTCCCTCGCCGGCGAACGCCGCATCGCCGTGGATCAGAATCACCAGCCCCGACTGCCGTGCCTGGTCGCCGGCGCGGTCCTGCCGGGCCCGCATCCGGCCGATGGCCACCGGGTTCACGAACTCCAGGTGGCTGGGGTTGAAGCAGAGCGTGAGGTGGACGCTCCGGCCGTTGGCCGCCTTGTAGTCGGTCGAGTGTCCGAGGTGATACTTCACGTCGCCGCGGCCGACGTGGAGCTCGGGATCCATGTCGGCGAACTCGCGGAAGATCCGCTGCGGACTCTTGCCCATCACGTTGGCCAGCACGTTGAGCCGGCCACGGTGGGCCATCGCCAGCACGCAGTCGCCGATCTCCTGGGCAGCCGCCCGCTCGATCGCCATCTCGACCAACGGAATGAGGCTCTCGGACCCCTCGAGCGAGAAGCTCTTGGCCCCGAGAAACCGCTTCTGGATGAACTCCTCGAACACCGCCGCGGTCATCATCTGGCGGTAGATGCGGAGCTGCTGGCGGCGGTCGAGCTGGATCCGGTTCTCGCAGCCCTCCATCCGCACCTGGAGCCACTGCCGCACCCGCAGGTCGTCCATGTGCATGAACTGCACGCCGATCGACCGGCAGTACGTGTTGCGCAGCCGCTTGATGATCTGCCGCAGCGACATCGACTGCGGCCCTTCGATCGTATCGGTCGAGAAGGACCGGTCCATGTCCTCCTCGGTGAGGTGATAAAAGGCGGGGTCGAGTTCGGGCAGCCCGGGACGCGGGCGGCCCAGCGGGTCGATCTCGGCCATCAGGTGGCCGCGGACGCGGTAGGCCCGCACGAGCTGATCGACGCGATCCTGGAGGAAGGCCACCCGCTCCTCGCCGGCGGTGCCCGTCGCCACCGGCGGCAGCGGCAGGGGCATCGCCTCCCCCGCCGGCGCTGCCGGCAGCCGCAGTTCGCCGTTGGCCATGGCCACGGCATGAGCCGTGGCGATGCCATCGGGGGTCACGAGCTTCGTTGCGGCCGCGACGGGAGCCGCGTGGCCGTTGCCTTCGGCATGCGTCGGCACGGCCGGCGGCGCGGCGGCCAAGCCGTCGAAGTAGGCCCGCCAATCGGCCGGCACGCTCGCCGGGTCATGTTGGTACTGCTCGAAGAGTTCTTCGAGGAACGCGAGGCTCGCGGTCCCCGCGGAGTCGATGCTGTCGATGGTGCTCACGGTAGGTTCCGGCCCGCCGCCACGGGATGAGGAGGGATCGGGAGTGGTCACATGGCCAGAAGCAGCCGGCCCGGACTCTCCAGGTAGCCGATCACCTCGTTGAGGAACCGCGCGGCCGCGGCACCGTCGATGATGCGATGGTCGTAGGAGAGCGACAGCGGCATCATGAGCCGCGACTCGACGCGGTCGTCGTGCACGACCGGCATCTTCCGCGACCGGCCCAGGAGCAGGATAGCAACCTCAGGCCAGTTGATGATGGGCGTGGAGTAGACGCCGCCCACGGCGCCGAGGTTGCTGATCGTGAAGGTGCCGCCGCGAAGATCGTCGATGCCGTACTGGGCGCTCTTGGCCTTCTCGGCCGTGTCGGCGATCGCCTGGGCGACCTGCGGAATCGACATCTGATCGCAGTCACGGAGCACCGGCACCACCAGGCCCCGCGGCGTGTCGACCGCCAGGCCGATGTTCACGTAATCCTTGTAGACGACCTCGCCCTTCTCCATGTCGATGGTGGCGTTGACCACCGGATGCTGCCGCAGCGAGAGGCTCACCGCCTTGATCACGAAGGCCAGGGCCGTGAGCTTGAGGTTGTTCTTGGCGTATTCAGGCGCGCTCGCCTTCCGCAGGGCCTCGAGTTCCGTGACGTCAGCGTCGTCGAAGTTGGTGAGGTGCGGAATGGTCTGCACGCTGCGGACCATGTTGACGGCGATCGTCTTCCGCATCCGCGACATCTGCTCCCGGCGGATCGGGCCCCAGTCGTCCCGCTCCGTGGACGTCGACTCCGGCCGCGAACGCCCCGCCGGAGTCGCGCTGGCATGCCGCACCGCGGCGATGACGTCCTCCCGCACGATGCGGCCCGCCGGCCCGGAGCCCTTCACCCGGGCCAGATCGACACCGAGTTCCCGCGCCAGCCGACGCACCGCCGGGCCGGCCGGCTCCACCGCGGCGGTGGCCGCAACGACCGGGGGCTCCGCGACCACTGCCGCGGCGACGGGAGCCGGCGCGGGTGCGGGCGGCGCGGCGACCGCTGCCTTGGGGGCGGGAGCGGCCGTCGCAGCGGCCGGCTTCGCAGCTGCCGGGGCGGCGGCAGGAGCGGCGGGCTTCGCGGGCGCACTGCCGGGGGCGTCGAGCACCACCAGCGTCTGGCCCACCTTCACGGTGTCGCCCTTCTTGACGAGCACCTTCGTCACCACGCCCCCCGGCGGACAGGGCACCTCGATCACGGCCTTGTCGGTCTCGACTTCGAGCAACGCCTGGCCGGGCTTGACCACGTCGCCCTCCGCCACAAACACGGTGACGACGTCGCCCGAGGCGATGTTTTCGCCCAGATCGGGCAGCTTGAACTCGGTGGCCATGAATGGGATCCGCGGGGCTTCAGGGAAGGGCTGGTGGGAAAAACTTGCAGGGAGAGGCCGGCACGCCCGGCCTGCCGATCAGGCCGACGCGGCGTCGACCTTGTCGGGATCGACACCGAGACGGGTGATCGCCTCCGCGACGACATGCTTGCCGATGGCACCGGCGGCAGCGAGCCGCGAAAGCGCGCCGACCGCGATGCATTCGGCATCGACCTCGAAGTGGCGCCGGAGCTTCGGCCGCAGCTCGCTGCGGCCGAAGCCGTCGGTGCCGAGCACGAACAGCCCGCCGGAAAACCAAGGGTCGAGCTGCTCGGGCACGGCCCGCACATGGTCGCTGGCGGCCACGTACACGCCGTCGGTGCCCCCGAGTTGATGCTCGAGGTAACTCACCCGCGGAGCAGCCTCGGGATGCAGCATGTTCCAGCGGCGGCACTCCTGGGCCTCCCGCCGCAACTCCTTCCAGCTCGTCACGCTCCAGACACTGCTGGCCACGCCCCAGTGCTCGGCGAGGAGGTCGGCCGCCCGCATCACCTCGCGGAGGATCGTGCCCGAGCCGAAGAGGTTCACCCGCGGCAGGCCGGCAGCCACGGGCTTGCTCCTCGCCGCCACGTCGTGGAGGCGATACATCCCCTTGAGGATGCCCTCCTCGCAGCCGGCCGGCATCGACGGCATCTCGAAGTTTTCGTTGTAGACGGTGAGGTAGTAGATCCAGTCCTCGCCCTTGGCATACATCCGCTCGAGCCCGTCGAGCATGATCACGGTCGCCTCGTAGACGAACGCCGGGTCGTACGCCTTCACGGTCGGATAGGCCATCGCGAACAACTGGCTGTGACCGTCCTGGTGCTGCAGCCCCTCGCCATTGAGCGTGGTGCGGCCGGCGGTGCCGCCGAGGAGAAATCCCCGGGCCCGGCAGTCGCAGGCGGCCCAGATCAGGTCGCCGATCCGCTGGAAGCCGAACATGGAGTAGTAGATGAACATCGGGATCATCGGCACGCCGTGGCTGGCGTACGCCGTGCCCGCGGCGACGAAGCTCGACATGCTCCCGGCCTCGGTGATCCCTTCCTCGAGGATCTGGCCGTCCTTGGCCTCGCGATAGTAGAGGAGCTGGTCGGAGTCGACCGGCTCGTAGAGCTGGCCCGTGTGCGCGTAGATGCCGCACTGCTTGAAGAGCGGATCCATGCCGAACGTCCGCGACTCGTCGGGCACGATCGGCACGATGTAGCGGCCCACGTGCTTGTCCTTGAGAAGCGACGCCATCAGCGTGACCACACCCGTGGTCGTGGACACCTCGCGGCCGGCGCTCTTCTCGATGAAGGAGCGGTAGTCGTCGAGCTTCGGCGTCTCGAGCCGCGGCGACTCGAGCGGCCGGCTCGGCACGTAGCCGCCGAGGGCCTGGCGCCGCTCGCGGAGATACCGCATCTCCTCCGAATCCTCGGGCGGCCGGTAGAAGGGCGCCTTCGCCACCTCGTCGTCGGAAATCGGGATCCCGAACCGGGAGCGAAACGCCCGTAGTTCGTCCTCGTTGAGCTTCTTCTGCTGGTGGGTGACGTTGCGGCCCTCGCCCACCTCGCCGAGGCCGTAGCCCTTGATCGTCTTGGCGATGATCACCGTCGGCTTGCCGTGGCACTTCATCGCCGCGGCGTAGGCGGCATAGACCTTCTCGGGGTCGTGGCCGCCGCGACGGAGCTTCTTCAGCTTCTCGTCGGAGAGATGGGCCACCATCTCCAGAAGCTGCGGATCGGCTCCGAAGAAGTGCTCGCGGATGTAGCCGCCCGGCATGACCACGTACTTCTGGTACTGGCCGTCGACCACCTCGTTCATCCGCTTGACGAGCAGCCCCTCGTCGTCCTTGTCGAGGAGCGGATCCCACTCGTCGCCCCAGATGACCTTGACCACGTTCCAGCCGGCGCCGCGGAACACGCCCTCGAGTTCCTGGATGATCTTGCCGTTGCCGCGAACGGGGCCGTCGAGCCGCTGGAGGTTGCAGTTGATCACGAACACCAGGTTGTCGAGCTTTTCGCGGGCGGCGAGCGAGATCGCCCCGAGCGTCTCGGGCTCGTCGGTCTCGCCGTCACCGATGAAGCACCAGACGTGCTGGCGGCTGGTGTCCTTGATCCCGCGATCCTGCAGGTACTTGTTGAACCGGGCCTGGTAGATCGACATGATCGGCCCGAGCCCCATCGAGACCGTGGGAAACTCCCAGAAGCCGGGCATCAGCCAGGGATGCGGGTAGCTGGAGAGACCGCCGCCGTCGGCCAGCTCGCGGCGGAAGTTTTCCAGCTGCTTCTCGGTGATCCGCCCCTCGAGAAAGGCGCGGGAGTAGATGCCGGGAGAGGCGTGGCCCTGAAAATAGACCTGGTCCCCGGAGTAGTCGTCACTGCGGCCGCGGATGAAGTGGTTCATCGCCACTTCGACGAGCGTGGCCGAGGAGGCGAACGTGGAGATGTGGCCGCCGATGCTCTTGTCTTCGCGGTTGGCCCGCACCACCATCGCCATCGCGTTCCAGCGGATGATGCTCTTGATCCGCCGCTCGATCTCCCGGTTGCCGGGGAAGGGCGGCTGCTTGTCGAGCGGGATCGTATTGATGTAGGGCGTGGTCGCCGAAAAAGGGATCTCGACGCCCAGGCGATACGCCTCCTGCTCGATGGCGTGGAGCAGGTAGGCGGCTCGATCGCCGCCGCGGCTGTTGATCACGTATCGCAGCGAGTCGAGCCACTCCCGGGTCTCGGTGGGGTCGGAGTCGACGGCCGACACGCCGTCGACCACCTCCGGCTGGCCGGAAGCGCTGTCGCTCATCTGCCCGATCGACATCGGGGCGTGGGCGCCGCGGGGGAGCGGAGCGGAGCCCCCGCCGAGGACGTCTTCGGCGGCCGCGGCGGCGGAATGGTCGATGTCGGGGTTGGCCATGCGGGACTCCGGCGAAAAAGGAGGGACTTTTCAGATTATTCCGGCTGGACCGGGGGAGTCTAGGCCGGTTCGCCCACCCCCGGAACCACGTCCCTGCCCGCGTCCGACCGCCCGGAACCGGCCTGTCGAAACGGTTATCGTGCGGCGGCGTCGCTCCGCGGGCGGTAGATCTCGGTCGCGACGCCGAAATAGTTTTCGGCGCTGAAGGCCATCGTCTCGCCGAGCGTCGGATGGGGGTGGATCGCCTCCATCAGGTCTCGGGCCGAGCAGCCCATCTCGATCGCCAGCACGCCCTCGGCGATCAGTTCGCCCGCCCCGGGGCCCACGATGCCGACGCCCAGCACGGTATCGGTCTCGGGATCGACGAGGATTTTCGTGAGGCCATCCGTCCGCCCCAGCGCGTGGGCCCGACCGCTGGCCGCCCACGGGTAACGGCTGATCTCGACGGCCCGCCCCGTGGCGGCCACCTCGTTTTCCGTGAGCCCGGCCCACGCGATCTCGGGATCGGTGAACACCACGGCGGGAATCGCCCGCGGCGCGAACAGGGCTGCTTCCCCGTGCAGGGCCTCGACGGCCACCTTGCCCTGGTGGCTCGCCCGATGGGCGAGCATCGGCTCGCCGCACACGTCGCCGATCGCGAGAATGCGGGGGTCGGCGGTTCGCTGCTGGCCGTCGACCTCGACGAAGCCCTTGGCATCGACCGCCACCTTCGTGGTCTCGAGCCCGAGGTTGTCGGAGTTGGGCCGACGGCCGACGGCGACCAGTACCCGGGAAAACTCCTTCACGGCCTGTCCCTCGGGCCCTTCGAACGTGACCCGCACCGACCGCCCGGTGTCTTCGATCTTCACGACCTTCGTGCGCAGCAGGATCGCCTCGAACAATCCTTCCAGACGCTTCTGCAGCGGCCTCACGAGATCGCGATCCGCCCCCGGCAGGAGCGTGTCGGTGAGTTCCACGACCGACACCTGCGAACCGAGTTCGGCGTAGACCGTGCCCATCTCCAGCCCGATGTAGCCGCCGCCGACCACCAGCAGCGACTCGGGCACGTCGGCCAGTTCGAGGGCTCCCGTGGAATCCATCACCCGCGGACTGCCGATGTCGAACGCCGGAATCTTCGCCGGCCGCGAGCCGCTGGCGAGGATGCAGTGATCGAATGTGATCCGCTGGCTGGCCCCGCCCGGAGCCGCGGGGGCGACCTCAAGGGTGTTCGAGTTCACGAACCGGGCGGCCCCGTGTACCACCGTCACGTTCCGCCGCCGTGCCAGCTGGCCGAGGCCGCCGGTGAGCGCCGAAATCACCTTGTCTTTGCGGGCCCGAACCGCGGCGACATCGATCGTGGGCTTCGTGAAATGGATGCCCCACTCCTCCATCTCCCGAGCCTCCGAAAGCACCCGCCCCACGTGCAAGAGCGCCTTCGACGGGATGCAGCCCCGCAGCAGGCAGGTGCCGCCGAGCCGCTCGTCGCGGTCGACCAGCGCCACCTGCATCCCCAGGTCGGCAGCCAGGAAGGCGGCGGCATAGCCACCCGGACCACCACCGAGCACCACCAGCGGAACGTGCATTTCGAATCTCCTCGGTCGGGTCAGGCCCGCGACGGCCGGGGCGGCACGGCGGGGCCCTACGGCACGAATCTGGACTCGTCCCGCGGGGACGCGATGTTGTAGTTTCGGCACTGCGTTCGGACAAGAAACACCGGCGGCTCGCCCATGGATACGCCCCAGCCGGCCCGCGGCATCCTGCCCGCCCTCCGTGATCTGGGCAGCCGTGCGTTCACGCTCGACGTCCGCAGCCTCGCGGCCTTTCGGGTGGCGATCGGGCTGATTCTCGTCGCCGACTGCCTGCTGCGCACCCGCGACTTTGGGCTGATGTTCACGCCCGATGGCATCTTTCCACCCGATCTGCTGCGGCAGTTTCACGGTGATCCGTTTCTCTGGTCGCTCGCCCTGCTCGACGACTCCGCCTGGTGGGGCGGCTGCGTGCTCGCGGCGGAGGGCGTCGCGGGCGGCTGCCTCGCCGTGGGCGTCGGCACGCGGCTGGCGACGGCCGTGGCCTGGGTCGCCCTGGTCAGCGTGATCCGCCGCACGTCGCCGGCTACCAACGCCGGCGATGCCTGGCTGGCCTGCCTCGTCTTCTGGTCGATGTTCCTGCCGCTCGGGGCGGTCTGGTCGGTCGATGCGTGGCGCCGCGGCAGGGCATCGCTCGCCGCCGCGCCTCCGACGGTCGTGCGCTCCGTCGCCTCCGCGGCGCTCGTGCTGGAGGTCGTGGCGGTCTACCTCGGAGCGGGCCTCTCGAAGTGCAACGCCACGTGGTTTTCCGGCGCGGCAATGGCCCACGCCCTCTCGGTGCACGACCACGGCACCTGGCTCGGCGAGGCGCTGGCCAGGGCCGACTGGCTGGCACGGCCGCTGACATGGTCGGTGGTGTTCGCCGAACTCGGCGCACCGATCCTGCTGGTGCTCCGGCCCACGCCACGGGTGCGGATGCTCACCGCGCTCGCCTTCATGGCCTTTCATCTCGCGATCTGGGTGACGATGTCGGTGGGGCTGTTCGCCGCCATCGGCATCGCGGCCTGGCTGCCCCTGCTCCCTGCCCAATTCTGGGATCGCGCGACGGGCGTTGTCGCAGTCCCGCCGCGGGTGGCCAGCCTGCGCGGGCCGGCAGCGTGGGCCTGCGCAACGGCGCTGGCGATCGCCCTGGCGAGTTTTCTGCAGATCTTCGGCCCGTGGCGAAGCACGCGGCCGCCGCGGCCGCTGATGATCGCGGCCCACGCCCTGTGTCTCGTGCAGGAGTGGGCCATGTTCGGTGCCGTGCCGCCGCAGGAGCAGTGGGTCTACGGACGCGCGGAGCTCATCGACGGCTCCGTGGTCGACCTGCTGCGGAACGGCCGGCCCTTCCAACGCGACCGGCCCGCGGGAGGTTTCTCATCGCTGGCCCACCACCGCTGGCACAAGTTCTTTTGGGTGCTGCCTCGGGCGCACGTCCGCATCTTCGGCCCCGCCGCGGCGGCGGCGCTCGCCCGCGACTGGAATGCCCGCCACGGCGCGGCACACCAGGTGCGACGCTTGGAGATCAGGTTCGGTGTCCAGGGCGTGGCCGCCCCCGACACGCCGCTGCAGGAGATGCTGGTGGCGTCGTGGCCCACGAGCGGCCCCGACGGTCAGGGCAACCTGGACCGGCTCCTCGACACGGTCGCCGGGCCGTCGCGTGATGCGGATCGGTCGGCTGGCGCGGCGAGGTAGACTTCGCTCGTGCGACGGCCTCGTGCCGCCGACGCGAGAGTGGCGAAACTGGCAGACGCGCTGGATTTAGGTTCCAGTGCCGCAAGGCGTGCGGGTTCGACTCCCGCCTCTCGCAGTCCGGTTCAACGCGGGCCGGCCGCTTCGAGTCGGGCGGTCTCGGTCTCCGGGTCGAACGCGACACGCGGCACCGCGAGCCAGCCGCGACGCACCGTTGCAGCCGGGGAGGATGTGGCGGGCTTGGCCTCGGGGGTGACCGCTGCCGGAGCATGGTCTGCCGGAACACGGTCTGCATGGGCGGTGGGACGGATCGCCGGCCGGCCGATGGCCGCACCGTGGTCCGCCGTCGCGATGGGGATTCGCCGCAGAACCTTCGACGCCGCCGACTCGTCGAAGAGGTTTTCGTCTTCGGGCCGGGGAGCCGGCTCGGCGGGCTTGGCCGGTTCGTCAGCCTGCGGGAGTTCCCGCGGCGGCTCGACGGCCGCGGGCTCCTCCTCGGCCATCGGCGTCGTGACCTCGGGCTCCGGTGGTGCGGGCGACTGTTCGTCCGGTGCTGCGTCGGGCTCCGGGGCGACGGGCAGTTGCGTCGGCTCCGGCTCCATGGGCGTCTCGGAACCATCCCGCGCGGGAGCCGAAGGCTGCTCGATGGCCGGCTCGGGCACGGCCGGAAGCTCCGGGATCGGAAGTTCGGCGGGCCCGGCCCCGGGCGACTCCTCCTCGGCGCGGGGAACCTCCAGACGTGGCGGCGCGGCGGGCGTCACGGCCTGCTCGCTGGACACGGGCACGACGCCCTGCCCGGGCCAACGCCGCCACTGGGTGCCGTAAAATCCGAACGTGCTTGGCCGCACCGGACAGTGGGGGGCGCAGGCACCGTTGCGACAGTCGCGGTGGTGTCTCGCGTGATCGTGGCAGCACCCGCCCGGCCCGCACGAGCCGTGACCTCCGCCTCCCGCGGGCATGACGGCCCGATCGACGACGGGGCGGCGCGACGAGCCGGCGGCCCCGTGCTTCGGCGGCGAGGCCAACGCCGCGGCCGCCCCCGTGGCCAGGATCACTCCCCATGCCGCCACCGCCGTCCACGGGCGGATCGAGAGGCGGCGGGGCGCCGCAGGCTGCACCGTCACGATCGTCGACATGGGAGCATTCCTCGCCGGGGACATCGAGACCTGTCGGGCCTCCCACCATCGGCCGGGATCGCCGCGGCCTCGACCGCAGAGCCAACCCGACCGGAACAGTCGGCGCCATCGTTTCTATCGACCTCTTCTCTCCGCGATCTTTGCCGGATCCGCCATGCGTGAAGCCCGGTGGTCTGGGGAAAACGCTTCCCCCCTCGGCCCCGAAGGGTCCGGGCCGTGATCGGGCTCGTGGCCGCCGGGCCCACGACGCTGGTAGACTGGGAAACCTCGGGACGGGGGTACCGTCGGTCTGCGACGCCGCCGCCGCGGGCCGATGCGGAGCGAACCATCCAGTGAAACGGATCAATCTCAAGCCCCTGGTGATCCTGATCGCCGTGGCGATCGGTGTCATCGGGGGGACCGTCTTGCTGCGCCGCTTTCAGGTGTCGCGAAACGCCGGCAGCCTCGCGAAGCTCGCGAAGATACGGCTCGACGAGGGCAAGCCGGCCGAGGCGCTCATGCTCTTCGGCCGCTACCTCGGACTGCGGCCCGACGATCATGCGGCGTTCGCCGAGTACGCACGGCTGATGCTGGCCCAAGCCGAGGCCCCCGATGCGACCCGCAACGACGTGGCCAAGGCGTACAACACGCTCGAGACCGCCGTCCGCCGCAACCCCGACGACGACGAACTCCGTCGCCGACTTGCCGAGTTCCAACTCCGCATCGGTCGGGCCATCGACGCCCGCGAGCACCTCGAAGTGTTGCGCGAGCGCCTCGCCTCCGGAGAAGCCGGGCCCGCGTCGGAAGTCGGCGGTGACGAACCCGCCGCCGGCAGTCGCCCGCTGACGCTCGAGACGGTCGACCTGCTCGCGGCGCGATCGTACCTCGCCGCCGGCGACGTGCCCGAGGCGGGCCGCCGCGTTGCGGCCATGGTCGGCTTCGATCTCGATGGCCGGCGGTTCGACCCCGACACGAAGCGCACGGGGCCGACCGAGGCCTACATCATCCTTGCGGCCATTCTGCAGGAGAAACTCGAGGACCCTGCAGCCGCGACACTCGTGCTCGACCGCATGCTCGAAACGTACGCGGGTGATCCGCAGGCATGGCTGGCCATCAGCAGCTGGCATCGCCAGCGGGGCGAGTACGAGGCCGCCGAGCGGGAGGTGGCCAAGGCCATCGAGCTCGCCCCCGACGACCCCAACGCGGTCTTCGCCCGATTCGAACTGGCCCTCGCCCGCCGTGACCTGGCCGCCGCGGAATCGCTCGCGTCCAACGCGGTGAAGACGTTTCCCGGCGACGAACGCGGCTACCGCGGCCTGGCCGCCATCGAACTCCAGAAGGCGAATCCGGCGGCGGCCGAACTCGTGCTGCTCGAGGGCATCGAGCGGTTTCCGGGCAAGGCGTCGTTGCTCCTCATGCTGGCCGACGCCCTCCTCCAGCAGGGCAAGTTCGAGGATGTCGGCCAGACGATTGCCAGGATCAAGGAACTCTACGGCGTCAGCAGTCCCGCGGTGGGTCTGCTGGAGGGACGGCTCCTGGTCGGACAACGGAAGTGGGCCGAGGCGAAAACGAAGTTGGAGGCCGTGCGGCCCGTCGTGATCGGCTCCCCGGAACTCGTCCGACAGGTCGACCTGTACCTCGGCCAGTGTCATGCCCAGCTCGACGAATACGACGCCCAGCTCGACGTGAATCGGCGCATCCTCACCGACGATCCCACGTCGCTCGCGGCCCGGGCAGGCACCGCCGCCGCGCTGGCCGCGGCCGGCAAGATCAGCGAGGCGCTCGCCGAGTTCGAGTCGCTCGCGGCCGCCCTGCCGCCCGACCAGTTGGCCGCCGTGCCCCAGGTGTGGTACCCGCTGCTGCAGCTGCGGATGCAGACGCAGGCCAGCCTGCCGGCGGCCGACCGCGACTGGGACAAGGTCGACGCCCTGCTCGACATCCTGCAGCAGTCGGCCGAGGTGACGCCGACACAGTTGCTGCTTCTCCGCGCCGACTCGCTGGTGCGCAAGGGCGAGCGGGACACCGCCCGCGAACTGCTGCAAACGACCGCCGATCGCGAGCCCGATCCGCAGGTCTGGTCGGCGCTCGCCACGCTCGTGCTGCGAACAGACGGCCCGGACGCGGCGACGGACCTGCTGGCCAAGGCCCCCCCGACCGTCGCCGACACGCCGCCGGTGTTGGTCGTGAGAGCGCAGGCGGCGGCACGCCGCCCCGAGGCGGCGGCCGGTGAGACGCTCGCCGACATCGAGGCCATGGCGGCCTCGCTCCCGCCGGATCAGGCGGCCGAAACGCTCTCGACGATCGCCGGCGTCGCGCTGGCCGCCGGACAGACGGAGACCGCCACGCGGATCTGGACCAGTGTGGCCGCGCTGCAGCCCGACGAGATCCGCCCGCACGAGGCACTGCTCGAACTTGCCGTCGCCCGCGGCGATCTCGAGGCGGCCAAGGCGGCGGCGGCTGGTGTCGCGAGGGCATCGGGCGCGGGGTCAGCCCGAGCCCGGGCGGCTGAGGCGGGCGTGCTGATCTTCGAAGTGCGGAAGTCCGCCGCGCAGCGGCAGGCCTCGGGCGAGGACGTCTCGGCGCTTTCCGCCGAGGAACGACGACGGCTCGACGAGGCGCGGAACCTGCTCATCGAAGCCGAGAACGACCGCCCCGGCTGGAACCAACTCCAGGTGCTCTCCGCGGAGATCGAGGGCCTGAAGGGCAATGTGTCCGGCGCGATCGAGCGGCTGAAAAAGGCCGTGGCACTCGGGCCCGCAAGCCCCGCGCTCACGCGGCGGCTTGTGTCACTGCTCTATGCCTCCAACCGGCTCGAAGAGGCCAGGCTGGCGATGGAGACGCTGGGCGTTGAAGGGGAGCAAGGTCTGGAGCGGCTCAACGCCGAGGCAGAACTGCGGGCCGGCAAGTTCGACGACGCCGTCGCGCTCGCCGAGCGCAGCGTTGAGCGGGATTCGTCGAATCCGGACGACCTCCTCTGGCTCGGCCAGCTGCTCGCCCGCTCCGGGAAGAACGACCGTGCCGCCGACGTGCTCACGCGGGCCACGGACGTCGCCCCCGAGCGCAGCGATGCCTGGGTGGCGCTCTTCTCCCAGCAGGTCGCGATGGGCCGCAATCCGCTGGCGGCGCGGAGTCTCGCCAGGGCCGCCGAGTTGATGCCGGAGCCGAAGCGGCAGCTGACTCTCGCCCAGGGCTACGAGATGCTCGGACGACCCGACGAGGCGGAGGAGGCGTTTCGCGAGGCGGTGCGCGTCGCCCCGGGCAACCTGGAGTCGAGCCGCGGGCTCGCGGCCTTCCTCGTGCGGTGCGGCCGTCTCGGTCCGGCCCGCGAAACCCTCGACGCGATGATCGCCTCCACGGATGACTCGGCCGCCGCCCGCGGGGAACGGGCCTGGGCCCGGAGAATGATGGCCGAAATGATCGCCGAGCGGGGCACGTTTCGCGACATGCAGCGGGCGATGCAGCTCCTGCAGGAGAACGTCGACGACACGAGGCAGATGTCGGTCGAAGACACCCTGCTCCTGATCAAGCTGCTCACGAGCAGGCCCGAACCGGCCAGCTGGAAGCAGGCGATCGCGACGCTCGAGGAACTCTCGCGGAAGCAGCCGCTGTCCATCGGCCAGCGGATCATGCTGGCCCAGCTTCACGAGAAGGTGGGGGCATGGGACGACTGCCGGAACGAGTTGGTCGCGGTGGTCGCCGGACCGAACGTGCCGCCGGCGTACATCGCCATGCTGGTCGAGAAGATGCTCGATCACGGCGAGGTCTCGTCAGCCCGCCCGTGGCTGGCCCGGCTCCAGAAAGCGAGCCCCGACTCGGCCATCACGATCGCGCTGGAGGCGAAGTTCGCGATCGCCCAGCAGGATCGCAAGCTCGCCGCGGAGGCGGCCCGCAAGCTGGGCCAGCACCTTGTCGGCGGCCTTGGGGAAGCCGAGTTGCTCCATCAGCCGGGCGACGGCGTTGAGCTGCGCCGGCTGGTCGCCAGCCACGATGCCCCCCGGCATCAGCTTGCGGAGCGTTCCGCCGACGGCGTCGTCGCCCGGGCCGATTTCCTCGGCCGGCAAGGGCGGATTGACGAGGCTCTCGACCTGCTCGACGCCCATTGGAATGCGATCCCGCTGGAGCGGCTGCTGACCTCCGCCATGCAGATCGTCCGCTGCCACGAGACTCCCGCGACGGTCGCCCCCCGCGTCGAGGCGTGGATCGCGAAGGGACGCCGGATCGACCCGGGTTCCGTCGTGCTGCGGCTGCTCGAGGCGGAACTGCGGTCGCTCGAGGGAAATCCGGACGCCGCCGAGGCGATCTACCGCGACCTTCTCGCCAGCGCCGAGCTCGACGGCACGCAGAAGGCGATCGTCTCCAACAACCTGGCGTTTCATCTTGCCAAGCCGGCGACGGTCGGCGAGGCACGGACGCTCATCGACCGCGCGATCGACGAACTCGGCCCGCTGCCCGACCTGCTCGACACCCGCGGCATGGTGCTGCTCGCGGCCGGCGATGCCCGTGATGCGGTGACCGACCTGCAGGAGGCCGTCCTCCAGGCGACCGACGTGAAGTTCCTGCATCTCGCCTGGGCCCAGTTGCAGGCGGGTGACGAGTCAGCGGCCCGTCGGTCGCTCGACGCGGGGAGGCGGAAGGGGCTGGCGATCTCCCGACTCTCGCCCGCCGACCGCAAGATCCTCGGCGACCTCGAGGCCGCGCTCGGCGTTGCCGAGCCGAAGCCCCTGCCCCCCCAGGGATGATGCCTCCTCGTCAGCCCTGGAGCATCCGGGAGCGGGCCAGCGCGTCTTCCGCCTCGGGAATGAGCCCGGCGCGCATGCAGGCGACGCTCAGGGCGGTGTAGCTGAACGGGTCGCGGGGCTCGAGTTCCACGACCCGACGGGCGTGCTGCACGGCCTGTTCATGCCGTTCCAACCGCGTGCACCATGCCGCCAAGGCCGAGTGCGCCAGGGCGAAATCCGACTCGTCGGCGACGAGGGCCTCCATGGCCGTCACGGCGGCCGCCAGATCTCCGGCATCCTTGAGTTTCTCGGCGGCGGCATAGCGTTCGTCGCGGGATGACATGGCGGTGCGTCCTCGGCGGTGGAAGGGGCCAATCGTGCCCGGGGGAGTATAGGGGCTCGCCGCGACCCGGAAAGCCGGGGAAGCGGGGGCGACTGGCCCGAGGGGGAGGTCCGGGCGACGTATCCCGGGAACGCCGAACTGGCATTGAATCCGTGCCGCCGCCAAGCCGATAAACCCGCGGGTTCCGCCCAGTCCCCGAGCGAAAGGCGCGCCGTGAGCATCCATCCGATGGCCGTTGTGAGTCCGGATGCGCGCCTCGGAGTCGGGGTGAAGATCGGTGCCTTCGCGACCGTCGAGGGTGACGTCGAACTCGGCGATTTCTGCACGGTGGCCAGCGGCGCCGCGATCAAGGCGGGCGTCCGCGCGGGCTGTCACAACGAGTTTGGCGAGCACGCCGTGATCGGCGGGCCGCCGCAGCACGTGGCCCGGCCGCAGACCATCGGTCGGGTGACGATCGGCGACCACAACGTGTTTCGCGAGCACGCCACCGTGCACCGTGCCCTCAAGCCGGATGCGGCGACGACCGTGGGCAGTCACAACTACGTGATGGTCGGGGCGCACTTCGGGCACGACGTGGTGGTCGGCAGCAACTGCATCTTCGCCAACGGGGCCCTGCTCGGTGGTCACGTCACGGTGGAAGACCGGGCGTTCGTCTCCGGGGCCGTCGCGGTGCACCAGTTCTGCCGCATCGGCCGACTGGCGATGGTGGGAGGCCATGCCCGCATCGTGCAGGACGTGCCCCCATACATGCTGGTCGACGGCCAGAGCGGTTGCATCGTCGGGCTCAACGTGGTCGGCCTGCGCCGCAGCGGGCACTCCGCCGAGGATGTCGCCGACCTCAAGGCTGCCTACCGGATCGTGTACCGTCGGGGACTGTCGTGGAAGGACGTGCTCGACGCGCTCGAGCAGGAGTTGCCGGCCGGCCCCGCCGCACACCTCAAGGCGTTCCTGGCCAGCGGCACCCGCGGCTTCGCCCAGGAGCGACGCGCCCCGCCCGCCGCCACGCTTCGCCTGCGGGTGCCGGAGGACGACGCCGCGTCGGTCGTCCGGGCCAAGGCCGGCTGAACCGGCTACTCGCCCGCGCCGGCGGTGTCGTCGAGGCCGTGCCGCTGCAGCTTCCGCCGCAGCACCGAGCGGTCGACGCCCAGCATCTTCGCCGCCAGCGACTTGTTGCGCATGGTGGCCGCAAGCGTCTTCTCGAGGTGCATCCGCTCCACGTCGGCCAGGGTGGGCCAGCCGTCACCGGTCGCTGCCGAGCTGTCGTCCTTCGCCGGCGGCGCGGCGGGGACCGCCGGCACCAGCCTCGGCTCCACGCGGTATACGCCCGGCAACGGCGTCGGTGAAACGATGCCCTGCCCTGCGGCCGCAGCCAGTTGGCCGATGCCACCGGGGGCTGGCGTCGCACCGGGCTGCGATCCCATCATCAGGCCCGTAAGCGCGTCGGGATCGATCTGGTCGCCCGACGAAAACATCACCGCCCTCTCCAGCACGTTTTCGAGCTCGCGGACATTGCCGGGCCACGAGTAGCCCTGCAGCACCTCGACCGCCGATGGCGACAGCGTGCACATCGGCATGCCATGACGGGTGGCGAGCTCCGCCAGGTAGCGATCCGCCAGCACGGGGATGTCCTCGACCCGCTCGCGAAGCGGAATGGTGCGGATCGCCACCACGTTGAGACGGTAGAAGAGATCCTCTCGAAAGCGCCCGGCCTGCACCTCGGCGGCGAGATCACGATTCGTGGCGGCCAGCACCCGCACGTCGACCGGTATCTCCTGGTGGCTGCCGACCGGCACCACGACGCGTTGCTGGAGCACGCGAAGCAGCTTGGCCTGCAGTTCGAGCTCCATCTCCCCGATCTCGTCGAGGAAGATGGTGCCCGCGTCGGCCGCGCGGAAGCAGCCGAGCGTCGATGACGTGGCACCGGTGAACGACCCCTTCACGTGCCCGAACATGTGGCTGGCGAAGAGCGTGCCCGTGGTGACCGCGCAGTCGACGGGGATGAAGGGTTTCTTCGACCGCAGGCTGCAGGCATGAATCGCCCGCGCGATCAGCTCCTTCCCCGTGCCGCTCGGGCCGAGGATCAGCACGCTCGACTGGTGGACGGCGACCAGTTCGATCGAGCGCCGCACCTGCTCCGCCCACGGGGAGACACCGACGATCCGCTGGATCGCGTCGTTGGCCCGCGCGGAACCGGTTGCACACTCCATTCGTCGGCGTCCTTCGCAGCGACGTCCACCCGCACGCTTCGACCCCGGGCACCCCCGGTACGGAGCCACGCTCGCGCCGCCTCGTTGATATACCCCATTTGCGGGCACCGGGCCAGAAGGCCGTCCCGGGCAACCGGCGGGCGAGGGGGCCCGCACGGTGGGGGGCGTTCGAACGACTGGTGACGGTCGAACCGGGCGAGATGCCCTCCTGCGGCCGAAAAACCGGGACGACCGGCGCCCTCGGCCCCGTTTTCTCGCCGGCTCGTCGCCCGGTCGGGAAAGATGGACAAAGATTGCAGGAGCGGCAGGGTGGTGCGGTGCGCGCCGTGCGTGCCGGCCTGCCACCGCCGCCGTCACCTCGAATGGTCTTTCCATGTCCATGGCCCGGATGTCACCGACCGTCGCCCGGCCGGCCACGGCGGAAGCCGACGCCCGCCCCGCGCGCCGCTGGCTCGGCTCCGTCGTCGTGCTCGGGATCGCGGCGTTGGCGGCCGCCGCGTGGTTTGCCGTCGACAGGATCCTGATTGCCCGCCACCCGATCGTCGTCGGCATCCTCCACTCGCAGACCGGTCCCATGGCCGTCAGCGAACGCTCGATGATCGACGCGGAAATCCTCGCGCTCGAGGAACTGAACAGGCAGGGCGGTCTCCTCGGCAGGCCGATCCGCTGGGTGGTCGCCGACGGTGCCTCCGACTGGCCCACATTCGCCCGCGAGGCGGAGTCGCTGATCCGCGAGCATGGCGTGAGCGTGATCTTCGGCTGCTGGACCAGCGCCTCCCGCAAGAGCGTGCTGCCGGTGGTCGAGTCGCACGATCACCTCCTCGTCTACCCCATGGCGTACGAGGGTCTCGAGCAGTCACCGAACATCATCTACACCGGTGCTGCACCCAACCAGCAGATCACCCCGGCGGTGCAGTGGTGCCACGACGCCCTGCAGGCCCGTCGGTTTTTCCTGGTGGGCTCCGACTACATCTGGCCCCACTGCGTCAACGCAATCGCCGCCGACCAGCTCGCGGGCCTCGACGCCACGCTGGTGGGCGAGGCCTACCTCCCCTTCGGCAGCACCGACGCCGACGCGCTCGCCGCCCGCATCGCCGCCGCGAAACCCGACGTGATCCTGAGCACCGTGGTGGGTGACTCGGCGATCCCGTTCGCGCGGGCCGTGCGGGCGGCGGGGCTGTCGGCGGAGACGACCCCGATCGTGACGTTCGCCATCGCGGAAAACGAACTCCGTGACGGGTCGGCCGCCACCCTTGCGGGCACCTATGCCGCATGGAACTACTTCCAGAGTATCGAGCGGCCGGAGAACCTGGCGTTCGTGCGGGCCTTCAAGGCCCGCTACGGTGCCGACCGCGTGGCCTCCGATGTCACGGTCGCGGCCTACAACAGCGTGCGACTCTGGGCCCAGGCCGTGCGCGAGGCCGAGACCGCCGACGTGCGGCCGGTTCGCAACGCGATGCGGCACCAGAGCATGAACGCGCCGGAGGGCATCATCGCGATCGATCCGGAAACGCAGCACACCTGGCGGCCGGTGTTCATCGGCCGCGTGCGGAACGACGGGCAGTTCGACATCGTCTGGACCAGCCGGACGGCCGTGCGGCCCGTCCCATTTCCGATCTCCCGTTCGCGGCCCGAATGGGAGGCGTTCGTGGGCGACCTGCGGCGGTCCTGGGGCGGCCAATGGGGCAACACGACGACCGCCCCCGGCGGCCCGACGGACGCGATGGAGGCCACGCGATGAGCATGCACACCGAGCACCGCGGCGGCAGCCTGCGGCGGTCGATCGCGGGCCGATTGCTCTTCTGGTTCCTCGTGATCGCACTCATCCCGTGCGCGATCCTTACTGCGATCACGGCCCGCATCGCGACACGGGCGCTCGAGAAAGCGGTGCGCGACAACCTCGTGCAGATCGCCGCCGGCAAGGCCAACGAGTTGGAGGCCTACGCCGCCGAGCGGGTTCGCGACTGTGCCGCCTTTGCCCGTGGACCGACCTTCGTGCAGGCCATTCGCGAGTTGTCGCCGCTGACCGACGCCGAGCAGCTGCGGGAAGCCGGCGACGAGTTTCACGAGTACTTCACCTACGTCGCCAAGGCGTTCGACTACGCCGATCTGCTGCTCCTCGACGCCACCGGTCGGGTCGTGTTTTCACTGGGCGACGACGTGCCCCGCGGCGGCAGCGTGACGGGGGGCGTGCTCGCATCCTCCGAACTCGCCACGGGCTTCGACCGCGCCCGCACGCTGCTGCAGTCGGATCTCTCCGGCTTCCAGCCCTACGGCCGGTCGATGACGCCCCTCGCCTTCGTCACCTGCCCCGTCTTCGACGAGGGTCGGGTCACCGGCGTCCTCGCGCTGGCCATCGGCACGCAGCGGGTGTGGAAGATCCTCTCCGACCTGACCGGGCTCGGCGACACCGGCGAGATCGTGGGCGGTGAACTCGCCGGCTCGTCGGTGCTGATCACCACGCCCTTGCGGCACGCCACCAACGCCCCGTTCCGCCTCCGTATTCCTCTCACCTCGGCGCAGGCGACGTCCACGCAACGGGCGGCGGCCGGCGACCGCGGCTACGGCGAGGCGGTCGACTACCGCGGCACCGACGTGGCAGCGGCCTGGTGCTACGTGCCCAGCTTCCGCTGGGGGCTCGTCGTCAAGCAGGATGCCGACGAGGCCTTCGGGCTGATCCGTTTCCAGCGGCTCGCGGTGATCGGCCTCTCGCTGGCGACGATCGTGGGCGTGACGGCTGCGGCCCTCGTCGTGGCCCGCACCATCTCCACGCCGATCCGCACCGCGGTGGCCGTGGCCAACCAGGTGGCCGGCGGCGACCTGCGGGCCGACGTCGGCGGGCTCACCGACGACGAGACGGGGGCCCTGCTCACCGCCATCCAGACGATGACCAACGACCTTCGCGGCCTCATCGGCCGGATCCAGCACTCGTCGGTGGCGCTGATCTCGACGGCCACCGCCATCCAGGCGACGGCGAGCGAGCAGCAGCAGGTGATCACCGACTACGGCGCCTCCACCAGCGAGGCCGTGGCAGCGGTGAAACAGATCTCCGTCACGAGCCAGGAACTCGTGCGGACGATGACGGAGGTCAATGACATGGCGGGGCACACCGGCCGGATGGCCGTGGACGGACGGGCCGATCTCGCCGGCATGGACGGCACCATGCGACATCTCGCCGAGAGCACCGCCTCGTTCGGCTCCAAGCTCGCCGTGATCAGCGAGCGGGCCGCCACCATCAACCTGGCGGTCACCACGATCACCAAGGTGGCCGACCAGACCAACCTGCTCTCCATCAACGCCGCCATCGAGGCCGAAAAGGCGGGTGAATACGGCCTCGGCTTCCTGGTGGTGGCACGCGAGATCCGCCGGCTCGCGGACCAGACCGCCGTGGCATCGCTCGACATCGAACGCATGGTCAAGGACATGCAGTACAGCGTGTCGGCGGGCGTGATGGAGATGGACAAGTTCGCCGAACAGGTTCGCACGGGCGTCCGCGAGATCGGCGCGGTGTCCGCCAAGCTCGGCGAGATCATCACCGCGGTGCAAGGGATCTCCGGAAGGTTCGGCCAGGTGACGGAGGGCATGCGGGCCCAGTCGCAGGGCGCGGAGCAGATCCGCGAGGCGATGATCCGTCTCGCCGAAGGCGCATCCCGCACCGCGTCCTCGCTCAACGACTTCAACGGCGCCACGGTGCACCTCCGCGAGGCCGTCGGCGACCTCAAGGAGGAGGTCTCGCGGTTCACGATCTGACGCCGCCGGCACACCCCTCCCATGCAACTGCTCACCTTCACCATCGGCGGAGAGACCTACGCGGTCGAATCGCGGCGGGTGGTCGAGGTGCTGCCGCTGGTTCCGGCGCGGCCGATCCCGCAGACCCCACCGTCGGTCCGTGGCGTCTTCACCTACCGGGGGGCACTCCTGCCCCTGCTCGACCTCGCGACCCTGTTCGGCGTGCGGCCCCCCGCGGAGCGGCTCAGCACGCGGGTCATCGTGGTCGACGGCGATCGACGCCGCACCGGGCTCATCGCCGAAGACGTGATCTCGATCTGCTCCGACACCAACGCCGCCGCCTCGCTCGCCCCGCTCGACGCCACACGAGCCCCCTTCCTCGGCCGCATCCTCCGCATCGACGGCCGCACGGTCCAACTGCTCGAGATCGACAGCCTGCTGCCCGACGAGGTGCCGACCCCCACGCCCCCCGCCCCGGACTCCGCGCTGCCATGACCATCGCCCCCGTCGAGCACCTGCTCCGCGAGTGGATCGGGCTGGATGCGGCCACGATCGGATCCGCTGCCGTGGACCGCGCGGTGCGAACCCGCATGGCCGCCCTCGGCATCGACGATCCCGACGCGTTCGCCAAGGTGGTGCGGGGTGATGCCGCCGAGCGCGACCGCCTCGTGGAGGAGGTGATCGTCGCCGAGAGTTGGTTCTTCCGCGACGGCCAGGTCTTCTCGTTCGTGGCCGACTTCGCCGCCACGCTCGTCGGGCTTCCGGGACGCACCCCCGTGCGGATCCTGTGTGCCCCCTGCGCGTCAGGCGAGGAGCCCTACTCCGTGGCCATGGCCCTGCTCGACACCGGGCTGACGCCGGAGCAGTTCACGATCGACGCCGTCGACGTCAGCCATGCCGCCCTGGCCCGGGCGGCCCGCGGCCGGTACTCGGCCAACGCCTTCCGAAACGCCGACGCGGCGTTTCGCGACCGCTGGTTTCGCCCGGCCGGCACGGGCTCGGTGATCGACGAGCGGGTCCGCGGCTGCGTGAAGTTTGCATGGGGCAACCTGCTCGACGAGGGCTTCGCGATCGACCGCGGGCCGTACGACGTCATCTTTTGCCGCAACCTGCTGATCTACCTCACCGACGACGCCCGGCGGCGGGTGGAGCGGGTCGTCGACGGGCTGCTTCGCCCCGACGGCATCCTGATTCTCGGTGCCGCCGAGCCGCCCATCATGCGGGGCGACTGGATCCAGGCGGGCGCGGCATCGGTGTTCGCGCTGCGCCGCGGCATCCATCTGGCCGATCGCCCCGCCCCGCCGACCGCTGCCAGGCCTCCGCAGGCGGCCCGGCGGCCAGCACCACGGTTCGTGGCCGCGCCGGCGTCGCCCCGCCCCGTCGCCCCGGCCGACGCCGTGGCCGAGGAGCCGGTTCCGTCGCTCGGCGACCTGCTCGACGAGGCAGGACACCTGGCCAACGCGGGCAGGCACCTCGAGGCCCTCGCCCTCTGCGAGCGCTGGCGGGCGAAACTCCCCCCGGCCCCGGAGGTCTTCTTCCTGATGGGCATGCTGCACCAGGCCGTCGGCGACGCCGACCGCGCCGAGGGCTGCTTCCACAAGACGCTCTACCTCGACGCCAGCCACGAGGAGGCCCTGCTGGCCCTGGCACTGCTGGCCCGACGGCGGGGTGACACCCGCATGGCGGAAACCTACCGCCAGTCGGCCGCACGGGTGTTGGCCCGAAAGGGGACGCCATGATCGACCACCGTCATGACGAGCCCCTGCGGGTGGAGCAGCCGATGCCCGAATGCTGGCGGATCGTCGGCGTGGCGGGCGACCGCAGCTGCCCCGAGCTGCAGTCGTTCATCCATTGCCGCAACTGTCCGGTGCTCGCCGAGGCCGCCCGATCGTTCTTCGACCGGGAAGCGCCCGCGGGCTACCTGGAGTCGTGGCGGGCGATTCTCGAGGAGCCGGCGGAATCGACCGAGACCGCCGACACGGGCGTGCTCGTGTTTCGCATCGACGGCGAGTGGCTCGCCCTGCCCACGGCGGTGCTGGTGGAGGTCACGGTCGAGCGGCGGCTCCACAGCGTGCCTCATCGGGCCGGCGGCGCACTGGCGGGCCTCGTCAACATCCGCGGACAACTGCAGCCGTGCGTCTCGCTGCACGCGATCCTCGGCCTCGACGGCAGCCCTTCCCCCGGCCCCGGTGGGCTGGTGGACGGAGACGCGTCCCACGTGGAGGCGACCACACGACGGCTCATGGTGGTGGAACGGACGACCGACCGCGGGACCGACCGCTGGGTGCTCGGCATCGACGAACTCGCGGGCGTCCACCGCGTCGGCAGCGCCGACCTGCGGCCCGTGCCGTCCACCGTGAGCCAGGCGGCGGCCCGCTGCTGCTCGGCCCTCTTCGCGTGGCAGGATCGCACCGTCGCCCTGCTCGACGAGGGGCGGCTCTTCGACGCCCTGCGCGACGCGGTGTCGCCATGAACGGAGGCGGCGGCCATGGCTGACGACCTGAGCGGATTTTCGATGCTGGAACTGTTCCGCCTCGAGGCGGAGAGCCAGACGGCCGTGCTCTCGGCCGGGGTGCTGGCCATCGAGGAGTTGCAGCGTTCGCCCCGCACGGTCGAGGCGATGATGCGGGCGGCGCATTCGCTCAAGGGGGCCGCGCGGATCGTCGGACTCGATCCGGCGGTGCGCGTCGCCCACGCGCTCGAGGACGTGTTCGTGGCGGCGGGCAGGGGGGCTTTCCGCGTGGAGCCGCGTCATGCCGACCGGCTGCTCGCGGGCGTCGACTTCCTGGCGGCGATCGCCAGGGCCGACGACGCGCTCGAGCCACACGCCGCCTGGCCCGGGCAGGCCGAGCGGCTCGTGGCCGATCTGGCGGGCATGCTCGCCGACCAGACGTCGTCCACGACATCCGACGCGCTCCCCGCGGCGGCGGGCGGCGCGACGCCTGCGGCCGCGGCTCCCGCACCCGCTCCGACGGCGACCGCGACGGAGCCGGCCCCCGCGGAGCCCGCCCCTGCCGTGGAGCCCTCGGCGGCGGCCCGGACGGCCGAGCAGTCAGACCGGGTCGTGCGGGTCTCGGCCGACAGCCTCACGCGGCTGGTGGGCCTGGCCGGCGAGTCGCTCGTGGAGACCCGGCAGCTGCGGCCGTTCGTGGAATCGCTGCTGCTCTTGCGGGCCGCGGAGGTCGACCTCTGCGACGCGATTGCCGCCCTCGATGAACGGTTCAAGGGGGGCGATGCCACGGGATCCGCCACGGCGGCCGCCATGCTCACCACGATCCGCGAACGGGCCGACAGCGCCCTCGCCGCCCTCACTCGCCACGTCGAGGATTTCGAGAGCTTCGCCCGCCGCAACGAGGATCTCTCCAACCGCCTCCACCACGAGGTCATCGTGAGCCGCATGCGGCCGCTGGCCGATGGCATCCGCGGCTTCCCCCGGCTCGTCCGCGACCTCGCCCGCCAGATGGGCAAGCAGGTGCGGTTCGAGGTTCGCGGCGAGCAGACGGGCGTCGACCGCGACATCCTCGACAAGCTCGAGGCCCCGCTCAGCCACCTGATCCGCAACGCGCTCGACCACGGCCTCGAGCGGCCGGCCGACCGCGAGGCGGCGGGCAAGCCCGCCACCGGCACGATCCGCCTCGAGGCGAGGCACCGGGCCGGGATGCTGCAGATCACGCTCAGCGACGACGGCCGCGGCATCGAGGTGGAGCACCTTCGGGCGAAGGCAGTGGCCCGCGGCCTCGTGGCCCGCCAGGTGGCCGACCAGCTCACGGAGCTCGAGTTGCTCGAGTTTCTCTTCCTGCCGGGCTTCTCCACCCGCGACCAGGTGACGGAGATCTCCGGCCGCGGCGTCGGACTCGACGTGGTGCAAAGCATGGTGAAGAGCGTCGGCGGGAGCGTGCGGATCGCCACGCAGCCGGGCCGCCAGACCATGTTCACGCTCCAGCTGCCGATCACGATGTCGGTGATCCGGGCGCTGATCGTCGAGATCGGAGGCGAGCCCTACGCCTTCCCGCTCACCCGCATCGACCAGATCCTGTTCTGCGCCGCGGCCGACGTGCGGACCGTGGAGGGGCGGCAGTACTTCGACCGCGACGGCGTGTCGATCGGCCTGGTGCTCGCCGCGCAGGTGCTCGAGGCGACCGCGGCACCGCCGGCCGACCCGATGCCGGTGGTGGTGATCAGCGACCGCGGCCAGCAGTTCGGCATGATCGTCGATTCGTTTCTCGGGGAGCGCGACCTCGAGGTGCGGCCGCTCGACCCGCGTCTCGGCAAGGTGCCCGACATCAATAGCGTGTCGCTCCTGGAGAACGGCGACCCGGTGCTGATCGTCGACGTGGAGGATCTCGTCCGATCCATCGACAACGTGCTCGCCGGACGCCGGCTGTCGCGGGTCGAGTTCGAGCGGATGACCGAACAGGCCCGCCGGCGGAAGCGGATCCTCGTCGTCGACGACTCGATCACGGTGCGGGAGCTGGAACGGCAGCTGCTCCAGGCCCGGGGCTTCGCCGTCGACGTGGCGGTCGACGGCATGGACGGCTGGAACACCATCCGCGGCACCCACTACGACCTCGTCGTCACCGACGTCGACATGCCGCGGATGGACGGCATCGGCCTGGTGTCGCTCATCAAGGCCGACCCCGCCCGCCGGGACATCCCGGTCGTGATCGTCTCCTACAAGGATCGCGAGGAAGACCGGCTGCGGGGCCTCGATGCCGGCGCCAACCGCTATCTCACGAAAAGCAGTTTCCACGACGAGACGTTCGTCGATACGATCATCGACCTGATCGGTGAGGCGACGGCCTGAATCCACCGGGCGGTGCCTGCGCGTCGATGGAACCATGTGAACACCGGAGGCGAGGGGGTCGGCGAACGCTCGAGGAGCCTTGGGCGTATCCTCGCCCCGGCGACGAGACTTTTGCCGCCCCCGAGCCGGGGATTCATCTGTCTCGGATGCAGACCAGGCTGGAGCGGCAATGCGGATCGCGATCGTCAACGACATGAAGGCCGCCTGCGAGGCGCTCCGCCGCGTGGTCGACAGCCTGCCGGACCACGAGGTCGCCTGGACGGCCGGCGACGGCGTCGAGGCGATCGCGCTGGCACGCCGCGACCGTCCTGACCTGATCCTGATGGACCTGCTGATGCCGCACATGGACGGCGCCCAGGCCACGCGGCAGATCATGGCCACGGCGCCGTGCGCGATCCTGGTCGTCACCGCCACCGTGAGCGGCAACATCTCGCTCGTCTACGACGCGATGGGCTACGGAGCCCTCGATGCGGTCGACACGCCGATGCTCGGCCCCTCCGGCGAGGTGAGCGGCGCAGGGGCCCTTGTCGAAAAGATCGGGACCATCGCCAAGCTCGTCGGCGCGACGGCCGACCCGCGGCGGAGCACGCGGCGGGCCGCGCCGGCCAGCCCACCGCGGCTGCTGGTGGTGGGCGCGTCGACGGGCGGCCCCAAGGCAGTCTCCGACCTGCTCTTTCCGCTGCCGCACGACTGGAACGTGGCGGTGGTCGTGGTGCAGCACGTCGACGTCGCCTTCGCCCCCGGGCTGGCGAAGTGGCTCGGCGATCGCACCGGCCGCCAGGTCCGGGTGGCGGAGCACGGCCAGCAACCGGTGGCGGGCGACGTGCTCGTCGCGGGCACCAACGACCACCTCGTGCTCACCCGCTCCGGCACCCTCGAATACCGGGCGGAGCCGCGGGAGATCTTCTTCCGCCCCAGCGTCGACGTCTTCTTCCAGAGCGTGGCCGAACACTGGCCCCGGGCCGGCACCGCCGCCCTGCTCACGGGCATGGGCCGCGACGGCGCGAACGGATTGCTCGCCCTCCGCTCCCGCGGCTGGCACACGATCGCGCAGGATCAGGCGTCGAGCGTGGTGTTCAGCATGCCGAAGGCGGCCATCGACGCGGGTGCCGCCTGCGAGGTGCTCGGCATCGAGGCGATGGCCCGAGTCGTCACCGCACGGCTCGCGGACTGACGGCTGGTCGCGCCGGGCCGCCGCCCCCTCAGGGCGAATCGGCGGCGGCGATCAGCCGCATGACGGCGAGCACGCTCGCCTCGTCGCGTCCGGGACCGCCGACCACCTGCACTCCAACCGGCAGGCCGCGGCTGTCGCGATCCGCCTCGCGGGCGGCCCGGAGCACGGGGTCGATCCGCCAGGGCCGCGACCGCTCCTCGCCGGATCGCACGTGCGTGACCGGCACGGCCCCCGCCGGGAGGTCGAGGAGGTTGGCAAGCAGGCAGGGTGCGGCGGCGAGCACGAGCCGTGCGGCGGACCCGTGCCGCAGGGCCGGCAGCGCCGAGACGGGGCAGACGATCGCGTCGCAGTCGGCGGCCAGCGCCGCGAATCGCGCCGCCACGGCCTCCCGCTCGGCAAGAATCCCTTCCAGGTCGGCGGCCGTCCTCGGGCCGGTGCGAAGGATGCCCTCGGACTCGATGCGATGGCCGGTCAGACGAGCCACGGCCGCCACGATCGGCCGCCAGCGTCGCGGCAGGCCCGCGATCGCCAGGAGCCGCCGTACCCCCGGCATCGGCCGCGTGCCGGCGAAGAGCCGGCTCACGTCGGCGCCGCCATCGGCAGCCGCGATCGCCAGCAGCAGCCACGCCGCCTCGGTGGCGATCCGGCCGTCGAGCCGCAGCGTCCGCACGCCCGCCCGCTCCAGTCGCGTCACGGCCTCCCGCACGCCGCGCCGGATCGCGGGCGAGGCGCCGACCGGACCGGCGTCGTCCCACCAGCCGACGCATCCGACCCGTCGATCGGCGGCGGGCACGCCGACAGCCGACAGCCCGGCCGTGACGTCGGCCACCGTCCTCCCGAGAAATCCCGCCCGGGGCCGCACGCCGCGAAGGTGCGGCATGGTGTCGAACGCCCCGCCCTCACCGAGCATCGCGGTCCGCGGCATGACCGCGACGATGCCGCAGGCATGCGCCGGCTGCCGCAGGCTGCCGGCCAGGTCGTTGCCGACCGCCAGCGGCACCACACCCGCGGCCACGAGGGCCGCGTCACCGCCGCTCGACCCCCCCGGCCCGCGATCCGACGCGAGCGGATGGAGCGTGCGCCCCCAGACGGGATTGTCGGTCTCGTGAAGGTACATCGCCTGCGGCACGTTGGCCTTGCCGATGACGATCGCCCCGGCCTGCCGAAGCCTGCCGACGAGTTCGGCATCGGCGGTGTCGTGTGCACCGCGTCGTGCCGGGATTCCCAGCGTGGTTGCCAGGCCACGCACGGCAAAGCATTCCTTGACGCTCACCGGCACGCCGGTGAGTGGCAGGGCCGTGGTGGGCGAGGCGGCCGCATCGACCGCAGCCGCCTCATCGAGGGCTTCGTCGAACCGTGGCTGCACGAGCGCGTTGAGGCTCGCGCCCGTCTTCTCGTGGCGGCGGCGGCACTCCTCGACCGCGGCGGTTGCGGTGATGCGGCCGGCTATCACGTCGGCCGCGATGGCGGCGACCGTGACCGTCGCCCCCGCGTCGCCGACAGCGCCATCGACGCTCACAGGTCGGGTGTCGCAAACGGATCGGCGGACGGCTCCGCGGCAGGGTCTGCCCTGGCCGACCGCACGTCGGCTCCCCAGACCACGTCGCCAGCGAGCACGAGGCCCGTGACGAGCACCACGTCGCCCGGAAGGACGGCGGGCTCGGTGCGGGAGATCACGGTCACCTCCCGCGACTTTCCACCGGCCTCCGCGATCGTCACCTGCGAACGCCAGAAGGGTCCCACACGCCGCGCGCCGCCGAAGGTGGCCGGCAGCACGACGCCGTCACTGGGCCGCTTGGAATAGGCGAGCCAGTTGCGGGAGAGCCGCTCGAGATCGTCGATCAGGCCCGGGGTGGCGACGACGGCCGCGTGCAGCGCCGCCACGTTCTCGGGGGTGGCCTGCAGCGGTCGGGCCGTGTCGGCGGCCTCGCGTTCCAGGAGCGCCAACTCCTCGGCGACGCGGGCGACGTGCTTGTACCAGTCGATCATCAGCGTCTTGCGGACCGGATCGTCCGGGTCGACGACTGCTCGCAGGGCATCGAGCGCGGTCGAGGCATCGCCGACGGCGCCGTCGAGCGCGGCCGTGTCGAGCGGCGGCGGCTCGGGAGCCGCCGGGGGCGCCGGCGGAGATTCGGGAACCGCGGGTTCTTCCATCGGCTCATTCGAGGCCGCGACCTCACCTGACGCCGGCTCCTCCGGCTCTTCCATGGCCGCGGGCTCGTCTGCCGGTTCCTGCGCCAGCGGCTCCTCCGCCACCAGCTCCTCTGTGGCGACGTCGGCTGGCGCGGGCTCCGTCGCCGGATCGACCACGGCGGTGTCGGCCGAAGGCAGGTCGTCGAGCGAGGGGGCATCGGACAGGTCCGGCCCGCCTTCGAGCGGCTTCACGTAGCCCTTTTGAAACTGGGCAGGCAGCAGAAATGCGACCGATTCGGGAACGTGCTTCGTGACCTTGAACGGATCCTTCTTGAAGCCCCAGATGAGGATGGCGAGCGTGATCGGGATCGCCATCGCGCCACCGAGGACGACACCGAGCATCTGGCCGATGCCGCTTTGCTTCTTGGGCTTGGCCCGCCCCGGCCGCTTCGCCGGCGTTGGCGCCGCCGCGTCGCCGCCGGCGACGGCCACGGCCGCCCCCGCTGCAGCCGCGGCGAACGCGATCGTCTCCGTTTCGTCGGCGGTCGTCTCGCCGGCCTGGGATGCCATGTCTCCGAAGGAAAACTGCTCGGCTGGCTCGTCGTCGGGCGACGGTGCGTCGCCCGGCTCGCCGAAACCCGCGAACCCTTCCATCGCGTCGATGTCGCTCGGCGACGAAATCGCGGAGGTGCCGGTGCCGATCTCGATCTCCGACGGCTCGCCGGCCGCGGCACTATCGGCAAAGGGCTCGATGGCGTCCTGCGGTTCGTCGGTCGCGTCGGTGTCGTCGGGGGAGAACACGCCGAGCGTCGTTTCGACCGGCGCTTCCGCCGCCTCGCCAAACTGCAGGTCGATTTCCCGCTCGCCACCCGCGTCGGCGGCGGGTTCGTCGAGCCACGACGCCGCGAGGGCGTCGTCGGCCTGCTTCTCCTCCGGCGTCTCACCGGCATCCAGACTGGCGAGATCGTCCATCCCGGGGAAGGCGTCGGTCACGTCCATGGAGGCACCGGCCTCCATCATGTCGCCAAAGTCGCCAAAGTCGCCGACGTCCCCGACGTCACCCAGGTCGGCGGTGTCGCCGCCCTCCGCGAAGGCAGGTTGCTCGGCCGCCGGCGGCGCGTCATCCGACGACGTCATTTCCTCCGGGGACTCCGCGCTGCCGTCCGCCACCTCGGCATCGAGCGACGCGTCCTCGAACGAAAATGAAAAGCCGTCGGCGGCGGGACTGGCATCGGACTCGAGGTCGGCCCACGGGTCGAATGCGTCGCCGGAGTTCTTGTCGTCGTCGGCCATGGTGTCTCCCTCGTCGCCTGACGTGGCCCGGTCATGAGGCCACCGCCGCAGGGGGCGACAACCGCCCGCCTCCCGGCGCTCCCGAGTGTACCAACGTGTACCAACGGGCAATGTGCCGGTCTTGGCGGGAATCCTAAATCCGGTAGGCGGCACCATACCGCTCGCGGAGGCTTCGCACGAGGCAGTCGGCCGTCGGCGGCCTGCCGGTGGCCTGTGTCACGAGGGCGTCCGACTCGAGCATGCGGCCCGCGGCGTGCACGCGGGCGTGGAGCCAGTCGAGCAGCGGGCCAAACCGTCCCCTGGCAAACGCCTCGTCGACAGCGCCGAGTTCGCGGCGGGCGGCCTCCATGAGTTCCGCGGCGTAGAGATTGCCGAGGGTGTAGGTCGGAAAGTAGCCGACGAGCCCGGCACTCCAGTGGATGTCCTGGAGCACGCCATGGGCGTCGTCCGGCGGCGGCATGCCGAAGTCGTCGGCGAACCGCGTGTTCCACGCTGTCGGTAGATCGGCCACGTCGAGGTCACCGAGCACGAGGGCCCTCTCGAGATCGAACCGCATCATCACATGGAGGTTGTACGTGACCTCGTCCGCCTCCACCCGGATGAACGACGGCCTGACGACGAGCAGCGCCTCGTGGACGGCGGCAACGCTCCTTCCGGCGAGTGCCGCCGGAAACGCCTCACGGGCCATCGGCAGGCACCACTCCCAGAACGCCCGCGACCGCCCCACCATGTTTTCCCAGAGACGCGACTGCGACTCGTGAACGCCCAGCGACGCCGCCTCTCCCGGCGGCAGCCCATACCACTCGCGGCGCAGGCCCTGCTCGTAGAGCCCGTGGCCGGCCTCGTGCAGAACACCGAAGAGTGCCGTGGGCAACGACCGATCGTTCCACCGGGTGGTGATCCGACAGTCGTCGGGGCCGAGCGACGAGCAGAACGGGTGCTCGGTGGTGTCGAGCCGCCCCCGGGCAAAGTCGAAGCCGATCGCCTCCGCTACGCGACGCACGAACCGCTGCTGGGCCTCGACGGGGTAGGTGGCTGTGGTGAACAGCGAATCGTCGGGCCGATGGGACGAGTCTCCGCAGGCGCGGATCAGCGACACGACCGCCTCGCGAAGCGGCGCGAACCGCTCCGTGAGCGCCCGCCAGCGGGCCCCCGGTTCGTAGTCATCGAGCAGGGCGTCGTAGCGATCGAGGTCGGGACGCTGGCAGCCGGCCTGCTCCCGCTTGAGGTCGATCATGCGCCGGAGCCAGGGCTCGAGCGTGCCCCACGAAGAATCCCGACGTGCCATCACCCAGGCCTGCTGGGCCTCGACGGCCACGCGGGCCAACTCCTCGACGAGCCGGCTCGGCAGCCGCGTCTGTTTCTCGTGGTCGCGGCGCAGGAGCCGAATGGTGGTCCGCTGCTCGGGCGTTCCGTGCGCGGCCAGCGGCCCCTCGGCAAGCGCCGCGAGCCGCTCTCCCTGGGCCGGATCCGTGCGGTGCCGATGGACGATTGCGGCCAGTTCCGCGGCCTGATCCGCCCGGTGCGGCCCCGCGGCGGCCGGCAGCATCGTCTGCTCGTCCCAGCCGAGAACCGCCTCGATGCTCGCCAACACCGCGGCACGTCTGGCATGGCCGCAGGCGGCGGCGAAGACGTCGGCGGCGGGCGAGTGCGTCATTCGATGAGTATGATCGCCGGTGGCTGCGGCGAGCAAACAACTGCCCGAGGCCCGCCTCGCCGGCTCCCTCTCGTTTCCTCCCTCGTGCCCCCCCGGAGCGATACGGTGCTCGATGTCCTCGTGATCGCCCCGCACCCCGACGACGCCGAACTCGGCATGGGGGGCACGATCGCCCTGATGCTCGCGCAGGGGCTCGCGGTCGGCATCCTCGACCTGACCGATGGCGAGCCGACGCCGCTTGGCTCGCCCGAAATCCGGGCGCGGGAAACGGCGGCCGCCTCGGCCGCGCTGGGAGTGACGTGGCGGGAGAACCTCGGTCTCCCCAACCGCAGCCTGCGGGCCACGCTTGCGGCCCGGGGTCTGCTCGCCGGCGTGATCCGTCGCATGCGACCCCGCTGGCTCTTCGCGCCCCACTGGGTCGACGCCCATCCCGACCACGTCGCCGCCACGCGGCTCACCGAGGCAGCCCGCTTCTGGGCCAAGTTCACCAAGTGCGACCTCCCGGGCCAGCCCTGGCATCCGGAGCGGGTCTACCACTATGCCTGTGTCCACCTCAAATCGGTGCGGCGGCCCTCCTTCGTGATCGATATCTCCACCACGTGGGAAACGAAGCGCCGCAGCCTCGCCTGCTACGCCAGCCAGTTCCCCCAGCCGACCGGCAGGCCCGGTGTGCTCGATCGCGTCGCCGCCGCAGACGCCTGGTGGGGATCGATGATCGGCACGGAGCATGGCGAGCCCTTCTGGTCGCGCGAGCCGGTGGCCCTCCGGGGCTTCACCGATCTGTTCTGAGCCGGCCGGCGACCTCCCGGGCGGCCGCCGCTTCCGCCCCGTCGGCACATCCTTCCCAGACTCCTGCCGAAACCTCCCGCATTCCCGCGACCCACGGGGCGGTTGGCCCGATCGCGGAGAATTGGCGATCCCGCGGCCGCGGCCTGCGGCCGGCGAATCGTTCGTGCCGATACCCCTTCGGGTGGTCGCGTCCCGTCGCGGCCACGGCGTTCGCCCGAGGACTGTGCATGGCCGCTCGAGACATCAACGTGATCGCCCTCGTCAAAGGCGGCGAACGCTACGTGTTCCTGTACGACGACGACAGTCGCGACCGGGCGCTCGAGGCGCTGGCCAGGCATGCCGCCAATCCCGACCTGAGCTTCTCGTGGCACGACGCCGCGGTGCTCGGCCAGAAGGTGCGGCAAAACACGCCGCAGCCGCGACGGCTCCGGTTCGGACCGCGGGCCGACCGCCCGGCCTGAGCCGGCAGGTGCCATGGCGGGCGCGGGACACTCACGAGCCGACTTCGCGACGGCGATCGAACGTTTCCTGCGATTCATGGCCGCCGAGCGGGGTGGCTCGCCGCTCACGGTGAAGAGCTACCGCGAGGATCTCCTCCAGCTCGAGGAGGTCCTCGGCTCCGCGGGCAGCCACGCTCCGGCGGCCGCCACCAGCACGATCCTGCGGCGATTCGCAGCCGGACTGCATGCCGCCGGATACGCGCCGTCGACGATCGCCCGCAAGCTCGCCAGCATGCGGAGTTTCTTCGCGTTCGGCCAGCGGGAGGGCTGGACGACCACCAACCCCGCCAAGCCGCTGCGCAGCCCGCGTCGCCCACGAAAACTGCCGAAGTTCCTCACCGGCGACGAGATCGCCCGGCTCCTCGCCGCGCCCGATCCGGGTCAGGCCGGCGGCCTCCGCGACAGGGCGATCCTCGAACTGATGTATTCGGCGGGCTGCCGAGTCCGGGAGTTGGTCACCCTTGATGACGGCGATCTCGACCTGCACAACGCCACCGTCCGCATTCGCGGCAAGGGCCGGCGCGAGCGGCTCGGCATCGTCGGGTCGCACGCCCTGGCGGCGGTTCGGGCGTGGCTCGCCGCCCGGTCTGCGCCGAAGGCCGGGAGCAAGACTGCCGGCCGCCCCCTGTTCACGAACAAGTTCGGAGGGCGACTCTCGGTGCGGGGCGTGGCCCGGCTCCTGGAAAAACACCTCGCGACCGCCGGACTCGGCCGCAAGGCCAGCCCGCACACGCTACGTCACAGTTTCGCCACGCACCTGCTCGACGCCGGGGCCGACATCCGCAGCGTCCAGGAACTCCTCGGCCACAAGAGCCTTGTCACCACGCAGATCTACACCCACGTGACGACCAGCCGGCTCCGCGACGCCTTCGACAAGGCCCATCCGCGGGCCCGGTGAAGCCGCCGGTCAGACGAGGCCGCGCCGCACCGCCCAGACGGCGGCCTGCGTGCGATCGCTCACGGCGATCTTGCGCAGGATGTTTTGCACGTGCTCCTTCACCGTCTCCACGCTGATCGTCAGCGACTGCGCGATCTCCTTGTTGGAGAGCCCCAGCGCCATGTGCCGCAGCACCTGGGTTTCACGCTGCGTGAGCGGGATGTCAGGATCGGGCGTGGCGATCCGGTTGGCCATGGTCGTGGCAACCCGGCGGAGCTCGCCAGCCCGCATCGGTAGTTGGCCGGCGGCGGCGCCGGTGATCGAGTTGATGAGTTCGCTGCGGGAGCAGCCCTTGAGCATGTAGTCGTGGGCCCCGGCCGCGACGGCCCGGGCCACGTAGGTGGGATTGTCGAAGGTGGAGAGCATCACGCAGCGGACATTGGGCATGTCAGCGCGGATCTTCTCCAGCGCCGTCAGGCCATCCTTGCCTTGCATGCGGATATCGAGCAGCACGACATCTGGCTTCGTCTTCTTCGTGACCTTCACCGCCTCATCACCCGTCGACGCCTCGCCGACGATCTTGACCTCCGACCCTGCCAGCAGGCTGACGAGTCCCCGACGCACAACCTCGTGATCGTCCGCGATCACCACCTTGATTGCCATGTGCTTACAACCTTCCTCGGCATGACGCCGTCGTGCTCGTGCCCTTGCAGAATCCTCGGCGGGGCCACGCCGGCCACGCCGCGGCTCGGGTGGGGAAAACCGGCCACCATGCGGGCGCTGGCCACCAACCCGAGCCTGCGATCTCTCACTCGCAGTCTATATTTTCAAGAAACTTGATTACAAGCCACCGGGGATTCCCCCCATGTCCGAGGGTCCGCCCCGGCCTGGAGGACCCAGCGCCGTGCCGGGGAAGTGTACTGCCGCCGCCGGGATGCCATACCCTCCAGATGGGCGGCTGTGCGGTCGCCCTCCTGGCGGCCGCGGCACCGGGCCGTTCAGACGAGCCGGTGTCGCATATGCGCCAGCATCGGCTCGGCTCCGGCAGCGAGGAGCCGAAGGGCCACGTCGTCGCCGAGGGACTCCGCCTGGGCGCGGAGAGACACCTTGGAGGGAACCGTGCCGCCCGGGCCGGTGAACACCGCTGCGTCGCCAGCCGCCTCGGCGTGCAGGCGACGCACCTCGCCGGTGGCGGCGACGATCTCCAGCACGCATCCCCCGAGCACGAGCCGGCCGTCCTCACCCATGCGGGCGTACCCACCGACCGGTGCGAGGCACCCCGCCGCGAGCCGCCCCAGCATCCGGCGCTCCGCGATCACGGCGGCGTGCGTCGGTGCATGGTCGAGCGGCACCAGGGCGGCGGCGGCGGCATCGTCGGCCCGCATCTGCACGACGATCGCCCCCTGCGCCACCGCCGGCCAAAACGCCGGGGGAGCAAGCATCTGCGTGATCCGCGCCGCCAGTCCCAGCCGCTCGAGCCCGGCGGCGGCGAGGATCAGGGCGTCGTAGTCGCCGGCGTCGAGCTTCCGCAACCGGGTGTCGACATTGCCCCGCAGCGGTGCCGCGACGAGATCGGGCCGCAGCGACTTGAGCTGCGCGATCCTCCGGATGCTCGACGTGCCCACCACGGCGCCCGCGGGGAGTTCCTCGAGCGTCGCGGCCGTTCGGCCCACGACCGCGTCGAAGGGGGGGGCCCGTTCCGGCACGCACGCCAGCGAGAGGCCGGGGGTCTCGGCGGTGGGCATGTCCTTGAGGCTGTGCACCGCGGCGTCGATCCGGCCGTCAAGCATCGCCTGTTCCAACTCGCGAACGAACACGCCGTCGCCCCCGATCGCGGCCACCGGCCGATCCCGGCGTTCGTCTCCCCGGGTGGAGATCGTCTCGATCTCCACGTCGATGCCAAGCGACCGCAGGCGGTCGGCTACATGGCCGGTCTGGGTGCGTGCCAGGGCGCTCGCCCGGGTGCCGATGCGAAGCGGGCGATGCGTGGTGGCGTCGTGCATCTGTCGTGGCATCTCGTTCACGGGGCGGCTTCCTCGGCGCCGAGTCCACGATCGGCCCGGGCGACCACGGCAGCGTAGACGGCGGCGGCCCCGGCCTCCACCAGCACCCGGCGACACTCGGCGAGCGTCGAGCCGGACGTGGTCACGTCATCGACGAGGAGCACCCTTCGGCCGGCGGCGGCCCCCCCCGCGTGAAAGGCGTCGCGGAGATTCGCCGCCCGATCCTCGAAGGGGAGTTCGTTCTGCATGGTGGTCCACCGCCGACGAACGAGCAGCGGCCGCAGCGGCAGCCGCAGGCCGCGGGCCACGCCGCGGCCGATCTGGGCTGCGGCGCTCGTGCCGCGGCCCAGGCGCCGCAGCCAGTGCATCGGCACGGGCGTCACCACGTCGATCTGCCACGACCGCAGCCGGTCGGCATGCTTGGCAACCAGCAGCGCGGCCAAGCCCGCGGCCACCCCTTCGCCACCGGGCCGCTTGGCCCGCAGCACGGGCGAGCGCACCTCGTCGCCGTAGGCGGAAAGCACGACGATGCCGTCGCCGATCCGGCGGCGCACGCACCGCTCGCACGAACTCGCGCCTGCGGCGGAGGGCTCGCCGCAGGTCGGGCACCGTTCCACGTCTCGCGAGAGGGCGGCGGCACAGGCGGGGCACACCACGACCACCCCTCCGCCGATCTCGTGGGCCTCCGCCGCGCAGAACACGCAGCGGGGGGGAACCAGCAGGTCGACGACGGCCGCGATCCCGGGCAGGTCAGACCAGGCCATCCGCGGGTTTCCCAGATTGACGATCCGGCCCGAGTTCCGTAATGTCCGCCGCCCCGGCGGGGCGGCTCGCCCGGCCCCCAATCGTCTCCGCCCCCCCTCACGCGTCAAGCGCCCATGCTGATCGACCGCTACCTCGGCCGCGCCCAGTTACACGCGTTTCTCGTGGTGTTCGTCAGCCTTGCCGGCCTCTACTTCGTGTTCGACGCATTCACGAACCTCGAGGAGTTCCTCGCCCATGCAGCCGAGCAGGGGAGCCTGGCGCAGGTGCTGGCCTCCTACTACAGCTGCCGGCTGATCTGGTTCTTCGACGCCACGAGCCCGGTGATCTCCCTGGCGAGCGCCATGTTCGCGCTGTCGTGGCTGGAGCGCCACAACGAGCTCACGGCGCTGCTCGCGGCCGGCGTCACCCGCTGGCGGATCGCCCGGCCGGTGCTCGTCTTCTCCGCGACAGTCGCGATCCTCGCGGCGGCCAATCGCGAGGTCGTGCTGCCGCAGATCCGCGAGGCATTCTCTCGCAACGCCCAGGATCTCCGCGGCCAGATGCTCCAGACCTTCGAGCCCCGCTACGACAACCGCACGGAGATCCTCTTTCGCGGAAAAGGCGCCCGTGCGGACGGCTGCCGGATCGATCAACCAAGCCTGCTCATGCCCCCTCACCTCGGCGGCCACGGTGCCCAGATCACCGCCGCCGAGGCGGTCTGGCAGCCGGCCACCGATGACCACCCCGCCGGCTACCTGCTCCGCGACGTCCGCGAGCCCGCCGACATCGACGGACTGGCACCGCTCGAGACGGCCGAGCGGCAGGTGGTGATCTCGCGGGCGACGGCGGCGTGGCTCCAGCCCCGGGAATGCTTCGTGGCCAGCGACGTCACGTTCGAGCAACTGATCGGCTCCGCCAACTGGAGCCAGTACTCCTCGACGCTCGACCTCGTGCAGGCGATCCGCAACCCCAGCCTCGGCGTCGGCGCCGACATCCCGCTGCGGGTGCATGCCCGGGTCACCGCCCCGCTGCTCGACATGGCGCTGGTGATGCTCGGCATCCCACTCGTGCTCGGCCCCTCCCGCCGCGGCGTATTCGCCGCGGTCGGCCTCTGCGTGGGGATGACGGTGGTCTTCTTCCTGACCGTGCTCGGCTCGCACGCCCTGGTGATGGCAGACGCCTATTCCGCCTCCGTCGGCGCCTGGCTGCCGCTGCTGATCCTCGCGCCGTTGGCGGCCTGGTGGGCCCAGCCGATGTGGCAGTAGGCCGCGGCACTCGCGGCCCCGGCGGTTGTCACTTGGCCTCAGGGCCGGCGGCGGGAGGTTCCGCGGCCGGCAGGATCTCGACGGATCGGGCCATGAGCTCGAGCACCTGCGGCACGGGCACGGCGAGTTGGTCCGCGACCTCGGCGGGAACCCGCAGGGCGATCACGGTCGCGAACTCCTGCTTCGGATCGGCCGACACCCAGATCTCGCACGTCGCGGGAGATGCGAGAGGAAGCAGTTCGCCATTCATGGCCGCTTCGAACTCCTGCTCGCCGCCGAGCGAGAGCGTGTCCCAGACGGCGGAGCCGCTGCCGATCGGCTGCACCTGGCGGCCTCGCTGCCACTGGGCCTTGTCGAGCCGAACGTCGTTCTTCGCCTGGTCGAGAATCCGCTGCTCGACCTCCGGGTGACGGCTTTCCGCCGTCGCCACCACGCCCACCGTGAGCACGGGCCTGATCTCGTTGCCGTCCTTCTTGCGAAGCTTCACATCGAAGGCGGCAGCAAAGCCGGGAAAATCGCGGATGAACGGGGGCCTCGGGAATGCGGCCTCGGCCTCGATCGGCGCGAAGGACGCCGGCAGCCGCATGGTGACTCGACCGTCCGCGAGGGCGGTCGGCTCCGACGACAACGCGGCGAACTCGGAGTCGGCGCGATACCGCTCCACCTGTGCGGCAAGGTCGCGATCGTATGGGCCGGTCGAGCAGCCAGAGAACGTCAGGGCGAGCAGCCAGCCCAGCCCCACGACCGATCGCCGCGTGTGCATGTGGTCTCACCTTTGCGCTGAACAACGGTCGTCAGTGGGCTCGGGTCGCCCCAGGCCCCGCACGAACACGACGATTGTGGGGAAATTGCCGGGGCGTCAAGCGGGCGGCAAAAACGGCACCACCGGCCGAGACCGCCCGCCCGGCATGCCCCCCGGCATCGCCCGCCCTTCTCCAAACCTTTTTTCTTCACCAGGACACCCCCGCCTGCCGATTTCAGAGGTGCGGACGGGAGTCCGTCCGGCAGGCCGGGAGGCCGCCGGAAGCGTTCCGGCAATGGAGTGCCCAGCCATGAGAATCAGCACCACCCGATTCGGCCGCAGCGACGTCGATGCGGCGGATCTGATCCGGTTTCCCAGCGGCCTGCCCGGCCTCGAGGACTGCCGCGAGTGGGCGCTCCTCGCCGACGCCTCCAACGACGCGCTCGGCTGGCTGCAGAGCACCACGCGCGGCGACGTGGCCCTCGCGGTAGTCAGCCCGCGGCGGTTCGTCCCCGAATACCAGGTGCGGATTCCCCGCAGCGAACTCACGCCACTGGCCCTCACCGACATGCGGGAGGCGCAGGTGGTGGTGGTGGTCGGCCAAAACGGCAGAGGCCTCACGCTCAATCTCAAAGCTCCGATCGTCATCAACCTCGAAGCCCGCACAGGCCGCCAGGTCGTTGCGAGCGGCGAGCTTCCGCTTCACTACGAACTCTCTCTCGAACGTCCGCCTTTGAAAAAGAGTGCATAATCACCAGTGGCCGGCGGCATCGGATTGCCGCCTCCACGACGGATCAGGAAGGAACCAGCCATGCTCGTGCTCTCCAGACAACGTGACGAAAGCATCATGATCGGCGACAACATCGTCGTGACGATCGTGGATATCCGGGGAGACAAGGTACGGCTGGGCATCAACGCGCCCTCCGAGGTTCCGGTGCACCGCCAAGAGGTCTACGAGGCCATCCAGCGGGAAAATCTCCGGGCCGCGCGGCTGGAACCGGGCGACACGCAGGACATCGGCACGTACGCCAACCGCGGCCCGTCACGGCCGGGCGGCGACAAGCCCCGCTGAGCGACTCAGCAAGCGGCCCGACGTCTCTGGGAGCGTGGATCGCCCTATCCCCATCGCTCATGCGATTGGGCTTCCAGAAGCGTGCAGCAACGGGATCACCGACGCTACGACCGGCGATGTGTCCGGGAAGCGTAACCGCGTAAGCGGTACGACTGCGCGAGAGCCGGGGTCGCCAGCACGCGTGACCCGCATCACGCGGCTTCAGGGACTGAAATACGCCGGGTGGTTGCCGGGCTTCCACTTGATGTTGCAGCCGAGGCTCGGCACTTGGTCGGCCACCGGCGGCCTGCCGGCGAGCAGGGCCTCGAGTGCGGCCCGCAGGTCGCTCCCCGTCACGGGCACCTCGCTCCCCGGGCGGCTCGGGTCGAGCTGCCCCCGATAGACGAGTTTTCGGCCGGCATCGAAGATGAAGAAGTCGGGCGTGCAGGCGGCGTGGTAGGCCTTCGCCACCTCCTGGGTTTCGTCATAGAGGTAGGGAAACGGGTAGCCGCGGTCCTCCGCCTCCCGCACCATCTGCTCGGGCGAGTCGGCCGGATGGCTCGACACGTCGTTGGAGCTGATCGCCACGAACCCGATGCCCCGCGGCAGGTACTCGCGGCCGAGCGCGGCCAACTGATCGGCCACGTGCTTCACGAACGGGCAGTGGTTTGAGATGAACATCACCACGGTGCCCTGCGGGCCGGCGGCGGCGGCGTAATCGATCATCCGGCCGTCCACGTTGGGGAGGTCGAAGTCCGGCGCGGTCGTGCCGAGGGGCAGCATCGTGCTCGGGGTGCGAACCATGACGAAAGGCTCCGTGAAGATCGTGCGGGCCGGCAATCCTACCCACCCACCGGCCGTCCGGACATCCCGGCGAACGGCTCTCAGCAGCGGAACACCCGCCGGGCGTTGGCGGTGGTGGCTGCGGCGAAGGCCTCGAGCGGTTGGCCACGGGCCAGGGCCAGACAGCGGGCCGTATGCACGACATTGGCCGGCTCGTTCCGCCTGCCACGCAGAGGCTCGGGGGAGAGAAACGGGCTGTCCGTCTCGATGAGCAGCCGATCGAGCGGCACCTCCTTCGCGACGTCGCGCAGCGCCGACGACGAGCGGAACGTCACCATCCCGGCAAATCCCAGGTGGCAGCCGAGGTCGATGGCCTCGGCTGCCTCGGCAGCGGTGCCGGTGAACGAATGGAGCACGGGGAAGAGCGGGCTCCGCGCCACGGCGTCGCGGAGCATGTCGAGCGTGTCGCGAATGCTCTCCCGCGTGTGGATCACCACCGGCAGCGAAAGCCGCTGCGCCAGCCGCAGGTGGCGGTCGAACGACTCCCGCTGCAGCTCCGGCGGCGCCGTGGTCCGATACCAGTCGAGTCCCGTCTCCCCTATGGCAGCCACGCGGCCCGATTCGGCCAGCCGCACGATGCGATCCCACTCCCCCGGCTCCGCCTCGGAGACGTCGTTGGGGTGGATCCCCGCGGCGGCGACGATGCCCGCCTCACGCCCGGCGAGCTCCGCCGCGGCTTCGCTGTCCGCGGCCCGGGTGCCGATCACCGTGAGTCTCGTGACACCTGCGGCGCGTGACCGCGCGATCACGTCCGGCAGTTCCGCACCGAACCGCATCGGATCGAGATGGCAGTGGCTGTCGTAGAACTCCATCAGCCGGCGGCGCCGGTTCCCGAAAGCCCGGCCCTCACCTTGGCCGCGAGCTGCTCGAGAGCATCGAGGTGCTGCCGCGTCGACTGCTTCGCGTCGGCCACGAGGTCGGCGGCCGCGGCATCGGTGCCCGCCGGCCCGGCAAGGGCATCGAGGTCGGCCAGTTGCCGCCGCAGCCCGTCGATCACCCGCGGGAGCAGGGTGCCGAGGTCGACATCGTGAAGCGCGGTGAAGGAGAGCGGGTAGGCGGCCCTGGGCGGGATGGCGACCTCTCGCTCCTGCAGAAGGCTCGTGGCCCGCTCGATCAGGCTCCGAAAGTCGTCGACCGCGGCGGCCAGGGCGAGTTTCAGCGGCTCGCCGCCCGGATACGACCAGATGCCCGAATCGGCCAGGTACATCAGCATCGATGGCTGGACGACCGAGACAAGTCGGCAGAGCGGGTCGGCGGCGGCCATGGCGGTGCTCCGATTTCTAGGACGCAAACGTGCCGGCCAACTGGGCAGCCGCGTAGAGGCCCGACCAGAAGATGCCGAGCAGCACCACGGGCACGACCACGGCCGTGACCAGGGCGCCAGGCAGCCAGACGGGAGCCGCGGCGGCCACGCGGTCGTCGGCCGGCGGATCGAACGTCATCACCTTGAGCACCCGGAGATAGTAGAAGAGGCTGATCACGGTGTTGAGGCCACCCACGATCAGGAGCGTGAGCATCAGCGGCCGCTCGATCCCCTTGGTGCTCGCGTCGACGAGCGACGAAAACACGAGAAACTTCGAGACGAACCCGGCCAACGGCGGCAGACCGACCAGGCTCACGAGCACCGCGGCAGCGGCCACCACGATCCCCGGGCTCGACCGCACCAGTCCCGCGTAGGCGGAGATCTCCTCGCTCCGCAGCCGGTTCCGTAGCACGGCCACGATCGCGAACGCGCCGAGGTTCATGAACAGGTACGTGCCGAGGTAGAAGGCCAGGGCGGCCACGGCCCTCCGGCAGCCCTCGGGATCGGCACCCAGCAACGCCACCGCGGCGGCCACCCCCATGAGCAGGTACCCGGCGTGGGCGATGGTCGAATAGGCGAGCAGCCGCTTCATGTTGGTCTGGCCGTAGGCGGCGAGGTTGCCCAACGTGCAGGTGACCGCCGCCATCGCCGCGATCACCACGACGCTGAAATGCCGCACGTCGGCAAGGCCGGCCGCGGTCACGCCCACGGCGTCACCCAGCCAGCCGAGGGCAAAGGCGACGCGGAGGGCCAGTGCCACGGCCGCCGCCTTGCTGGCCACCGAGAGAAACGCCCCCACCTCGGCCGCAGCGCCCTCGAACACGTCGGGACACCAGAAGTGGAAGGGCGCCGCAGAGAGCTTGAAGGCCAGCCCGGCCGTCAGCATTAGACCGCCGAGGGCAAGGGTCATGACCGATCCGGTGTCGCCCCCTTCCCCGACGATCCGCCCCAGTTCGGCCGCCATGCTCGGCAGGTGGCAGGTGCCGAGCACGCCGGCAAGCAGGCTGATGCCGTAGAGCATGATGCCGGCGGCCCCTGCCCCATACACGGCGTACTTCAGGGCTGCCTCGGAACTGGCTTTGCGTCCCTTGAGCAGCCCGGCGAGGGCGTACGACGGCACGCTCGCCATCTCCACCGCCATGAAGACCATGAGGATGTGATTGGCCGATGCCATCAAGCACATGCCGAGCGATGAACCGAGCACGAGCGTGTAGAAGTCGGCGCCGTCCTCGCGATCGGGGATGCCCGACACCTTCGTGAACAGGATGTAGAGCACGAGGAAGCCGCAGAGCAGAAAGCGGATGTACGCCGTGAGGGGGTCGTACGCGAGCAGGCCGCCAAACAGCTCCACCGCCCCCTGCGCCTCGCCCGCCGTCGGCCAGGGCGACCCGGGCAGCGACCGCAGGTCGAGCCAGGCATACCAGAGGGCGAAGGCCACGCCGCCGAGCGCGACCATCCCCGAGTCGAGCCATCGGACCACGGGCAGCATGCGGCAGAGCAGCACCAGCACGACCGTGGCCGCGAGCGCGAGCTCCGGGCGGAAGTGGGGCAGCGACACGTCGAGCGTGTCGGTCAGGCTGCTCGTCAGGAGCGATCCAAGATCCATGGTCGATGGTCCGTTGGGGCGTGGCGTACCGCGATCACCTCACCGCCGACACGTCGGCCGAGGCCGGCTGGCCGGCCTCCGCCTGCGACGGCTTCGGCCCGACATCCCGCGTCCACTCCGCGAGCGTCTCCACCTGGCGGTTCACCGACGGCGTCACGTAGTTGAAAATCAACTGCGGGGCCACGCCGAACAGGATCGCGAGAAACACCAGCGGCGTCGCGATCGCCAGTTCGCGACCGGTGATCGGCGTGAGGTGGTCGCCATGAGGCCCCTTGTACTCAGGGCCGAGGTAGACCCGCTGGATCGCCCAGAGGATGTAGGCCGCCGTCAGAATCACGGTGAACGCGGAAATCACGGCGAGCACTCGGCTGTAGTTCCAGCTCGAGAGCGTCACCAGAACCTCGCCGATGAAGCCGCACAGCCCCGGTAGCCCCAGGCCGGCGAAGAAGACCGCCACGGCCAGGCCGCTATAGACGGGCATCCGGTTGAAGATGCCCCCGAACTCCTCGAGGTTCCGGTGGTGAACGCGGTCGTACAGCACGCCCACCATGAAGAACATCCCGGCCGACGAGATGCCGTGGGCCAGCATCTGGAACATCGCGCCGTTCACGCCCTGGGCCCAGGCGTCCCAGCGGAACTGGTTCCCGGCCACCGCGCTCCAGACGCCGAGCCCCAGCATCACGTAACCCATGTGGCTCACGGAGCTGTAGGCGACCATTCGCTTGAAGTCCTTCTGGGCCAGCGCCGCGAAAGCCCCGTACACCATCGAAACCACTCCGAGACCGCAAACGAGCCACGCGAGCGAAAGCCCCGCGCCCGGGCAGATCGGGTAGCAGATCCGGAGGATGCCGTAGCCACCGAGCTTGAGGAGCACGCCGGCGAGGATCATGGAGATCGGCGTCGGCGCTTCCACGTGGGCGTCGGGGAGCCACGTGTGCACGGGCACCACCGGCACCTTGATCACGAAGCCGACGAGCAGGAGCAGGAAGGCCCACGTCTCGAGGCTCATGCCCCACACGTTCGCGGCGGCGAACGGCGAGTCGGGCGACTGGCCGAGCTGCGCGAGAGCCAGCAGGTTGAACGTATGCACGGGACCAGTCGCGGTCTTGATGGCCGCGACGGGATCGGCCCGCCCGGCACCCTCGAGGACCGGGCTCACGACGTGGGTCGCGACCAACTGCTCCTCCGAGAGCATCCGCAGGTCGCTCGTGAAGTAGAGCATCAGCACCGCGATGAGCATCAGCACGCTCCCGAACAGCGTGTACAGAAAAAACTTGATCGCGGCGTACTCGCGACGTGGCCCTCCCCAGATGCCGATCAGGAAGTACATCGGCAGGAGCATCACCTCCCAAAACACGTAGAAGAGGAAAAAGTCGAGCGATACGAACACGCCGAGCATGCCCGTTTCCAGCAACAGAAACAGCACGTGATAGGCCTTCACGTGCTTGGTGATCGGCCAACTGGCCGCACAGGCGAGCACCGACAGGAACGTGGTGAGCACGACCAGCGGCATGCTGATGCCGTCGACGCCCAGGAGATACTCGATGGCGAAGGCGGGGATCCACGGCTTCTTCACCACCGCCTGCATGCCCGCCTCGCCCACCGTGAACTGGGCAGGCCCGGCGGCCCCGAAGAGCGACGGCCACGCCATCCAGAGCGACAGTACGAAGACCACCACGGTGGCCGCGAGCGTAATCCAGCGGATCGCCTCCTCGCGGGCCTTGGGGATGATCGGCAGCGCGAGGAAGGCCGCGACGAGGGCCGGCAGGAACACGATCATCGACAGGGGCCAGAGGGCGGGCTGCGTCAGGCTGTCTGGGGTCATCGCAGGATCCGTGAAAAGGGGCGGAGGTGATTCGGGATGAGGGGGCGGTGTCGGCGTCAGCCGGCGAACGTCTGCCGGAACAACAGGCTGGCGATCACGAACAGGGCGACGGTGCCGGCAGCGATGAAGGTCACATACTGCCGCAGGCTGCCCGTCTGCAGCTTCTTGAGCTCGAGCCCCGCCGACCAGGTGGCGTTCGCGGTGGCGTTCACCAGGCCATCGACGAGCGTGCGGTCGATCCACGCGTCGAAGCCGGCCACCTGCCGGGTCAACCAGGCGAGGCCGTTGATGAACGGGTCGATCAGCCCACGATCGATGCCGCTGGCCACGGCAGCCAGGCCGTGGACCGGGACCACGAAGAGGGCATGGTAGAGCTCGTCGAAATACCAGCGGCCCGCGAGGAACCTGTAGATCGGCTGAAACATGGCGGCGACGACGTCCGGCGAAATGACCCGCCAGAGATACATCAGCGCCGCCAGCAGCACACCACCGAGCGCCGTCGCGAAGGCCGTCATCGTCGCCGTCACGTGGATGGCGCCCTCGTGACTGAGATGCTCGGCGGGGATCGTCAGCGTCTGCCCGAAGGCAAAGCCCCCGACGGCGGTCTCGGCCGTGCCCGCGGGCCGCGACTGCTCGAGCAGGTTGGCGATCCCGAACCCACCGGGCAGCGTCCATCCGGCCACCACCGCCAGCGCCGCCAGCACCAGGAGCGGCATCACCATCACCTGGGGCGACTCATGGGCATGCTCGGCCACGTGATGATCTCGGGGCGTACCGGCGAAGGTCATGAACCACAGGCGGAACATGTAGAAGGCCGTCAGCGCGGCGCCGCCCGCGACGGCGAGGAAGAGGATGGAATGCCCGGGATTGGCCTGCGAGAAAGAGAGCGCCTGGGCCAGGATCGAGTCCTTCGAGTAGTAGCCCGAGAGCCCGATCACGAAGGGGATGCCGGCACCGATGATCGCCAGGCAGCCGACCAGCATCGTGCCGGCCGTGTAGGGCATCACCCGGGCGAGGCCGCCCATCTTTCGCATGTCGTTGGTGTGGCAGGCGTGGATCACGGACCCGGAGCAGAGGAACAGCAGGCTCTTGAAGAAGGCGTGGGTCACGAGGTGGAAGAGGCCCGCCACCCAGCCGCCCACCCCGAGCGCGAGCAGCATGTAGCCGAGCTGGCTGACCGTCGAATAGGCAAGCACCCGCTTGATGTCGTTGGCGACCAGCGCGATCGTGGCCGCGATGAAGAGCGTGGTCGCTCCGACGTAGGCGATGACGAGGAGCACGTCGGGCGTCAGCACGGGATAGAACCGACCCACGAGGTAGACCCCCGCCGCCACCATCGTCGCCGAGTGCACGAGCGCCGAGACGGGCGTCGGGCCTTCCATCGCATCGGGAAGCCAGACGAAGAGCGGAAACTGCGCGCTCTTGCCCACGCAGCCACAGAAGATGCCGACACCGGCGATGAACAGGAGCCAACGGCCGAAGCCCTCGGCCCGCCAGTCGTCGACCCGCGCCGCCACCTCGCTGGCCGCGTCAGCGGGGCTCGCCGCATGGTCGGCGGCGATCCCGGCGACCTTGTCCGCTGCGGCGAACTCGACCATCCCGTCCGGCACGCGGAGGGCATGCCCGTGATCGGCCGGCCGCACCAGGCTGAACAGGCCCGGCTTCACGGCCCCCCCGCCATCGGCCGTCGCGACGGTCGCATCGGCGAACTGCAACGTGCCGAGCGCGCCCCAAAGGGCCATCAGCCCGATGAGCATGCCGAAGTCGCCGACCCGATTGACGATGAAGGCCTTGTTCGCCGCGGTGGAGGCCGACGTCCGCTCGTAGTAGAAGCCGATCAGGAACCACGAGCAGATGCCGACGAGCTCCCAGAAGATGAACACCATCGCCAGGTTGCCGGCGATGACGATGCCCAGCATCGAAAAGCAAAAGAGCGACAGCGCCTGGAAGAACCGCGGAAACCGCCCCGGCCGGTGGAGGTGATGCCCGTCCGCCAACGTGACCTCGTGGTCGGTCACGTCGTGAAGCTCGTCGTGCATGTAGCCCGACGCATAGACATGGATGCAGGTGGCGATGAACGTCACCACCACGAACATCAGGATGGTGAGCGAGTCGATGTACCAGCCGATGGAGAGCTGCAGTCGCCCGGCTTCATAGAGCGTGTACCAGTCGCCGGAGTAGGCGACCGGCACGTGGTGGCCGGCGTGCGACCCGCCGGCGGCTGCATGCTCGCCTTCATGATTGCCGGCGGGCCCATGCTCCCCGTCATGCCCGGCGGAAGCCTCCTGGCCGTGGCCCTCGCCATGCGCGCCAGGGGCACCGGCGTTGCTGCCATGATGCGCGGCCGTGACAGGATGGGCTCCCATCCACCCCACGAACGCCACGAGCGAGAGCACCAGCGACATCACGATCGCCGCAGTGGCGACCCAGGCGGCGTTCCGCCCGTGGGGCCCCATCTTCGGGCCGAAGAACAGGATCAGCACGAACGAAACCAGCGGCAGCAGCCAGGCGAGGCCGAGCAGCTGCGGGAGTGTGGTGGCGAGGTCCATGGTGCGGTGATGCTGCAGGAGGTCGTGCCCGGCGGGCACGCGCTCAGCCCTTGAGGTCGTCCGCGCGGTCGACGTCGACGGTCGCGTGGTTGTTGTAGAAGTTGAGGGTGATCGCCAGCGCCACGGCGGCCTCAGCAGCCGCCAGCAGGATCACGAAGAGGGCGATCACCTGGCCGTCGAGCCCGAGCGACCGGGAGCCCTCACCCTGCAGATACGGCGAGGCGAAGGCGACGAAGTTGACGTTGGCACCGTTGAGCACGAGCTCGATGCCCATCAGCACGCCGAGGGCGTTTCGCTTCAGGGCCATGCAGACGATGCCGCTGACGAAGAGAACCGCGCCCACGACCAGGTAGTGGGCAACGCCCACCGGCTGCGAGAGCAGGCCGAACAAGGGCACGGACGACACCACCACGGACCCCATCATCGTCCTCCCGCCAGCACGGAACCACCGCCCGACCGGCCGCGACCGATGGCCGCATGCTCGGCCACTGAGGCGGGAGGCTCCACCGACGCGACCACCTCGATCGCCCGTGGCGTCTTCCGCCGCTTGGCCCTCGCGAGATAGGCGGCACCGACGAGCACGACGAGCAGGTGCACCGACACGATCTCGAACGGCAGCAGATAGCCGGGCCGCACGTTGCGAGCCGGGGCCCCCACGCCGGGTTCGTCGACGCGAACCCCGACCAGCGCCACCCCGATCGGCGTTGCCGCAGGACGGCCCACCTCGCCAGCCGCCGGCACCCGCCAGGCCTTCACCGACAGGGCCGCCTGCAGCAGCACCGCGAGCAGCGCCGCACCGACCACGCCCGCGACGACCTTGTCGCGACCGGACGCACGAATCGAGACGAACGGGGCCTGCGCGGTGAGCATCACGCCGAACACCAGCAGCACCAGCGTGCCGCCGACGTAGATCATCAACTGCATCGCCCCGACGAACTCCGCCCCCGCCAGAAAGAAGAGCCCGGCCGTCGCGCCCAGCGACAGCACGAGATAGAGGGCCATCCGCACGACGTTGTCGGCTGCCACGACGGCCACCGCGAAACCGCAGGCGATCACCGCGAAGAGCAGGAAGAAAAACGTGTGCCAGTTGATCGCCGCCAACGGCAGAATGGGAGCGATCTCGAAGAGCGATGCGATCGGCATCATGAGGCCACCCTGGCAACGGACTCGCCCGTTCCGGCGGGCCGCGCGGCCCCGCCCGGGCCCGGCAGCCAGCCCTCGCGGACCTCACCAGCCGGCCGCCCCAGCCCCGGCACCAGCCCGCCCGGCAACGCGATCTGCCAGAGCATGGCTCCGAGAAACATCACGGCGGCCAGCGGCGTGCAGTACTTCAGGCACGTGGTCATCACCTGGTCGATCCGCAGCCGCGGCAGCGTCCACCGGATCCACATCATGACGAGCACCCCGAGCGTCGCCTTGCCGAGAAGATTGAACATGCCGAGAAGCCGCACGAAATACCCGGCTGTGTCGCCGGTGCCCTCCGACAGGCCGAGCAGCGAGGCCACGGGAATCGGCCCGTTCCAGCCGCCCAGGAAGAGCACCGCCGCTAGGGCGCTCACGAGAAACATCGAGCCGTATTCGGCCATGAAAAAGTAGCTCCAGCGAAGGCCGGAGTACTCCGTGTGGAACCCGGCCACGAGTTCGCTCTCGGCCTCGGCGAGATCGAACGGGGCCCGGTTCACGCTCGCCACGGCGCACGTCACGTAGATCCAGAACACGACGAACGTGAACGGATCATGGAACAGAAACCAGCTGGTGAACCAGCCGGCCTGCTTCTCGGCGATCGTCACGAGATCCATGCTGCCCGCGAGCATCACCGGCACGACCACGCACATGCCCAGCGGCACCTCGTAACTGACGACCTGGGCCGCCTCGCGCATCGCCCCGAACAGCGACCACTTCGAGGCCGACGCGTAGCCGGCAAGGATCACGCCGAAGACCTCGAGCCCGAGCACGGCGATCACGAAGAAGACCCCGACGTTCAGCCGCTGGCCGACGAAATCGAAGGCGAACGGAAGCGCGATGAAGGCACAGAATGACGCGCAGAAACTCACGTAGGGGGCGAGGCGGAAGAGCATCCCATCGGCCCCGTCGGGCATGAGATCCTCCTTGGCAAGCAGCTTGATGCCGTCGGCGAGCGACTGCAGCCACCCGAACTTGCCGCCGGTGCGCGTCGGCCCCAGGCGATCCTGGATGCGGCCCGCGATCTTCCGCTCCGCCCAGATGAAGACGAGGGCCCCGACGGCGATCACGTTGAGGACCAACGCCGCCGCGACGGCGGCAGTGACCGTCCATGCCAGCCACGCCGGGAGGCCCACGGAGTTGATGAGGAACTCAGCCATGCGAGTCGTTATTTCGGGGAGAAAACCGACTTCGTGAAAATTTGCACGAAGTGTGGCGTACGGGCCCGCAAAAAGAAAGCCCCCGAAACGCCTACCGGTCGATCTCGCCCATGACGATGTCGAGGCTGCCCACGATCGCCGGCACGTCAGCGATCAGGCAGCCACGGCAGAGCTCCGGCGCCACGGCAAGATTCGAGAACGAACTCGACCTTGCCCGGGCCCGCCACGGGATCGCGGAGCCGTCGCTGACGACATAGAAGCCCATCTGCCCCTTGGGGGCCTCGGTCTCGAGGTAGGCATCGCCGGCAGGCATCTTCTCCGTGAGCTTCAGCGGCTCGCCCAGGGGGCCCTTGCACGCCGAATAGCGGTCGATGGCCTGCCGGACGAGGTCCATCGACTGGACCACCTCCAGCATGCGGACGAAGAACCGGTGCCAGCAGTCGCCGAGCACCGCGTCGGCCGGAACCGGGGGGTACTCGTGATCGCGGGGGTAATGGCCGTCTTTCATCACGGCCACCTCGAAGGCATAGCCGTCGTACATGGCCGTGTAGATCGCCTCGCCGTCGCGGCGGAGATCCTGGTCGACCCCGCTGCCCCGCAGCACCGGCCCCGAGCAGCCGTACTCGATCGCCAGGGCGCGGGGGAGCACGCCGATGTTCGCGGTGCGTTTCACGAAAATGGCGTTGGTCGTGAGCAGGGCGTGATATTCCTTGATCACCGGCTCGAACTGATCAAGAAACGCCTCGCACCTCTGCAGCCACCCCGGCGGCAGATCGGCCGTCAGACCGCCGATGGTGATGTAACTGTAGGTGAGCCTGGCGCCACACGCCTCCTCGAAGAGGTCGAGAATCTTCTCCCGCTCCCGGAAGGCGTAGAGAAACGGACTGAAGGTGCCGAGGTCGAGACCGTACGCCCCCATGCCGACGAGATGGCTGGCGATCCGGTTGAGTTCGGCGATCAGCACCCGCAGGTGGCGGGCCTTCTCACTCACCTGGTACTTCATCAACTTCTCGACCGTCAGGGACCAGCCGAGGTTCATGTTCATCGCCGCCAGGTAGTCCATCCGGTCGGTGTACGGGATGAACTGCCGGTGCGTGAGGTTTTCGCCGATCTTCTCGGCACAGCGGTGGAGGTAGCCGATGTGCGGCTCGATCTCCGACACGACCTCTCCGTCGGTCCGCAGCACGAGCCGCAGCACGCCGTGCGTGCTGGGGTGCTGGGGCCCCATGTTGACGAGCATCTCGTCAGTACGGACGTCGAACTCGATGATCCGCGGATCGTCGTCGACCATCGATGGCATCGGTTATTTTCCCCTGATCCCGTGGTATTCGAGCGGCATTTCGTAGTCCTTGCGGAGCGGGTACCCCTCCCAATCCTCCGGGCAGAGGATCCGGCGGAGATCCGGGTGACCGGAGAACCACACGCCGGAGAGATCGTAAACCTCGCGTTCGTGCCAGTTGGCGCCGCGCCACACGCCACAGACACTCGGAATCTCGGGAATTTGCCCCGGCACGTCGCCCTTCCACCGCGGCAGCTTCGCCTTCAGCACGAGACTCGCCCGAGCCGGCGTGCTCCACAGGTGATAGACCATTTCGACGTGCGGCTTCCACGAAACCTTCGCGGCTTTTTTAGGATCGGGCTCGCACCAGTCGACCGCGGTGATCGACTGCAGGGAGTCAAACCGCACCGGGCTCGACGATGCAAGCCACCGGCAGACGTCGGCGATCCGCTCCGGGGCGATCTCCACCCACGGATCGAGGGCCTCGAGATTGCGGTCGACGACGGCGCCGGGCAGCGACTCGTCGAGCTGCTCGAGAAAGTCAGGTCCGCGAATCATGGTATGTCTGATGGGTTGGAGACGGGGGCGGAAAAACTTTGCGATCGCCGAGATCGGCGGGTCAACGGGTCGCGGACCGGCCCACGGAGCCAGCTCGCTCGGCCGACACGGCACGCACCCAGTCGAGGTCGCCGCGATACCAGACGTAGGCGAAGCCGGCGAGCAGCACCGCAAAAAAGGCGGCCATGTCCACGAGCGCCGACCGTGCAAGGAGCGAACCGGCCCGTGCCAGCGACCACTCCGACTGCGCCTGCTCGGGCGACTTCCCGCCCCGCGTCGCCTCGAGGTGACGAGCCTCGGCGAGTGTCGGCGTGAACAGGGGCCCCTCGGCCGCCGGGACGACCGGGGCCGTGACGCCGAGTTCCTGCAGCAGGCCGACGCCCGCAGGAGACAGCCCGCCGTCAACCGTGGCCGACACGAGCGCGGGATCGGTCAGTTGGGTCGCCTTGCCGAAAACCGTGGCCCACGGAAAGAACAACGCCACCTCGACGTCGAAGATGATGAACAGCAGCGCGACCACGTAGAAGCGGAGGTCGAACTGCACGAAACTCGAACCGATCGTCGGCTCGCCGCACTCGTACACCTCGAGCTTTTCCGTGTTGGGCATCCGCGGCCGCACCAGCCAGCCGACGAGCAGGTTGACGGCAAGGAAGGCACCGCCGATCGCGACGAACAGGGCGACATAGCCGGCAACGAGCGTGGGATGCATGGGAACCCGCAGGAAGAACTGGTTACTGATTGGGGCCGCCGTGCACGGGCTCCACGATCACCTTCGAGGCCGCGACCGCCGTGGGGTTGAGCGTCGATCTGCCCCACGCGACCTCGACCGGCAGCCTCGCGAAGTCGACGATCGTGCCGTCCCGGCTGAAGCAGGAGAGATCGAGCGTGGACCCCATGAAGATGCAGTCGACGGGGCACGGCTCTACGCAGAGGGCGCAGAACATGCACTTCGAGTAATCGATGGTGAACCCGCTGACGCGAAAGCCCTTGCCGTTCTCGACGCGCTCCTTGCCGATGTAGATGCAGTCGACGGGGCACGCCTTCGAGCACTGATCACACGCGATGCACGTCGTCAGATCATACCGATGAAAACCGCGATACCGGGCCGCCACCGGCGCGGGCAACTCCGGATACTCGAAGTGCTCGGTGAACGTCCGCCGCTTCTGGTCGTAGGTGCTGCCGAAGACCCGCAGCGTGACCAGCATGCCCTCGAGCACGGTGCCCACCGCCGAAAACAGGTTGCGAAACCAGATGCGCATCGGGGCGTCCGGGGGTGTTTTCCGGGGGGAGGGTGACACCGGCTGCGGAGCGTGTCGCGCGAAAGTATAGGGATGACAGGACGGCCAACAAGGCACCGCCCCGGATCGGCCGAACAAGGGGTTTATGGCCCAAAAACACCGCTCCCGACACCCCGGACATCCCAGCCCCCGCACATTGCTTGACCCGCAGTCGGAAACCCTTACAGTGAAAGAAGTTTGGGAGCCGAGGGATCCGTTCGGCCCCGCCAAGGAATGGCACCATGCTCGTGCTGTCGCGAAAAAAAGACGAGAGCATCGTCATCAACAACGACATCACGATCGTGGTGGTCGAAATCCGCGGCGACAAGGTGCGACTCGGCGTGGAGGCACCGAAGGAGGTGCCGGTGCATCGCCGAGAGGTCTTCGAGGCCATCGCCCGCGGGGAACCGGTCGATGCGGGCTCAGTCTCCGTTTCGGCCGATGATGCCTCGGCGCCGACGGTGCCGGTGGCGGAGCCCACCGACGAGCCACAGCCCTGACCCTCTGCGTGCACGCACGGCGGCGCCTCTGGGTTCGCAGGGCGGCGATCAGGCCGACGCTCTTGCGCCGACGCCGGTTGCACGGTAGGCTGTGCTGCGACGTTTCGCGAGCGGAGCATCGGCGTAACCGGCAGGGCCCCATCGTCTAGTGGTCTAGGACACCGCCCTTTCACGGCGGTAACCGGGGTTCGAATCCCCGTGGGGTCAGTTCACCGCTCGCGGAATCTCGTAATGTCGCAACCCGATCGGCCTACCGGTTCACCATCCGCCGATGCCGTCCGGCCGTCACAGTACGACGCGGTGCTGCTCGTGTCGTTCGGTGGGCCTGACGGCCCTGACGACGTCATCCCCTTCCTCGAGAACGTGCTCCGGGGCCGCAACGTGCCCCGGGAACGGATGCTCGAAGTCGCTGAGCACTACCACCACTTCGGCGGCAAAAGCCCGATCAACGCGCAGAATCTCGCCCTGCTCGCCGCGCTCCGCGACGAACTTGCCCGCCGGGGCCCACACCTCCCGGTGTACTGGGGGAATCGCAACTGGCACCCGCTGCTCACCGACACGCTCCGCGAGATGGCCGATGCGGGCGTGAAGCGGGCGATCGCGTTCGTTACCAGCGCCTTCTCGAGTTACTCCGGCTGTCGGCAGTATCGGGAAAACATCCAGGCCGCGCGGCAGGCGGTGGGCGAGCGGGCTCCCGAGGTCGACAAAATCCGCGTGTTCTTCAACCACCCCGGCTTCGTGCGGCCGATGGCCGCCAACGTGGCTCGGGCCCTCGAGCGGTTTCCGGCTGCCGAGCGGCCGGGCGTGCCGGTCCTGTTCACCGCCCACAGCATTCCCACCTCGATGTCCGACGGCTGCCGCTACGTGCAGCAGCTCGAGGAATCGTGCCGGCTGGTCGCCGGCGAGGCGGGTGTCGCCGACTGGGGGCTCGTCTACCAGAGTCGCAGCGGTCCGCCCTCGCAGCCGTGGCTCGAGCCCGATGTCTGCGACGCGATCCGGGAGCGGCACGCCCGTGGATGTCGCCGCCTGGTGATCGCCCCGATCGGATTCATCTCGGATCACATGGAGGTGCTCTACGACCTCGACACCGAGGCGGCCGATCTTTGCCGCGAGCTGGGAATCGACATGGTGCGGGCGGCCACCGTCGGCACCGCCCCGGAGTTCGTGGCGATGGTTCGTGATTTGATCGCCGAACGGGCATGGAACCTGGCGGATCGGGTGGCGATCGGCTGCCTCCCGGCCAACCACGATGTCTGCCCGCTCGACTGCTGCCCCGCACCGCAGCGTCCGCCACTGCCGCCGGGCCGGCCCGCCTGAACGCCATGCCTTCCGTCCGCTTCACGCCCGGCTCGCCCCCCGATCATCCGCGGGAATGCGTGACGCTCGTGCACGGGTACCTGGCCAACCGCTTCATGCTCTCGCTGCTCGGCAGCCGGCTGCGCGAGCGGGGCTACCAGACGACTGCGTGGGGCTACTGGAACATGCAGTGTTCCCTGCTCGTGCATGCCGAACGGCTCGCCCGTGAACTCGAGTTGCTCGATGCCGAGCCGCGGATCGATGTCGTGCACCTCGTCACCCACAGCATGGGCTGCATCATCGGGCGGGCGGCCCTCGACACCTACCGGCCGCGGAAGATGGGCCGCTTCGTGATGCTCGCCCCGCCGAATCGCGGGTCGTTCGTCGCCACGGCGACCGCCGGCACCGTGGGCCGCTTCCTCAAGCCGGTCGCCGAACTGTCGACCGCCCGCGACAGCCTCGTCAACTCGCTGCCCACGCCGCAGGATGTCGAGATCGGCGTGATCGCGGCGAAGCACGACGCCCTCGTCGCGGAGGAAAGCACGCACCCGGATGCCCCGCATGCCCACGTCGTCCTGCCCACGTGGCATACGGGCCTGCTCTTCCGCCGGGAAGCCGCCGACCTCGTGGCGGGCTTTCTTGCGACCGGTGATTTTCCGCCGCTGCCTGCCGCGGCAGGGCCGGCGTCATGAACGCCTCCGCTCGCCGGCTTGGTATGTCGCCGGTCGTGGTCGGCCCGCTCGGCCTCGGCTGCTGGCCGCTGGCCGGCATGACCCGCGAGGGACTCACCCACGACGCGGCGGTCGACACCATCCGCACGGCGATCGACCACGGCATCACGCACCTCGACACCGCCTTCTGCTACGGTGAACACGGAGAGAGCGAGCGGGCGATCCGCGATGCGTTGGCCGAGATCGGCGCCGGTGGTCGGGATCGGGTGGTGATCGCGGGCAAGTGCGGGATCCACTGGGAGCCGGATTCCACCGCTGCGCCACCCCGACGGCAGGTAATCGATGGGCGCCCCGAAAGGATTCAGGCCGAGGTCGAGGAGAGTCTGCGCCGCCTCGGCACCGACCATCTCGACCTGCTCTACCTTCACGCGCCCGACCCCGCCGTGCCGGTCGAGGAATCTGCCGGCGCCCTTCGGCGGATGCTCGAATCGGGCAAGGCCCGCGCGATCGGGCTCTCGAACGCCGGCGTCGCCACGCTCGAGCGATTCGCGGCCACCTGCCCGCTCTCGGCCTGCCAGATGCACTTCAACATGCTGCAGCGAGAGATCGAGGCGGAGGTGCTCCCCTGGTGCCGCGGGCACGACGTGGCCCTGGTGGCCTACTGGCCGCTGATGAAGGGACTGCTGACGGGACGGATGCGGCGGGGACAGGCGTTTCCGCGGAGCGACAGCCGCCACAAATATCCGATGTTCAACGGCCCGGAATTCGAGCGGAACCTCGATTTCGTCGACGCCCTGCGGCCGGTGGCAACCCGGTTGGGCTGCGCCCTGACTTCCCTGGTGCTGGCGTGGACGGCCGAGCAGCCCGGCATCACGAGCGTGCTGAGCGGCGCGACCTCACCGGAGCAGGTGAAGGACAACGTACGGACCCTGTCGTGCCATCTCGATGATGCGGCGAGGCACGACATCCGGATGGCGATCGCGGCCCGAGGCCCCGTCGCCGGCGGGCGGGCCGTGTGAATCAGGCCGTGGCGAACGCCGCATCGGGCTGCAGTTTCGCGACACTCACGTAGGCCTGACGGGCCTCCAGGCAGACACGGCGAAACGACTCCGGCCGGCTGACGCCGGGCAGCCGCAGCGTCTCGATCGGGCCGCGGCGAAACACGAGGTCCCCGGCGGCATACCACTCCTGCCCAGGGCTCACGACCACGTCGATGGCGTCGAACCGGTCGAGATCGACGTACTGCTCGACCCGCGGGTTGATGCCCCGTTCGATCACGACCCGGCGGTTGGTGAGCCGGTATCGCCGGATCGCCCACGGCAGACGCATCGAGAGATAGAGCATCAGCCCGACCGGGATCGTGGCCAGCAATGCCAACCTGCCGATCGACAGGGCGCCGAAGCCCTCGCGGATTCGGTACAGCCTGCCCAAGGCCTGCCCCAGCCCCGTCGAAGCCACGGACGGCCATACCGTCATCACGGTCGCCTCGGCGACGGAGGGTGGCACCACGCCGGAGATCGGTTGATCGGTCTGGTTCATGATGGCGGTCTCGCCGTGGCGGATGGTCGGGAGGGCCGACACGCGCCGGCTACCGGAGTGAATACATTCGCTGTTTTGCGGAAAAACGCAAGCCGATGCGGCGGCCCCCGGCAGGGACGGAGATCAATCCCGCAGCGTCATCCCCCTCTGCTACCACATCATCAGGGCGTGGCCCCTGCAGGAGCGGGCGGTGCAGTCGTCGTCGCCGGGCGCGCCGAGACGATGACCGTTGCCTTCGCCAGACGGTCCCTGAGTTCATCGACCGACAGGGGGGCCCCGCCCGCCTCAGCGGCGAACGGAATCCCGTGCTCCTCGAAGGCACGTCGGAGCGGTGCCACGGACAGGCCGAGCCCGCGTCTCAACTTCTCGGCCCAGCCAGCCGGCATCGTCAGGGGCGCGGGCATCGCCACGCCGATCAGTCTTCCCGCGGGGTCGACGATGGCACCGCCGCCGCGAGTGCCCACCGCCTCGGCCGTATACGCGAACACGCCGTCGCCAGGCCCCGGAAGGACGGTTCCCATGACGACGGTCGAGGGCACCTTGGCCAGGGATCCAGGTTCTCCCGTCGACAGCGAAATCCTGCCGCCGGCCGCTGGCACGGTGCCACCGAGCGCGACGGGCTCGACCGGAAGTTTGTCGGTCTTCAGCAACCCGAAGCCGGTACCCTCGAAAATGGTCACGAGGGTGGCGGGTGCCGGCTCGGCGCCTCCTGCCACCCACACGCTGCACGCAGACACGCCCTCCGCCACGGGCGCCAGCACGTGCGTCGGCGACACGGCGACGCCGAGCACGTCGGGCCTTACGACGGGCGTGCGAACCGCGTCGGCGATCGCGGAGGCGATCTGCTGCGGCGTCGGAGCGGCATCCGCCAAAGCCCGCGGCCGCCCATCGGGACCGAAAATCTTCAGGCTCTCGACTCCCAGGTCGAGCGGCTTCAGCCCGCCTTCACTCGTGAGCGACTTGTAGAGCGCCGCATAGTCCGCAGCCACCTTGTCGGTCATCTTCCAGCGGGGAGCCTTGTTGGCATTGGCCACGATCAACCCGACATTGTCGGCGACCACTTGCGCGTCAGGCACGAAGCCGGCCGCCTGGCGGAAATGGGCGACGGCCGCGGCCTTTCGTGAGACGGCTTCACAAACTGCGAGATTGTTCAGCGCATACCCATCCGTCGGATCCCGGCGCACCGCCTCGGCGTAATGCTCGGCCGCCGTGGCGGGGTCTCCCGACACCGCGCCGAGAAAAAACGCCGCCCGGCCGGAAGTCGGATCGGCCCGCACCGCTTTCTGCAGATCATCGATCGCAAGCTTGATGTTCTGCAGCCGCAGCTTTTCCGCCGCCTGGGCAATCAGCGTTTCGCACTCGGCGGCCGAAGCCCGGGCATCGTCGGGGGTGATCCAGTTCGCTCCAGCCCGCACGCAGCGAGCCGCCGCCAACGACTCCCAGTGGGCCAGTCGCTGCTCGGCGGCAACTCGCTGCTCGTCCGACAGTTGGCCATCGGCCATGAAGAGCCGATACACCCGCGAAGCCTCCAGAGCTGAGCGACACGATTCCGCGGCGGTCTCGACGTCCTTCAGCGAGGCGGGGATCGCCACGGGCTCACCACTGCCACCCGCCTGATCCGTGGCGTTCACCGCCGTCGCACCAGCGCCTCCCACCGGCGAGCGGGCGGCTGGCGACTTCGCGGCCCCTTGAGCCCGCGGGATCCTCTGCCGATCCGTCTCCGCCAAGGCCGCGATCGGCACCTCCAGGCGTGTTCCGTCCTCCAACTTCAAAACGGCGACCGTGGGCCTCCCGTCCGCCAGCGACAGAAACTCGCCACGCACGCGCCACTCCTCGGCATGCACCACGGCGAATGCCCCGCACACCGCCGCCACATAACAGCCAGCACCGACGATGCCCTTCATGCCCACGCCCGCTCCCTCGTGCAACTTCCTTCCTGACGCCGGCTCCAACGCCCCGAATCGGCGAGTGTAGCAGCGACCCCAACACCGGCCCGTGCCTCACCGAAATCTCACTGCGCGCTATGCGAAAACACCACGGGACGGGCAAGCCCCGGCGAACCGCCGAACGCGGCGCATGAAAAAACCCGGTGGGGCTCGGCAAAGCCCCACCGGGTCACATGACCTTGGATGGTCTGGCAGTTTCGCGACACGGACGTTGGCATCCGCATCACCGATCTCTTTCGGTGGCTCGCGATCGCCTCCACATGCAGCGTCGATGACCAAACGGCTCTTGCGAACCGTCGATATCTCGCTGATGGCCTCCGCAGAGCCTGGATAAACCAGGCCTGGTTCGGCAGTTTCCTTTAGAAAGGAGGTGATCCAGCCGCAGGTTCCCCTACGGCTACCTTGTTACGACTTAGTCCCAATCGCAGAGTTCATCTTAGGCGCCTGGCTCCTTGCGGTTACCTCAGCGACTTCGGATGCCCCCCACTTTCGTGGCTTGACGGGCGGTGTGTACAAGGCTCAGGAACACATTCACCGCGGTATGCTGACCCGCGATTACTAGCGATTCCAGCTTCATGTAGGCGAGTTGCAGCCTACAATCCGAACTAGGGAGCGTTTTTTGGGATTTGCTCGACCTCGCGGTTTTGCTTCCCTTTGTGCGCTCCATTGTAGGACGTGTGCAGCCCTAGTCATAAGGGCCATGAGGACTTGACGTCATCCCCACCTTCCTCCGGCTTAACGCCGGCGGTCTCTCTAGAGTCCCCGGCTTTACCCGCTGGCAACTAGAGACAAGGGTTTCGCTC
>JBJTDZ010000140.1:0-17897 GCA_046092585.1 Pirellulales bacterium | reverse complement strand
CGGCAAAGTACACCTCCTCCTGCGCGTGCCTCCCGGCCGGCTCCCGGATGGAAGCCCAATCGCGTGAGCGATGGGGACAGGGGCGAAGCCCCACGTTAGCGCTGCAGGTGGCGGCGGTAGGCGTCGTCGAGTTCGGCGAAGCTTCGCCGGCAGAGGCGTTCGAGCGTGTCGGGGCTCGCCGTTCCTGAGTAGACCCGCACGAGATACTCCACGAACGACTCGCGGTAGCGGCCGCCGGCGCCGTTCATGAAGAAGTCGGCAAGGCCGCCGAGCTGACTGTAGATCTGCGGGAGCCGCTCGTCGGCCTGAAACTCCCGGCGGCCGAGCCGCGAGAGGTCGGCCAGTGGCACGAAGAAGCCGTCGTCGAGCCGCTCCTTCGCCGCCGGCACCCGTCCCGCGTCGCGGCCGCCCACCTGCCAGCCGTAGTCTGTCAGCCGCGTCGTCTCGAGATAACACGCCGCCGCCTCGATCGCCCAGAAGCCGCACCGCTCGCCCGCCATCTGCCTGACCTTCGTCGCCTCGTGCCGCGCCTCGGCGAAGAGCTGGTGCGTGGCCTCGTGGTGGATCGTGACCGGATCGGGCTCGGCCGGATCGGCCTTGGCGTCGACGAAGAACCAGATCGTCTTTGTCGGCGACCAGTAGATGCCGTTGGTCTTGGCGATCAGCGGCTCGAGCCGCTCGAGCTCGGACACATACTGCCCGCGGTCGGCGCAGAGAATGGCGGAGAAGGGCGTCTGCAAAGCCGCACGCCCACGGCCGGCGAGTCGCCGCTCGAGTTCCTGCGGCTCCTGGGCGAAAGCCCCGAACACCTGCCGCCACACGGTGCGGGCCTCTTCCAGCCGTGTGGCCAGCGCGGCGGCGTTGGCGAGCCCGGCCGCACTCACGATCTCCCAGTGGTCGGAGATGAACTCGCGGCCGTGCTTCACGTCGCGAGCGTGTCGTTCGTCGTCGGCCGCCGCCACCCAACGGCCCCGATCCTGCCGTTCGCCGCCGCGGTAGCGGGCGAGCTTCGCCTTCGGCATCCAGCCGAAGGCGGGATCGAACTCCTCCCCCTTGTCGAGCCGCCGGGCGGCCTCGGGCCAGAGCCATGCCTCGCCCCGCCGCACCCAGCCGCCCGCAGCCCGCGCCCGCTCGTGGTCGGGGTCGTCGCGAAGCGCGAGGTGCAGCAGGCGGATCGCCTCGCACGATCGCTGTGGCAGCGGGGCGGCGTCGGCATCGGGCCGGGCGAGTTCCTCGCGGGTCGCCGTGCGGTCGTGGGCCCGGGCTGCGGCCACCGCATGATCGAAGAGCCGCACGGCGCGGCCGCGCCGCGCCGCCACGAAGTCGTTCCAGACCGTCTCTTTCGCTGGCGTGTCGACGAAGTCCGGCTGCTCGAGCCGCGGCGGGATCGCCACCACGAGCTGAGTTTCCCCGGCGGCGGGCAGTTGCCAGCCCGCGATCAGCCGGGCGAGGTCGGCATGCCCATCGGCCTCCGCGGTGCGGGCGAGCTGCGCGGCCGCCGCCGTGAAGGCTGCGTCGAGGTCGCCGAGCGGCTCGAGGGCCTTGCCCGAGGGTTCGGCCGCAGCCGCCGACGCCCCGAGGCATGCGGCCGCCGTCAGCAGGATGGCTGCATGCCGCCGCATCGAAGCCTCCGGGGCTACGGAGCAGATCACGACTCGGCGAACGCCGAGTCGAACTGCCGCCGGCTCGGCGCGAAGTCGAGGTTCTTCACGAACCGCGCCGCCTCGGCCGCGCCGTGCTCGCGATCCATGCCGCAGTCCTCCCACTCCACCGAGAGCGGGCCCTCGTAGCCCACCTGGTTGAGGGCGCGGATGATCTCCTCGAAGTCGATACCGCCGCGGCCCGGCGAGCGGAAATCCCAGCCCCGGCGGGGATCGCCGAAGTTGACGTGGCTGCCAAGGATGCCGGTGCGGCCGTTGAGCGTCACGATCGCGTCCTTCACGTGCACGTGGTAGATGCGGTCGTGGAACGTGCGGATGAACTCCACCGAGCTCACACCCTGCCAGTGGAGGTGGCTGGGGTCGAAGTTGAAGCCAAACTCCTCGCGGCGGCCGAGGGCGTCGAGGGCCCGCTGCGCCGTGATGATGTCGAAGGCGATCTCCGTGGGGTGCACCTCCAGCGCGAACCGCACGCCGCACTCCGCGAACACGTCGAGGATCGGATGCCACCGCTCGGCGAACTCCGCGAAGCCGGCGTCGATCATCGAACCGGGCACCGGCGGGAAGGAGTAGAGGAGGTGCCAGATCGACGAGCCCGTGAAGCCGTTGACCACCGACACGCCGAGCTTCTGGGCGGCCCGGGCCGTGTTCTTCATTTCCTCCGCGGCCCGCCGGTTCACGCCCGCCGGGTCGCCGTCGCCCCAGACGTGCGGCGGGAGGATCGACTTGTGCCGCTCGTCGATCCGATCGCACACGGCCTGGCCCACGAGGTGGTTCGAGATCGCGTAGACGGAGAGGTCGTGCCGCTCGAGGGCATCGCGCTTGGCCGCGCAGTAGCCGCTCTCCTGGAGGGCGCGGGTGACGTCGAAGTGGTCGCCCCAGCAGGCGAGCTCGAGCCCCTGGTAGCCGAAGTCGCGGCCCTTGCGAGCGAGGTCTTCGAGCTGCAGATCGGCCCACTGGCCGGTGAAGAGCGTGACGGGACGGGGCATGATCGGGCTCCGGTCGAGGGTGAAACAGATGAGGGCGACACCGGATTGTGCCACGGCTGCGGCCCGCGGCAACCGCCGTGGATGGCAGGCCGGAGGGGCAGGGGAGGCTGGGGGAATCCGCTCTGGACTCCGGGCCTGCCGCGGCCTATCGTCCCGCCCTCTCCAGGAGCCCCCCATGATCAGCGCCCGCACGCCCACCCGTGTCGACGACGCCTTCGCCGCCTCCGCGTGGCACCACGACATCAACGCCCAGATCGCGGCCGACGACGAGTTTCAGCTGACCCGACGGCAGCGGTCGCGCCGCTATCCCTCGCGGTTGCTCCGCTACTTCATCCCGTTTCACTGGCTCGGCCGCGAAGCCGCCCGCCGCGGCCGTCCGCTGCGGGTCTGTGAGATCGGGATCGCGCACGGCCTCATGCGGCGGTACGTGAGCAGCGGTCTCGAGCAGATTGGCGTCGATCCGGCCGACGTGATCGATCGATGGGTCGGCGTCGACATGGAACTGCTCCACGACCACCTGCGGCCGCTCCCCTACGACGAGCTGATCGAGGCCAACTTCGAGACCGCCCCGGAGAAGATTCCAGCCGACGCCGACGTCTACGTGCTCCTGCACGTGCTCGAGCACCTCTACGAGCCCGAGCGGGCGATCCGCCAGCTCGTCTCGCGGATCCCATCGGGGGCTGTGCTGCTGGTGGGCTTCCCGTCGCACCTGCACGCCTTCATCCCGCTCCGCGAGCCGCGGCTCCGCGCCCACACCAACTCCAACGGCCACGTGTCGGCCCTGTCGGCGAAGCGGTTTCATGACGCGGCCCGGGCCAACGGCTGCGAGATCGAGGAGTCGCGGGGCGCCTTCTTCCTGCGGGCCAGCGGCATGTTTCTCGAGGACCAGCGATGGTGGCAGCAGTTCAACCTCGCCTGGGGTCGGCTGGTGCCCGGCTGGTTCGGCGAGGTCTACATCGCCGCCCGCAAGCAGTAGCGGCCTGAGACGTCTCGTACGAACCGTACACGAGCCTCAGGCTCGAATGCGGGGCGACCTCAACGCCACCGCATTCGTACCGCTCACGTGGTTACGCTTCCTGCATCTGGAAGCCCAATCGCGTAAGCGATGGGGACAGCCTGAGGCATACGTACGAGCCAACTCAGGTGCGGATCACGCCGCGGAGGAGCCACCAGCCCCAGGCGGCCACCAGCACGTTGCCCATCCAGACGGCGATCGGCGGAAACCGGCCGTCCTTCGCCCCGTCGACGCCCACCATGAACACCGGGTAGTAGACGATCAGGATCGGCAGGAAGCAGAGGAAGAAGCTCGTGAGGAAGTCGGCGTTCCGCATGCGGATCGCCATCGGCGCCCCCACGAGCACGAAGCACAGGCAGCTGAAGCCGTTGGCCCAGCGACGCCACGGCTCCATCACGATGCGGTTGTAGCGGCCCCGCTCGTTGCGCAGTTGCTCCCGCTCGAGCGCGGTGTGCGGCGGCGTGCTCATGTCGAGCCGGCCGGAGAGGATCGCCATGCCGATCTTGCCGGCGGCCCGCTGCTCGATGCGGTCGATCTTCTCCGCCTGCTCGATCCGGGCCGTCGCGAACTTCGACATCGCGATCTCCGAGGGGCTCGTGGACGTGTTGCCCTTGCGGCTCACGGCGTCGAGCGGCATCTCGCGAACGATCGTGTCGGGAAACGACGCGCTGTAATCACCCATGTGAAGCGTGCCGTCACGGAAGGTGACGACGAGCGCCCCCTTGGCGGCGTCGGCACGGAGTTCCGCCTCCGCGGCCGAGACGGTGGCCGGCGCCCCGGTGTCGCCCGACTGGAACGTGAGCGTGGGCCGGATCAGCCGCCGGCCGTCGACCGCCTTCACGTTGATCGACACCTGCGAGGTGCTGTACGACCGCTGCTGCCTCAGCCGCCCGTAGATGATCTGCTCCACGCTGTTGACGACCACCCGGCGCACGCCGTCGCGGCCCCACGACACCGCCACGTCGTTGAGCCACACGGACACGAAACTCACCACCAGCGCCAAGGCCGCCGCCGGCCAGATGATCGCCACCGGCGAGACCCCCGCCGCCTTGAGCGCGATCACCTCGTTGGAGGCCGACATCCGCCCAAAGACGCTCGCCACCGCGAAGAGCATCGTGCCCGGCACGGCAAACCGCATCGCCTCGGGCAGCACGTAGGGCACGAGCATGAGGATCTGGAGCAGGCCGAGCCCCTGCTGCTGGGCCTCGCGGACGAGGCCCACGACCAGCATGAACAGCGTGAGCGCGGTGAGCACGACCAGGAAGACCTGGAGCAGCTCCCAGAGCACGTAGCGTGTGATGATCCGCATGGCGGCGGGAGTGTAGCGGCGGTGCCGCCGCCCGGGGCAGGTCGATTTGTCGTCAGGAGCATTGCCAGGCCTGCCGGTCTGGGCCACGATACGAACCGGTTTCCGCCATCCACCCCCTCTGCCGTCGCCGTTTTTGGCCGGCGGCCCCTGACGTTTCGGAGCCCACGATGCCCCTCCGCCCCTGCCGCCTCCTCGTTGCCTGCCTCGCCGCCCTCGCCGCGGTTTCCGCCTTCGCCCAGGCTCCGGCGGCGAAGAAGCCCAACATCCTCGTGATCTGGGGCGACGACATCGGCACGTGGAACGTGAGCCACAACAGCCGCGGCATGATGGGCTACCGCACGCCCAACATCGACCGCATCGCCCGCGAGGGCGTGTCGTTCACCGACTACTACGGCCAGCAGAGCTGCACCGCCGGCCGGGCCGCCTTCCTCGGCGGCAACTGCCCGGTGCGCACCGGCATGACGAAGGTGGGCCTGCCCGGCGCGAAGGAGGGCTGGCAGAAGTCCGACGTCACGATCGCCACGGTGCTCAAGAGCCTCGGCTACGGCACCGGCCAGTTCGGCAAGAACCACCAGGGCGACCGCGACGAGCATCTGCCCACGATGCACGGCTTCGACGAGTTCTTCGGCAACCTCTACCACCTGAACGCCGAGGAGGAGCCCGAGCACCGCGACTACCCCGGCGACATGAAGCTCGCGAGCGGCAAGACGTTTCGTGAGACCTACGGCCCCCGCGGCGTGCTCAAGTGTAAGGCCGACGACAAGGGCGGCCAGACGATCGAGAACACCGGCCCGCTCACGAAGAAGCGGATGGAGACGATCGACGAGGAGACGCTCGCCGCCGCCAAGGACTACATCCAGCGGCAGGTGAAGTCGGGCAAGCCCTTCTTCTGCTGGTGGAACGCCACGCGGATGCACTTTCGCACCCACGTGAAGCAGGAGAGCCTGGGGAAGAGCGGGCAGGACGAATACTCCGATGGCATGGTCGAGCACGACGGCCACGTGGGCGTGCTGCTCGCGGCCCTCGACGAGCTCGGCATCGCCGACGACACGATCGTGCTCTACTCGACCGACAACGGGCCTCACTACAACACCTGGCCCGACGCCGGCACCACGCCGTTCCGCAGCGAGAAGAACTCCAACTGGGAGGGGGCCTACCGCGTGCCCGCCTTCTTCCGCTGGCCCGGAAAGGTTCCGGCGGGCGTCACGCTCAATGGGCTGGTCTCGCACGAGGACTGGCTGCCGACCTTCGCCGCCGCCGCCGGCGAGCCGGCCATCAAGGAGAAGCTCGCCAAGGGCGTGTCGCTCGGCGGGAAGCGGTACCGCAACGCGATCGACGGCTACGACCAGCTCGATCACCTCGTGGGGAAGGCCCAGGCGTCGCCGCGGAACGAGTTCTTCTACGTGAACGACGACGGCCAGATCGTGGCGATCCGCTATTCCGACTGGAAGGCGGTGTTCCTGGAGAACCGGGGCGAGGCCTTCGAGGTCTGGCGGGAGCCGTTCACCGAGCTCCGCGTGCCGCTGCTCTTCAACCTCCGCCGCGACCCCTTCGAGCGGGCGCAGCACAACGCCACGGTCTACAACGACTGGTTCCTCGACCATGCCTTCGTGGCGGTGCCGCTCCAGCAGATCGCGGGGCGGTTTCTCATGAGCATGAAGGAGTTTCCGCCGAGCCAGACGCCCGGCTCCTTCAACCTCGACAAGATCCAGAAGCAGATCGAAGCGGCGGCCGGCGGCCGTTGACGGCGGCGGATGCCCGGGTCAGGCCGCGACGCGGTGGGCCACTTCGGGAAAGGCCTCGCTGAAGGCGTGGCCGCTCTTCGAGCGCACGCCGAGCGCCGTGAGCAGACGACGGCGGACGGTGCGGAAGGGCACGGCCACGCAGCGATGGGCCCGGATCCACCACGGCCGCATCCGCTGCATGTCGGTGAGCGAGAGGCCCACCTGGTCGGGTCGGTGCCGCACGCGGTGCTTGAGCAGGTGGTAGTCGTCGCAGCGCTGCAGCATCCGCAGCGCGCCGCCGAGGAGCGTCGCCAGGGCCCGGTTCGCCGGCAGGCCGAACGAGATCTGGTAGTCGATCAGGTGGGGCCGGCCGCGGTTGTCGACGAGGACGTTTTCCCGCTTGTGGAGGTCGACATGGGCCACGCCGCGGCGGTGGGCCTCGGCGAGGATCGCCTGGAGCCGCGGGAAGAACCAGTCGTCGACCTCCTCCCGCTCGGCCAGGGCGTGGCCGTCGATCCACTCGTGGGCCATGGCATTGGCCAGCGTGCCCTCTGAGGTGGCGACGCGGCCGAGCGACACCGGCACCCCTTCGATGCCGGCCAGCCGATCCATGAACCACCGCTCGCGTGCGGCGAGGTAGCGACCCAGCCAGCGCATGGGGATCGGGCCGATCGACTGCGTGCGGTTGAACTTGCACTTCGCCGTGCGCGTGGCCGATCGGTAGATCGCCGTCGCGGCCCAGGAGTCGTGCTTGAGGGTTTCGACGTGGCGGAACATCTCGCCGTCGAGGGTCACCTCCCGCGGCGGCTCGGCATGGCCGAGGGCCCGCAGCGTGGCCGGCCGCGGCCGCGCGACCGCAGGGGAACCCGTCGCCGCTCCAAACGCACCCGCCGCCGCTCCCGCCATGCGCAGCCCCCTTGTCGCCACTCACCGCGGAGCGAAGCGCTCCGCTTCTCATGCGATCGACGCGGCGGGCACGCCGGCTCAAGCCGCAGTGACGCCGGGGAAGAAGATCGCCGCAGCCTGGGCAATCCGGGCGAAGTCTCGCGGCGGACTTTTCCGGCTGGGGGATCAGCGGGTGACGGTGTCGTCGCGACGGGCCGCGTCGACGGTGCGGCGATAGGCGGCGATGGCCTTCGCGGAGGCCGCCAGTGCCGCGGTGAAATCACCGTCGGCGAGGCGGCCGCGGGCTTCCGTCACCGCGGCCAGCAGTCGGGCTCGATCGCCGGAGGAGAGGCCGTCGGCGGCGGTCTCCACGCTCGCCACCACGCCCTCGAGCAGCGCGGCCGACGGGCTGCAGCCATAGCGACGGTAGGGGCCGCCACCGATCTTCGCTCCCACGGGCAGGAGGCGGGTGGCTGACTCGCCGCCCACGAAGAACGCGAGCACCGCGGCCAGCAGCGAGCCCATGAACAGCAGCACCGCCGCGATCGACAGCGTCCACGCCACGCCCCCCGCCAGCCCTTCGCCGAGCACACCGCCGACGAGGCCGGTCGGCTTCATGAGATCACTCCACGGGTTGACGACGCATGCCACCAGCAGGCTCGCCGCCGCCGTGGCCAGCAACTTCACCGGCACCGCGGCGGGCGCCCTTGTGGCCCGTTCGTCGGAGAGCGGCCACGGGGCGTCGGCCTTCGAGGTCTTCGTGGCTTCCTTGTCGCCGGCCCGGGCCACGATCAGGGTCACGTTGTCGGGTGCGCCGCGGACCAGCGCGAGCCCGAGCAGCGCCGCCGCCGCGTCGTCGGGGGATAGTCCACCCGCAAACAGGCCGATCTCCTCGTCGGCGACCTGTCCGGAGAGGCCGTCGCTGCAGAGCACGAACACGTCGCCCGGCTCCACGGGATGCGGCCCCTCGATGTCGACCTCCACGGAGGGCTGCGGGCCGAGTGACCGCGTGATGATGTTCTTCGGGATCGGCTGCTCGATGCCGGCGTCGCGATGCCCCTCCATCTCCCAGGAGAGCGAGTGGTCGCGGGAGAGCTGCTCGATCGTGCCGCCGCGCACGCGGTAGGCGCGGGTGTCACCGACGTGGCCCACGAGCGCGCCGCGGGGCAGCAGCACGAGCACCGTGCAGGTGGTGCCCATCCCCTTGAGGTCCGCGGCCGCGTCGCCCCGCTCATGGATCACGGCATGGGCATGCTTGATCCCGGCCTTGAGGGCGACCGGAGGGGAGCGGGCGGCCGATTTCTCGTAGACGAGCGGCACCTGCTCGACCGCCAGGGCGCTGGCGGTCTCGCCGGCCGCATGGGCTCCCATGCCGTCGGCCACGATGAAGATCCAGCCCCGCCGGCGATACTGCTCGGCGCTCCACGGCTCGAGCACCAGCGTGGAGTCCTGGTTGGACGTCCGCCGCTGTCCGATGTCGGTCAGTTCGCTGTAGACGAGGCTCGTGCCAGATCCCACGCTTCGGGCCCCGGACCGCGGTGCTTGTGGTTGCCAGAACGGAGAGGCTGCGGAAGTCCCAGAGTCTACACGCACGGGGGTGGCGTCGCGACCTGGGCAAGCCCGGCCAAAGCCCCGCGGGCCGCTGGTCTGGCGGCGTCGGGGGGCGGTTTCTATCGTCCGGACCATGCGTCGTGCCGTGCTCATCGCCCTCGCCGCCGGATCGATCCTCGCCACGCCGGGCTGCGTGCAGAGGCGGATGACGATCCGCTCCAACCCGCCCGGGGCGCTGGTCTACGTCGACGACTACCAGATCGGCACCACGCCGGTCTCGCACGACTTCGTCTACTACGGCACCCGCAAGATCCGGCTCGTCAAGGATGGCTACGAGACGCTCACCGTCCGGCAGCCCTTCCCGACGCCGTGGTACGAGTTCTTTCCCCTCGACTTCGTGACGGAGAACATCATTCCCTGGGAGGTTCGCGACGAGCGGGTGGTCGATCTCGCGATGCAGCCGGCCATGCCGGCGGCTCCGGAGTCGGTGGTGGCGCGGGCCGAGCAGGTGCGGCTCGCCGCGGGCAGCCAGCCCGCCGCCCTGCCGCAGGCGGCGCCGCAGCCGGTCGTGCCGCCCCAACTGCCCGCCCCGCAGCCGATTCCCGCACCGCCCCCGGTGCTCCCGCCGGCCGGTCCGGTCGGGCCGCCGCAGCCGCTGCCGGCCCCGGTGCAGCAACCGCTCGTGCTGCCGCGTCAGGAATGGTCGCAGGGCATCCAGCCGCCGGCGCGAAACGCGCCGGCGCAGGGCATCCCGTCGCTCGGCGTGCCATAATCGCGGCATGTCGTCCGCATCGCGTTCCCTCCACCCTTCGCCCCGCACCGCGGTCGAGGCCCTCAAGCTCGAGCGGCTCCGCCGCCTGCTTCGCGAGGTGCTGCCGCACAACGCCTTCTATGCGGCCAAGCTGGCCCGCGTGAGCGAACCCGCGGGCATCGCCTCGCTCGCCGACCTCGCCGACTGGCCCTTCACCTTCAAGGACGAGCTCGTGGCGGCGGCCGCCGACACCGGCCGGCCCGCGAACCTCACGTGGGACCCGTCGCGGTATGTGCGGTTTCACCACACGAGCGGCACCCACGGCCGGCCGCTGCCGGTGTTCGACACGGCGGCCGACTGGCAGTGGTGGATGGACTGCTGGCGGGTGGTGCTCGACCGCGCGGGCGTGACGGCCGGCGACCGAGTGCTCGTGGCCTCGTCGTTCGGGCCCTATGCCGGCTTCTGGAGCGGCTTCGAGGCGGCGGTCGATCGCGGGGCGATGGCGATCCCCACCGGCGGGCTCACGAGCCTCGCGCGGCTGGAGCTGATCCGCAGCCTGCGGGCCACGGTGCTCTTCGCCACGCCGAGCTACGCGTTGCACCTCGCCGAGGTGGCAGCCGACGCCAAGCTCGACACGGCGTCGCTCGACGTGCGGGTGGTGATCGTGGCGGGGGAGCCCGGCGGATCCGTCCGCGCCACTCGCGAGCGGATCGCAGTGGCGTGGGCTGCCGACGTGCTCGATCATGCCGGCGCCACCGAGGTGGGGCCGTGGGGCTCCGGTGACCTGCGGGGCGACGGCCTCGACGTGATCGAGGAGTGGTTTCATCCGGAGTTTCTCGCGCTCGGCTCGGGCGTTCCGGCGGGGCCGGGCGAACTGGCCGAACTCGTGCTCACCACGCTTGGGCGGTCGGGCGCGCCCGTGATCCGCTACCGCACGGGCGACGTGGTGCGGCCCACTTGGGCGTCGGAGGCCGATGTGGCCGCCGGCGCCTGCCCGTGGGTGCGGCTCGAGGGGGGCATCCTCGGGCGAACCGACGACATGCTCGTGATCCGAGGCGTCAACGTGTTTCCGCATGCGATCGAGGAGATCGTGCGCGGCTTTCCCGAGGTGGTGGAGCACCGGCTCACCGTCTTCACCCGCGAGAGCCTCGACGAACTCGCCCTCGAGATCGAAGACCGGCTCGACGATCCGGCTCGCGTGGCCCGGGAACTGCAGGTGCGGCTGGGCCTGCGGGTGGCCGTGAGCACGGTGCCGATCGGCAGCCTGCCGCGGTTCGAGGGGAAGGGGAGGCGGATCGTCGATCGCCGCGACCATGCCGAGGCGAGCGCATGAGTCAGCCCGTGCCCACCGCCATCCGCCGCGTGACCACGCCCGGCGCTGCCGCGGCCGTCGAGATCACCTGGAGCGACGGAGCCGTCGCAGCGTATCCGGCGAGGCTGCTTCGCGACGCCTGCCCCTGCGCCACCTGCCGCGAGGAACGGGTGGCCCCCGCGAAGCCGCAACTGCTGCCGGTGCTCACGGCGGCGGAGGTGCGGCCGCTCGAGATCGTGGGCATGAAGCCGGTGGGGCAGTATGCCTACTCGATCGAGTTTTCCGACGGCCACTCGAGCGGCATTTACACGCTCGAATATCTCCGCGAACTCGCGTGAGCGGTCACGCCCGCCGGATCCGCCGGTCGTAGGTGCAGGTTGTTCAACCTGCACATGAAGAACCGCAGGTTCGACAGCCTGCGGCTACAGGTGACACGTTCCGCAGGTTGAACAACCCGCGGTTATTCGCCCAGGCCGCAGGCGGCGGCGTTGATCACCGCCGCGATCCGCACGGCGTCGTGGCAGGCGTCTTCGCTCGCCCCGAGGTGCACGAGGCTGGCCTCGTGGTTCTTGATGCAGAGTTCGCAGCCTGCGAGGGCCGCGCACCCGAGGCTCATGAGCTCGAAGTCGAGCTTGCTCGTGGCCGGCTGAGCCATCCGGGCCATGCGCAGCCGCGGCGGACGGGACTCGTAGCTCTCCTTGCCGAGCATGTGGCGGAAGCGGTAGTAGACGGTGTTCATCGCCATCAGGCCGGCCGCCGCGACGGAATCGGAGATCACGGCCGCCGCTCCGTCGCCCAGCGCGGAGCGAAGATCGGCCTCCAGGGCCTCGGCCAGGGGCTCTGACCTCGCGAAGCGGGCCGCCGCAAGGGCCACGCCCAGGGCCTGGCCCGGTTGGAGATTTTCTCCCGAGAGCACGGCCGAGAGGTTCAGCCGGATGTCTTTGAGTTCGTCTGGAAGCGTGTCGCGCCGGGCGTCGAGGGCCGGGGTGGCGAGAGACATGACAGGTGCTCCTGGAGCCGCGGAGAGGAAGCCCCCGCGACGGCCGGGGATTGTAGCCGTTCGTTGCCGCAGGGCGCGGGGAGTGCTACCCTCGGGAGATTTTTTTGCCCGCCCGCCGAGCCCTTCCATGCCCCGCCGCGACGACCTCCACACGATCCTCCTGATCGGCTCCGGGCCGATCGTCATTGGTCAGGCCTGCGAGTTCGACTACTCCGGCACCCAGGCCTGCAAGGCCCTCCGCGAGGATGGCTACCGGGTGGTGCTCGTGAACTCCAACCCGGCCACGATCATGACCGATCCGGGCACGGCCGACCGCACCTACATCGAGCCGCTCACCTGGCAGATGGTGGAGAAGGTGATCGAGGCGGAGAAGCCCGACGCGGTGCTCCCCACGCTCGGTGGCCAGACGGCCCTCAACCTGGCGATGGATCTCGTGAAGCACGGCGTGCTCGAAAAGCACGGCGTGGAGATGATCGGGGCCAGGGCCGAGGCGATCCGCCGCGGCGAAGACCGCGAGATCTTCAAGGCCACCATGCAGAAGATCGGCCTCGAGACCTGCCGCGGCCGGATCGTGAAGAGCCTGCAGGAGGCCCGCGAGGTGCTCGCCGAGATCGGCCTGCCCGCCGTGATCCGCCCCAGCTTCACGCTCGGCGGCTCGGGCTCCGGCGTGGCCTACAACCGCGAGGAGTTCGACGCCAAGGTGCAGCGGGGGCTCGACCTCTCCCCCGTGGGCGAGGTGCTCGTCGAGGAGTCGATTCTCGGCTGGAAGGAATACGAGATGGAGGTGATGCGCGACGCCGACGACAACGCCGTCGTGATCTGCTCCATCGAGAACTTCGATCCCTGCGGCGTGCATACCGGCGACTCGATCACCGTGGCCCCGGCGATGACGCTCACCGACAAGCAGTATCAGCGGATGCGCGACGCCAGCTTCGCCGTGATCCGGGCGATCGGCGTGGAGACGGGCGGCTCCAACATCCAGTTCGCCGTCGATCCGCGGACCGGGCGGATGATCGTGATCGAGATGAACCCACGGGTGAGCCGCTCCTCGGCGCTGGCCAGCAAGGCCACGGGCTTCCCGATCGCCAAGATCGCCGCCAAGCTCGCCGTGGGCTGGCGGCTCCACGAACTCGCCAACGACATCACCCGCAAGACGAAGGCCTGCTTCGAACCCTCCATCGACTACGTGGTGGTGAAGGTGCCCAGGTTCGCCTTCGAGAAGTTCCCGGAGGCCGACAGCCGCCTGACCACGCAGATGAAGAGCGTGGGTGAGACGATGGCGATCGGCCGCACGTTCAAGGAGGCCTTCCAGAAGGCTCTCCGTGGCCTGGAGGTGGGCTCGTTCGGCTTCGGCTGCGACGCCAAGGATCTCTGGGGCACGCCGGCCGAGCCCTCGCTCGACGACATCCGCGCCCGGATCGCCACGCCCGACCCCGATCGGGTGTGGTGGCTGCGGTATGCCATCAAGGCCGGGCTCACCGTCGACGAGATTCACGAGATCTCGGCGATCGACCGCTGGTTCCTCGACCAACTCCAGCAGATCGTGGAGATCGAGAGCCTGCTCCGCACGGTCGGGTCGCTCGCCGCGGTCGATGACGCCACCCTGCGGATGGCGAAGCAGGCCGGCTTCTCCGACAGGCAGCTCTCGGTGCTCCTGGGCTCCTCGGAACTCGAGGTGCGAGCGGAGCGAAAGCGCCGCGGGATCGTGGCCTCCTACAAGGCGGTCGACACCTGTGCCGCCGAGTTCGAGGCCCAGACGCCCTACTACTACTCCTCGTGGGAGGAGGAAGACGAGACGCGGCCCAGGGAGCCGGGAAAGAAGCGGGTGATGATTCTCGGCGGCGGCCCCAACCGTATCGGCCAGGGAATCGAGTTCGACTATTGCTGCTGCCATGCCAGTTTCGCGCTCCGTGAGATGGGCATCGAGAGCGTGATGGTCAACTCGAATCCCGAGACGGTGAGCACCGACTACGACACGAGCGACATGCTCTTCTTCGAGCCGCTCACCTGCGAGGATGTGCTCAACATCGCCGACCGGATCCAGCCCGACGGCGTGATCGTGCAACTCGGCGGCCAGACCCCGCTCAACCTCGCCCGGGCCCTGCATGCCGCCGGCCTGCCGATCATCGGCACGAGCGTCGACACGATCGAGACCGCCGAAGACCGCGAGAAGTTTCGCGACCTGCTTGACCGCCTCGGCCTCAAGCAGCCCGACAGCGGCATCGCCCGCACGCTCGAGCAGGCCCGCCGCGAGGTGGCTCGGATCGGGTTCCCGAGCCTCGTGCGGCCGAGCTTCGTGCTCGGCGGCCGGGCGATGGAGATCTGCTACGACCAGGCGCAGTTCGAGCGCTACGTGGCCGAGGCCTTCGTCGTGGCCCAGGGCCAGCCGGTGCTGATCGACCGCTTCCTCGAGGATGCGGTCGAGGTCGATGTTGACTGCATCTGCGACGGCACCGACGTGATCGTGGCCGGCGTCATGGAGCACATCGAGGAGGCCGGCGTGCACTCCGGCGACTCCGCCTGCTGCATTCCCCCGCACGGTCTCTCGCCGGCAATGATCGCCGAGATCAAGGCGGCGGCCGCGGCGCTGGCCCGGAGCCTCGGGGTGTTGGGCCTCATGAACGAGCAGTTCGCAGTGAAGAAGGAAGACGGCGTGCAGTCGCTCTACGTCATCGAGGTCAACCCACGGGCGAGCCGCACGGTGCCCTTCGTGGCCAAGGCCACCGGCCTGCCGGTGGCGAAGGTGGCGGTGAAGGTGATGGCGGGCATGACGCTCAGGGAGCAGGGGGTCGATGCCGATCCGGTGCCCGCCCACGTGAGCGTGAAGGAGAGCGTGTTTCCATTCGTGAAGTTCGCCGGGGTCGACATCGCGCTCGGCCCCGAGATGCGGAGCACGGGCGAGGTGATGGGCGTGAGCGACACCTTCGCGATCGCCTTCGCCAAGAGCCAGATCGCCGCGGGGATCCTGCTGCCGCAGTCGGGCCGCATCTTCCTCAGCGTGGCGAGCCTGCAGGCCAAGGAGGCGATGGTGGGCCTGGCGCGCCGGCTGCTCGCCCTCGGCTTCGAGTTGATGGCGACCGCGGGCACCGCCCGGACGCTCGCCGATGCCGGCATCCAAGTGGAGGCGGTGAAGAAACTCCAGGAGGGACATCCCAACCTCATCGACCACCTGATCGACGGCCGGGTGCAACTCATCTTCAACACGCCGCGGGGCAAGGGCGCCCGCACCGACGAGGGTCGGATCCGGGCGGCCAGCGTGCTCTACGGCGTGCCCTGCATCACCACGCTGCCGGCGGCCGAGGCCTGCGTGCGGGCGATGGAAGGAATGCGCACCGCCCCGCTCGCCGTGCAGCCGATCCAGGAGCGCTTCGCCGCCGCCGCGGCGGTTCGCTGACCCAGGCCGGCCGCCGACCCTGCCAGTGGTGCCGGTCGTGCCGCCTCGACCAGGCGCATTCGGAAAACTGCTCCGTGACCGGGGTCCGGGCGTGGCCCGGCGCAGCCGCGATGGTCGACACCCTCTTCGGACTCGAATCGCAGATCGCAGGGAGGCGAGCATGCGCGGCGTGGCCCGGGTGATGGTGGTGGTGATCGTGGCGGCGGCGACCGCGGCGGAGGCCGTGGCGGCGTGGCCCTTTGGCCACGTGTGGGAGAAGCGCAGGGCCGAGCTCTACGGCAGGCTGTCCCGCGACGTGACGGTGCGGGTGAACGCCCGCGTGGGCGCCGCCAAGCAGGAACTCGAAGACTCCCTCGACACGAAGGTGGCTGCGGAGGCGGCCAGGCTCGAGGAGCGGCTCGTGGCCGGGGGCCGGGAACTCGACGCCCGCCTGGCCGGCGAGCTCAAGACCCTGCAGGAGTCGTTTACCGCCGAGTCGAAGACGCTTCGCGAGCGGTTCGACGCACAGGTGGCCGAGTTCAGGAAGCGGGTGGATGCCGAGGTGGCGGAAGCCGGCGCGAAGGCCGCCACCGAGGCGCGGGCCGCGGCCGAGCGGGCCGACGCCAGCGGCAAGCAGCTCTCCACGAAGGTGGCCGCCGAACTCGAGCGGCTCGACAAGCAGACGGCGGCCGAGGCGGAGAAGGCCGTCGCGGCCTTCCAGCGGAAACTCGACGACGAGATCGCCGCGCTCAAGGTCGACGTCGACCGAAAGATCGCGGAGATCGCGCGGCGGATCGAGGAGCGGCCGGCCCCGGAGCCGCCGCAGCAGCAACCGCAGCCGCCGCAGACCGATGCCCAGGGCGACCGATAGCGGCTCGCTCCCGGCGCAGGTAGAGTCGCGGGGGCTGATGACGACCAACGATTTCCCCGCCGTGCCGCCCCCGCCGCGGCCGCTGCCCGCGCCGGTGGCCGACGAGCCGCCACGATGTACGGCCCGCACGCTCGACGGGCTCGAGTGGGTGCTGGCCCGCGAACTGGAGGCCGTCGGGGCACGCGACCTGCGGATCGGGCGGCGGACGATCGAGTTTTCGGCGCCAGCCGGCCACGAGCGGAAGACGCTCTACCGGGCGGTGCTCGAATGCCGCACCGCGATCCGCGTGCTCGAGCCGCTGGGAAGGTTTGTCGTCGACTCGCCGGAGGCGCTCCACCACGCGCTGCAGGAGGTCGACTGGACCGAGCAACTGAGGGTGTCGGACTCGCTTCGCGTCGATGCGGCGATCCACGACACGTTCCTCACGCACTCGCTCTACGCCGCGCAGGTGGTGAAGGATGCGGTCGTCGACCAGCTGCGTACGCCGAGCGGCCGGCGGCCGAGCGTGCAGCTGCGGGGGGCCACGCTGCGGCTGGCGCTGCATCTCGTGGGTGACGTGGCCACGATCTTCCGCGACGCGGCGGGCCGCTCGCTCCACCAGCGGGGCTGGCGCATCGGCGAGGTGGAGGCGCCGCTCTCCGAGGTGCTCGCGGCGGGGATCCTCGCGATCGCCGGCTGGTGGCGGCCCGGCATGCAGGGCGACGCCTTCACCGGCGAGCCGATCCTCGACCCGATGTGTGGCTCGGGCACGCTGCCGATCGAGGCTGCCACGATCGCCGCGGGCATGGCCCCTGGGCTGTGGCGGGCGCGGCGAAAGGCCCATGGCTTCTTCCGGTTTCGCGACTGCGACAAGTCCCTTGCCGACCGCCTGGTGGCCGATCTCGAAGCACGGATCCAGCAGCCTGCCGCCGGCGGGTTTTTCGCCAGCGATCTCGACCCGGAGGCCGTGGCTGCGGTCCGCGCGTGTGCCGCCGCGGCGGGCGTGGGCGACGCGGTCGCCATCGCCCAGAGGCATTTTGAGGACGTGCAGCCGACCGCGGCGTCCGGCCTCGTGGTCACCAACCCGCCTTACGGGGAGCGGCTGCCGCTGCCCCGGGCCGGCGCGCTCTTTCGGCGGCTGGGCGACTGGCTCGTGCAGCGGTGTGGCGGCTGGCGGGCGGCGATCCTCGCAGCCGACACCCCTGCGATCCGCCACCTCGGCCTGCGGCCGAGCCAACGGGTTCCCCTCGTGAACGGCCCGATCCCCTGCAGGCTCCTCGAACTCACGATACGGGAACGCACGGCGTCGGCCCCCGAAACTCCCGTCGATCGCTCCCCCGATCACTCCCCCGATCACTCCCCCGATCACTCCTCCGATCACTCCTCCGATCACTCCTCCGATCACTCCTCCGATCACTCCTCCGATCACTCCTCCGATCACTCCTCCGATCACTCCTCCGATCACTCCTCCGATCACTCC
>JBJTDZ010000139.1:0-10734 GCA_046092585.1 Pirellulales bacterium | reverse complement strand
TCTTGAGCCTGGCCCGCCAGTAGGGCGTCGTGCAGAGCAGCAGCTTGCCGGTGCCGCGGAAGCAGTAGGCCAGTTTCTGACCGGACATCCAGTAGCTCAGCCAGGATCGTGCCGGCCGCCGGATCGAGAGCCTGATGCCGGAGGTGTGGGCGACCACGAACGGTCCGTCGGCGATCAGTTGGTCGTCGTCGAGCGCGACCTCCTCGATCGGGCCCGGCACCGAGAGCACCACCTGCCCGTCCCCCTTGAGCGCGGTCTTGTACCAGAGGAAACCCTGGTCGGCCCAGTACGACGTCCAGAAGGGCTCGCGGTGCACCGAGAGGGCGACTTCGCCGTCGCTGGCCCAGAAGCATCTCGTGTCGAGGATCCAGCGCTCGCCGGGCCTGACCCGCATCACGTGAAAGCCGCCGAGCGACGAATCGAGGTACACCGCCCCGGTGCCCTGGTAGCGGGGCCGGAGGAGCGATTCGTCGGAGAATAGCGACACCCACCATGCCGCGAGGCTCGGCAGGGGCACGTCCATCGTGATCGTGCCCTTGAAGTGGTTGAGCGCTCCACGTTCGGTGCGGACGTCGTCGTCGTCGAGGCCGACCTTCACCCAGCGCATGCCCTCGCTGTGCTCGATCTCAAACTCCGCCATCGATGTCGACCTCCGCGCCGCGGGTGATGCCGTCACGGATCCAGTCGACCTTCCAGCCCGGGAAGGCCACGTCCGGATAGGGGTCGGGATCGATCGGCTCCGGCGAGGCGTGCACGATCTCGAACTGCCGGTCGTCGCGGATTCTCCCGAGGCGGAAGAACTTCGTCGTGTGCTGGGTCTTCGGGTCGAGCCGCACCGGGCCTCCGGGGCCGGCGTACTCGAGGCCATCGCGAAACGCCTGGCGAACCGCCGCGGTATCGAAGGACCCCGCCTTCTCGACGGCCTGCTTCCAGAGGTGCACCAGGCACCATCCCGGCTCCAGGGGATCGCCGGTCACGCGGTCGGGACCGAACTCGCGGCGGAAGCCGTCGACCCAGTCGCGGTTGGCCGGCGTGTCGAGCGACTGGAAGTAGCAGCTGGCGGCGTAGTGGCCCTTGACCTGCGCCGGCAGGAGGCTGCGGAGCTCGTCCTCCGCGATGCTCGTGGAGACGACGGGCACCCGCGCCGGGTCGACCTTCGCCTCGGCGAGCGCGGCGAACAGCCCGAGGTTCGAGTCGCCGTTGACCGTGTTGAGCACGCAGTCGGCGCCGGACGCGAGGAGTTTCTTCACGACACCGGAGAAGTCGCGGTCGCCCAGGGGCACGTATTCCTCGCCCACGATCCGCAGTTCCTGCGCCCGGGCGGCGAGATGCTTCCGCGCGACGAAGTTGGCCGTCCGCGGATACACGTAGTCGGAGCCGACGAGGAAGAGTTTCTTGCGGAGGCCGCCGGCGGCGGAGGCCAGCCAGTCGAGCGTCGGCAGGATCTGCTGGTTGGGCACCATGCCCCCGTAGACCACGTAGGGCGACGACTCGTTGCCCTCGTACTGCACCGGGTAGAAGAGCAGCCGCTTGGCCTCCTCGAAGACCGGCAGCACGGCCTTGCGGCTGGCGCTCGTCCAGCAGCCGAACACCGCCACGGAGCCCTGGTCGAGCAGCTCGCGGGCCCGCTTCGGGAAGAGCTCGACCCGCGACCGCGGATCGGGAGCACGGGCCACGAGTTGCCGGCCGAGGATGCCGCCCGCGGCATTGATCTGCTCGAGGGCATGAAGCTCGATGTCGCGAAGCGACGACGAGCCGATCGCCAGGGGGCCGGTCTGCGAATGGAGCAGGCCGACGGTCACGGTCTTCGTCCGGGGCGGGATGCCGAGGGAGCAGCCGGCGAAGAGGGCCGGGCCGAGGGTCCGGGCGGCGGCGAGCATGGCCGCGGCGCCGGCGCCGAGGGCCTCGCGGCGGTTCGCCTTCCTGACGCCGTCGTTCATTGGTCGATCATCCTCGCGAAGAGCACCTCGAACGGCTCCGAACCGATGGAGACGTCGCCGCGGAACGGCTGGTTCATGTCGAAGATCAGGTGCATCATGATCCCCAGGTAGGCGGCCAGGATGCCGCCGAGCATGAGCTGCGTGAGGAACCGCATGTCGAACAGCCAGCAGATGGCGATGTTGAGGATCGCTCCGAGGATCATCACGTACCACATGGAGGATGGCAGCGACGACTTCACGGAGAAGAGCCGCATCTGCCGGGCCTCCAAGAACTCGTTGAGCTGCCGGAGGGCCTCGGCGTGGATGATCTCCTCGGCCGGCGTGGCGGGCTGGAAGTCGAGGAGCCGGTCGTGGAAGGCCGCCGCCCGGATTGTCCCCTCCTGCGGCACGATGCCCCGCCGCTGCAGCGGCCAGGCATACTTGATCACGTAGCGGGTGTAGTCGCGGAGCAGCCACCGCAGGTTCTGGGCATGCGGCTCCGGATAGCGGGAGACGTCTTCATAGAGGGCCGAAAGGGCGGCCGCCTCGCGGGTGACGTTGGCGCCCGCCTCGGCGACGTTCTGGTAGGCGGTGACGGCGATCAGGCCGAGCAGCAGGCCGTAGAAGACGCAGAAGCAGGAGAGCACGTACCCGACGATGTCGTTGGAGCCGGCGGTGTATTTGACGAACTGCCGGAGGATCGGCCGGACGACGAGGGAGCCGAGCCAGTAGAAGCCGACGAACGCTCCGATGAAGATGAGCGACAACCGGAACTGCGGGATGTCGTAGAGCCAGTACCACGACTCGGGATCGAAGAGCTGCATTGCCGGCTCGGCACGGGGCTCGGGGCGGGGACTCGGTCACACGTGCCGGTGATCGTACCACGTACCAGTGGCGGCGGGCGGCGGGCCAGCGGTCGGCCTCCTACCGCACCGCCTCGCCGTCGAGGGCATAGATGGCGAGGTGCCCGCCGTCGGGGCCCCGCAGTTCCTCGATCCGGAACGTGCCCTCCACGGCGACGGGCCGGATCGAGAACTCGGCCGTGCGGCCCGGCTGCATGCGCACGACGACGCAGTCGTGCAGCGCGGCGCCCGGTCCGAAGCAGCATTCCTGGTTGTCGCGGACGAGCACGAACTGCGTGAGGCCCGACTGCTGGAAACTCGGGAGGATGTAGCCCCGGATGCGCACCCGGCTGTGGTCGAGATCGATGACCCGGTCGGTCAGCCGGTCGCGGGTGAAGGGCTCGCCTTTCTGCATCTCGAGCTTGATGTCGTCGAACGTGACGTCCCGGATGGTTCGCGCGGCGGCGGGGGTGGACGGCGAGGCTGCCCCGGGGACGCGATCCACGACGCGGTCGCCGCCGCAGCCCGTCGCCGCGAGCAGCGCCACGAGCGCCGCGCGGCAGGCGGCGGGCAGGGTCGGTGGTCTGCAGGGTGGCATCGCCGTCACCGCACGAAGGCATCGTCGAGGTGATAGAGCACGCCGCCGTCGAGTTCGGCGGTTCCTGCCGGCTCGACGCGAAACCGTCCGGCGACCTTGGTGAGCCGCGGCGAGAAGTCGATACCCGCGGGATCGGCGAGTTGCACGAGCACGCGGTCGGTGATCTTCGGATTGCCGCCGAAGCAGCAGTCGCCCTGATCACGCACGAGCAGGAACTGCACGAGACCGCTCTGCTGCTTCCCCGGATAGATGTAGCCCTTGAGCAGCACGTTGTGGCCGCTCATCGCGCGGGCGGAGTCGGGCACGCTCGCGGGCGGGGCCCCCTCGGCGGGCTGCAGGGCGGCGTAGCCCAGCCGCTCATAGCCCTCTGGCAGTTCGGCGGCGTATTCGGCGGCCAGGGTCGCGACCGCGGCGACGAGCACCGCCGCCGAACCGCCCAGTGCCGCGAGTGCAAGCCGCCTGCCGGTGAGCTGCTCCGGCCGGGCGGAGATGTCGCGGAGGGCGACGATGGCCAGCACCACACCGATCACCGGCACGGCCGTGAGCCACCAGCCGGCGAAGGCGACGGGCGAGGCGACGGCGATCGCTGCGGCGGCGATCGCCGCACCGCAGAGGGCGCGGTACCCATCCCCTTCGGGCCGGGCGATGGGCGGCCGGGTGGCTGCGGGCGACGGCGTGTCGAACAGCCCGGTGCCCATCATGGCTCAGCGGTCGCGGGTCGGCGCGGGCCGCATCGCCGCCCGCGACACGGCTGCGATCACGAGCACGATGGCGGCCCATGCGGCCCACTTCCAGCGTTTCAGCTCGTCGCCCGCCGCCGGCGGTGGGTTGGGGGCCGACACGTCCTGCCCGGGTACCGAGTCGGCTGCCTCCTCGTCGGCGAGGACCGGCGCCACTGTGATCGTGCCGGTCGGTTCGGCGGCCGCTGCGGGGCCGTCCGTGGCGGGAGGCGGCTCGCCCGGGTCGCCATCGGTCGCCGCCGCGGTCGATCCCGAGGCGACGAGGCCCGCGATGCCGGCGAGCGTTGCCGCGCGGCGGACCGCCTCCGGGTCGATGGCCTCGAGCTCCTTCACCGCCGCAGCCGCCTCGGGAAGCGGGCAGGCCCGCAGGTAGTTCACGATCGGCTCGCGGACGAAGATGTTGTCGGCCGTGGCCTCCTTGAAGAGCGTCACCAGCCGGTCGACGACCGACCAATCCTGCCAGCGGGCCAGGTCGGCGATCACGAGATCGGCGAGCTTCGGCTCCTGCAACAAAAGCCGCAGCGACTGGAGCACCCGATCGCGGGGCACGAGATCGGACTCCTCCCCGAGGAACCGCAGCGCCATCACCGCGGCGTAGGTCTCGGTGAACGGCACGTCGCGGTCGCCGCGGTCGAGAAACAGCCGATCGACCTGATCGAGCGCCGCGGGACCCTCGAGCGCCACGTAGCAGGCGATGAGCGCGTCGAGGCCGCTGCGGGCCTCAGCCTGCTCGGGCGTGAGCCCCTCGCCGGAGAGGATCCTGGCGATGCGGGCCGCGTCGTCCTTGGAGCCGCAGACGCCCAGCATGGTGGCATAGAGCCGCCGTCGATTGGCCTGCACCTTCGGGTTTTCGATCCAGCCGAGGAGCTTCGCCGGATCCATCGTTTCCTTCAGGCCCTTGACGTCGGCATAGGGGGCGATCGCGAACTCGTCGTAGGCATCGCGGGCGAGTGTGTCGTCTTCGTCCTCGAGATGGTTCTGAAAGAAGGCGAGCCGGTCGGGTCCCTTCTCCGGCAGGCTGCCGAGCTGGCGGAGATACTCGACGCCCCGGTCGCTCAGCCGCACCGGGCTCGACCAGACGAGGTTCGGCGGCTCCACGCCCATCAGCAGGAAGAGCGTGCCCACCGGCTTCTCCTCGAGCATGATCGTCTCGATCGGCGTGGCATCGCCGCCCGTGAGCCCGGCTTCGGCGACGAGGTCGCCCCCTTTGAGCACCTCGACGACCTCGAACTTGCCCTTGGGGAGCGGGCCGTCGGCCGTGGGGGCGAGCGCCGAGGCCGGCGGCGGCTCGACGAGCCGGGCGATCACCGCCGCCTGGCTCTGGGCGATCTCCTGCGCGAAGGTGAGCGACACCGCCGAGCAGAACGGGCACGCGCGAGCCGGCGCCGTGACGACCGCGGTTGCGACCACCGCCACCATGAACGCGAGGAACTTTCTCATCCCGTCATCGTAGCCGCTGGGCAGGAGCGAAAAAACCGCAGTCGCAAGCTCGGGGCTGCCCGTGCCCCGTCACCGGACGTTCGCGGCGTCGACCAATCCGCTTTGGCGGATCGGTGCCCGCTGCCAATCCTGTTCGGCACGGCACATGCGGGGCGAACCGGTCCGTATGGCTCGGTTTTGACCGGGCTCTGCCGCCGGAGGTCCCCGCCCGGGAAGCCCACTCTTGTAAGCGATGGGGACAGCGTCACCGGTGACGCTGTCCCTCGCTCAGTCCGTGCCTGGAGTGCGCAGCAGCGAACCCCGCGTGCCGTTGAGGCCCTGGCGGCGATCGTGTCTCGCACCCGGCAGACATCACTGCTGCCCTCCGCATGGATCACATTCCAAAGCCCAAGCTTGGCATATCCCCGATCGAGGACGTAACAGCGATCGGCCTCGACCGTCCGCTCAAGGGCACAGGCCCGCTGGAGGTCTCGCAGGCTCTCGATCGCCGGGCTGAACAGCGACACCGGGATCAACGCGCAGGAGTGATCCATGAAAAGCCGGCGATTGCCGGCTCGGTCGCGTGCGGTGCCCACCTTCCGGAGCCGCGAGAGCAGAGGACGGATCTTCCGCAGGCGCTTCAGTCCCTGCACGACCTCATCGCGGATCTCGCGCTTCGCCGGTCCGGCTATGACGGGCACGATAACGCCCCGCCGGCCAGCGCGCAACCCACCTCATCCTGCGTCGGTTGCCTGGCTTCTGGCGCGCACATCTCGTGCCGAACCGGATTGCCGGCTGTGGCGTCGGCGATGCGTCGATAAACGGCCCATCCGGCCCAGGCCGCCTGGTCCCGTCAAAGCCACCTCGATCCGCTCATGCTGCCTGACCGGCACGGCCGATAGATCCAGCAAGGGTTCTCGCGCACCGTCCGGGACAGCCATGGCCACTCGCTCCTCCTCCCTGCCGTCCGGCGGCATCTCCGGCTGGTTCGCCGGCCAGGTGGCCAATCTCGGCCAGTTCGCCATGGGCTGGGTGGCCGGCGTTGGCGATGTGGCTCTGTTCGCCCTGCGCACGCTCGGCTGGATCGTCGCCCGGCGGCAGCGGCGTGACGTGATCCTGCCAAACTTCTACCAGATCGGCGTGATGTCGCTGCCCGTCGTGGCGCTCACGGGACTCTTCATCGGGATGGTGCTGGCGGTGCAGAGTTACGCCCAGTTCAAGGCGCTCGGCCTGCAGACGCGGCTCGGATCGGTGATCAACCTGTCGCTCGTCCGCGAACTGGGGCCGGTGCTGGCCGCCACCATGCTTGCGGGGCGGGTGGGCAGCGCGATGGCTGCGGAACTGGGCACCATGCGGGTGACCGAGCAGATCGACGCCTTGGAGAGCATGGGAGCCAACCCCATCTACTACCTCGTCGTGCCGCGGTTCCTCGGATGCCTCGTGCTCATTCCGTCACTAACGGTCATGGCCGACTTCATGGGCGTGCTCGGCGGCTACTTCTATTCGCACGTGCTCCTCGGCATCGACTACCACCACTACTGGGCCAATTCGCGGGAATACGTCGACGCCTTCGACTTCCTGCTGGGCATCTTCAAGAGCCTGTTTTTCGGCGCCGCCATCGCGCTGGTGAGTTGCCATCACGGCTTCCACTGCGAGCCCGGGGCCGAGGGTGTCGGTCGGGCGGCGACAAACGCCTTCGTCCACTCCTTCGTGCTGATCCTGATTCTCGACCTGTTCCTGGGGATCTGGCTCAACAACGTCCACGACTTCTTCCGCCCCGAGGGGCCCCGCAAGCTCCTCTGATCGAGCCGCCATGCCCGCCGCCGCACCCGCCACCCCCCGTCGCCCCGAGGAGCCCGCCGAGCCGCTGTTGCGGGTCGAGGGGCTCGGCGTGCGGTTCGGTGGGCAGCAGGTGCTTCGCGGCATCTCGCTCGACCTCCATCCAGGCCAGACGCTCGTGGTGCTCGGCGAGAGCGGCTGCGGGAAGACCGTGCTGCTCAAGACGCTCATTGGGCTCATCCGGCCGACCTCGGGGTCCGTGCTCTTCGAGGGGCGGTCGCTCGCCACGCTGAGCGACAGGACACTGGCCCATCTCCGCACCCGCTACGGCTTCGTCTTCCAGGGTGCGGCCCTCTTCGACAGCCTCTCGATCCTCGACAACATCGCCTTCCCGCTCCGCGAGCACACCCGGCTCCCCGAAGCCGAGATTCGCGGCATCGTGGAGGCGCTCGTGGACGAGGTGGGGCTGCCACGGAGCGTGCTTGCCAAGAAGCCGGTGCAACTGTCCGGTGGCATGCGAAAGCGGGCGGGGCTTGCCCGGGCGCTCGCCCTCGACCCCCAGCTGGTGCTCTACGACGAGCCGACCACCGGCCTCGACCCGATCATGAGCGACGTGATCAACGAGCTGATCCTCCGGGTGCGGGCTCGGCCGAGCGTCACGAGCGTGGTCGTGACCCACGACATGAACACCGCACGCAAGGTGGCCGACCGCGTGATCATGCTCTACCCCCTGTTCCGGCTCGGGCCGGACGAGCCACAGGTGGTGTTCGACGGCACTCCCGCGGAACTCACACGGTCGCGGGATGACCGGATCCGGCAGTTCGTCGAGGGCCGGGCGGGGGCGCGGCTGATGGAACTGCGGGAAGAGCAGGCGCGGGCCAACGGCGAACGTGCTTCCGGCGGGCAGACCAGCGACGACGAGGTGACCGGATGAACGATCGCGTGATGCAGTTCCGGGTGGGCGTGGTGGTGCTGGCGACGGCGATCATCACGGGAATCCTGATCGTGCTGTTCGGCGACCTCCCCTCGCTCGTGCAGGCCAACTATCCCCTGAGGATGAGCTTCACCGACGCCCGGGGAATCTCCGATGGCACGCCGGTGCGGAAAAACGGCATCCTCGTGGGCCGCGTCACCGACGTGCAGCTCGACGAGCGGGGCGGCGTGAGCGTCGTGGCCGACATCGATGCCTACGTGCCGATCTACAAGGACGAGCAGCCCCGGATCGCCACCACGCTGCTCGGCGACGCGGAGATCCAGCTCGTGCCCGGCACGATCCGACCGCCCCGGCAGCGCGTGGCCGCCGACGAGGTGCTCGTGGGCGCCGTGTCCCGTGATCCCTTCGAGGTGTTCGCCACCCTCGAACCCAAGCTCGGTGGCGCGCTCGAGTCGCTCGCCCAGGCAAGCGACTCGGTGAAGAAGCTCTCCGACAACCTCGACCGCCTCCTGCTCGGGGACGACGACACCTTCGGCCGGATGGTGCAGAAGACCGACGCCGCCCTCGACGCCTTCAACCAGGCGATGACCAACATCAACGACGTGCTCGGCGACCAGCGGGCGCGGGACAGTCTCAAGCAGACGCTAACCTCGCTTCCCGACGTGATCACCGACCTGCGGACCACCGTGCAGGGGATCGGGGAGACGGTCGACACCGCCGACCGCAACCTCCGCAACCTGGAAGGGCTCACCAAGCCACTCGGCGAGCGGGGCGAGGGAATGGTGGCAGCGATCGACCGCACGATCGGCCGGCTCGACGAGACCCTCCAACAGGCGGCCATGTTCACCAAGGCGCTCAACGAGTCGCAGGGCACGCTCGGCAAGCTCGTGAAGGATCCGCAGGTCTACAACGACCTCGCCCAGGCGGCCGCCAACGTCAGCCGGCTCACGAAGGAACTGCGGCCGATCGTCGACGATGTGCGGGTGTTCACCGACAAGATCGCACGCCATCCGGAGCAACTCGGCGTGCGGGGCGCCCTCGACCGTCGTGCCGGCTTGAAGTGACCCCGCCTCGGGGCCCGGGGCTGCCCATGCCCTCTCACCCGGACGTTTGCTACGGGCATCCATGCCCTTCGCTCTCTCGGAGGTGGCTGCGCTCTCGCCCTCCGGGCTTCGCTTGCCACCTACGCCGGCTCGCGGCCAGGGCCAGCCCCGGGCCGGAACTCCTCACGGATAGTGGGAGTGATGATGTGCCACGCTGAAGAGGGTAGGCGAGGGGGTCGGCAAACGCTCGAGGAGCCTTGGGCGTATCCTCGCCCCGGCGACGATCCGAAGGACCGCGAAGCGGCGACTTTTGCCGCCCCTGAGCCGGGCACAGGGCCACGCGCTCTCAGAGCACGGGCAGCGAGGGCATCGGGGGCTTCGCGGCGACGGTGGCGGCCAGCGTGCCCACGAGCCGCTCGCAGATCGCCTCGAAGTACGGCCGCGAGGCGGGATCGTCGTAGTTGGCGGCGGTGCGGCCCGCGTCGCCGTGTTCCCGAATCGGGATCTGGATCGGCACCTCGCCGAGGAACGGAATGTCGAGTTCCCTGGCGGTCCGCCGTGCGCCGCCGGTGCCGAAGATGTCGTACCGCTTGCCGGTGTCGGGGCAGACGAAGAAGCTCATGTTCTCCACCATGCCGAGCAGCGGGATGTTGACCTTGCGGAACATCGCGATCGCCTTCGTCGCGTCGAGCAGGGCTACGTCCTGCGGCGTGCAGACGACGACGGCCCCCGAGAGCGGCAGGGCCTGCGAGAGCGTCAGCGCCACGTCGCCGGTACCCGGCGGCATGTCGATCACGAGGTAGTCGAGTGGCCCCCAGAGCGTGTCGCGGAGCATCTGCGTGATCGCGCCGTGGAGCATGGGCCCCCGCCACACGACCGCCTCCCCCGGCGGCACCATGAATCCCATGGACATCACCGGCATCCGCGTGCGGCCGATGTCGAGCATCTGGGGAACGATCCTGCCGTTCTCGATCTGCGGGCGGCCCGAGAGGCCGACGAGGTGGGGCACGCTCGGCCCGTAGACATCGGCGTCGAGCAGGCCCGTGCGACTGCCCGCCCGTGCCAGCCCGATGGCGATGCTCGTGGCGATCGTGCTCTTGCCGACGCCCCCCTTGCCGGAGCCCACGGCGATCACGCTCTTGGCCTCGACGCCCAGTTGCCCGAGCTTCGTCGGCGGCCGCTCGTGCGGCACGATCGAGACGCTCACGGCCGGCACCTGCGGGAAGGCCGTCCGCAGCCGTTCCTCGATCCGGGCCCGCGTCGCGTTCCAGAGGATGGCGGAGTGGCTGGTCAGACCGACGGTCACGGCGATTGCCGAGGCGTCGGCAACGACCGACACCACCTGCCCCATCGTGGCGAGCGGGCGGCCGGACTCGGGATCGGCCACGTCGGCGAGGATCGAGTCAACGGCCTGTGGCGTGGGGGTGGGTGCCATCAGCGAGTGTGGGCGAGAGGGCGGG
>JBJTDZ010000138.1:0-6797 GCA_046092585.1 Pirellulales bacterium | reverse complement strand
GATCTGGTCGAGGCTCGACCAGATCGGGCCGATGGCCCGCAGCGCGGCCGACTGTGCTCTCGTCATGGAGACGATCGCCGGCCACGATCCGGGCGACTCCACGTCGCTGGCCGCCGACGTGCCGCGCTACACCGACCTACTTGACAAGCCGCTGGCGGGCGTGCGGATCGGCCGCGTGCCCGAGCATTATGCCGAGGGCCTCGACCCCGAGGTGGCCCGGGGCGTGGAGGAGGCGTTCGCCGTGCTCAAGGCCGCCGGCGCCACCATCCACGACGTCGCACTGCCGCATGCAAAATACGGCATCCCCACCTACTACCTGATCGCCCCGTGCGAAGCGTCGAGCAACCTCGCGCGATACGACGGCGCGCACTATGGCCATCGTTGCCAGGATCTCGGCCGCCCCACGGCCGACGCCGCAAGCGGCTTCGAGTCGCCACTCGTGGAGATGTATTGCCGCAGCCGCGCCGAGGGATTTGGGCCGGAGGTGAAGCGGCGGATCATGCTCGGCACCTACGCCCTCTCGGCCGGCTACTACGACGCCTTCTACGCCAAAGCCCTCCGCGTCCGGCGGCTGATCCGCCAGGACTACCTCGACGCATTCGCGAAGGTCGACCTCATCGGCGGCCCCGTGTCGCCCACGCCCGCCTTCCCGCTCGGCGAGAAGACCAACGACCCGCTCGCGATGTACCTCGTCGACATGTACACGGTGGGCACCAACCTCGCCGGCATCGGCGGGATCTCGTTCCCCTGCGGCTTCACGAAGGGGGGCCTGCCCATCGGCTTCCAGCTGCAGGGCCCGGCCCTGTCCGAGCCGCTCCTGCTGCGGGCCGCCGACCGCTACCAGAAACTCACCGACTGGCACACCCGCCGCCCGAAGCTGCCCACCTGACCCTCGCCACCATGCCGAAGCAGCCCGCCTCCGCCGCCGAGCCCTACACGACCGTGATCGGTCTGGAGGTGCACGTGCAACTCCAGACCCGCACCAAGCTCTTCTGTGGCTGCTCCACCACGTTCGGCTCGCCGCCCAACACGCAGGTCTGCCCCACGTGCCTCGGCCTGCCGGGGTCGCTGCCGGTGATGAACCGGCATGCCTTCGACCTCGCCATCCGCGCGGCCCTGGCCCTCAACTGCCGAATCGCCACGTTCACGAAGTGGGATCGCAAGAACTACTTCTATCCCGACCTGCCGAAGGGCTATCAGATCAGCCAGTACGACCTGCCGTTCTCGAGCGACGGGCACCTGGAGGTGGTCGATCCCAAGGGGGCCTTCTCGCGGAAGGTCGGCATCATCCGCGTGCACCTCGAGGAGGATGCCGGCAAGAGCATGCACGACGAGGCGGCGGGCACCGCCGACACCCGCATCGACCTCAATCGCGCCGGCACGCCGCTGTGCGAGATCGTGTCGCAGCCCGACCTCCGCTCTCCCCAGGAGGCCCGGGCCTGGCTCAACGAGCTCAAGCTCCTGCTCGTCTACCTCGGCGTCAGCGACTGCAACATGCAGGAGGGGAGCCTCCGCGTCGACGCCAACGTCAACCTCCACATCCCGCTGCCGGGAGAGGGCGGCGCCGACGACCGCGTGGCCAAGACGCCGATCGTCGAGATCAAGAACATGAACTCCTTCCGCTCGGTGGAGCGGGCGCTCACCTACGAGGCGGCGCGGCAGTGGGAGGAGTGGCAGGCCACGCGGATCGAGATGGGGAAGATGCCGAAGCAGACCCGCGGCTGGGCCGACCCCGCCGGCGTCACGCGACCGCAGCGGCAGAAGGAGGAGTCGAGCGACTACCGCTACTTCCCCGAGCCCGACCTCGTGCCGGTGACGGTGTCGGAGGCCGAGGTGGCCGCCGCGCGGGCGGCGATGGGCGTTCCGCCCACGGTGCTCCGCACCACGCTCGCCGACACCTGGAAGATCTCGGCCTACGACGCCGACGTGCTCGTGAACCAGGGCCGTGACCTCGTGGCCTGGTACGAGGATCTCGCGGCCCGCGTCGGCGACGGCACACTGGCGAGCAACTGGTTGCAGCAGGACGTGCTGCGCACGCTCAACGAGCGGGGCGGCACGATCGCCGACTTCCCCGTCACGACCGCGCAGGTGGCCGACATCATCGGCCGCGTGCAGAAGGGCGACTTCGACACCAGCCGCGGCCGGGAGATCTTCGCGGAGGTGCTCGCGAGCGGCCGGGCCGTGGCCGACGTGGTCGCGTCGATGGGGATCGCCGCGGTCAGCGACGACGAACTCGTCGCCCTCTGCCAGGAACTCCTCGCGGCCAACCCGAAGATCGTGGCCGATGTGAAGGGGGGCAAGGAGCAGGCCGCCGCCGGCCTGATCGGCCAGGCCAAGAAGAAGAACCCGAACGCGAATCCGGGCAAGGTGAGGCAGATGTGCCTCGACCTCATCAAGGGAATGTGACCACCGGCGTGGCGGAGGCCGATCGCATGCCCCGGGTCGTCACGCTCACCACCGACTTCGGCACCGGCTCGGGCTACGTCGCGGAGATGAAGGGGCGGCTTCTTCAGGCGACGGCGGCCTTCACGCTCGTCGACATCGCCCACGACGTGCCCGCCCACGACGTGCGATCCGCAGCCTGGCTCGTCGGGCAGGCATGCCCTGCCTTTCCGCCGGGCTCGCTCCACCTCGTCGTCGTCGATCCCGGCGTGGGCACCGTGCGGCGGCTCGTGTGGGCGCGAATCGGCGAGCAGGAGTTTCTCGGGCCCGACAACGGCATGCTCTCCTGGGCCCTGCGGCGGGCGCCGCTCGCCGCAGCCCGCGAACTGCGGGTCGCCGCGGATGCGGCCGCCACCTTCCACGGCCGTGACGTGATCGCGCCGGCGGCCGTGCAGCTGCTCGACGGCGAGCCGCCGGAATCGCTCGGGCCCATGGTCGAGTCGATCGTGCGGCTGCCGTGGCCCGAACCGCATGACGCTCCCGGGGTCATCGCCGGCGAGGTGATCCATGTCGACGGCTTCGGCAACCTGGTGACGAACCTGCCCGCGTCGCTCTGGCCTCGGCTGGTCGCCGCCGGCGGGCTCGCGATCGGCCCACACCGGGTGAACACGCTCGTGCACACCTACGGCGACGCCGCCCGGGACACCGTCGTGTCGCTCGTCGGCTCGCAGGGATTCATCGAGGTGGCCGTCGTGGAGGGCCGTGCGGCCGACCGGCTCGCCGCCGGCGTGGGCACGCCCGTGTCGATCCCGTCCGCGACGGCGGGATGAGTCCTCCGCGGATCACCCCTGAGACGCAGCCGCACCGGGCTGGTCCAAGCCGGAGGCCGCTGTAGCCGAGGATCTTCAGCAGAATCTGTGGGTAAGAACGGGTTCTGAATACACGTCAGCCCGGCTTCTGAGAGGTTCGAGCAGTCGCGTCGTCATCGCCCAGCGCAACAGGGACTCGGTGCGTCGAGTCGCGGCTGAGATCGGCCACGGCATCGCTGCCTCGGCGGCCTCATGCGGCCCGCCGCTTCGCGGCGGCAGCCGGCATGCGGCGGCGTTCCGCCGCCTGGAAGCACCGCCCTGCCGGGCGGGCCATGGAGAGAACGAAGCATCCTGCGGCGTCGTGCGGTAAAGATGCGGTTGCTGAGTCAGCCCCTTTGCCGGAGCCACCGCAGGATGCATCTCATGAGTATTCTCAACCGCGTCGAGCGGCACAAGTGTTTCGTCTACAGGCGGGTCCGCTTCGTGGACGGCTTGGTCGAACCGGAACTCGAGGTTGAGATCGAGCCCCGAGCCAACAGCCGGGCGATCTGCTCGGGCTGCGGCGAGAAGCGATAAAGCAACACCGCTTCTGTAAATCCGGGTTTTCCGAGGTGGGTCATTTGGCTTCCATGGTCAGGTAGGGGCTATGACGGAGCCAGTGCCGCACGACGCCTGCGGATCTCGCGTGACCCGCGCGAGTAGTACGGCTGCGTGAGAGCAGGGCGCGGGGCGTGTCGCTACACTCCGGGCATGCTTTCGCCCGAAGACTCCCGGCACTGGGATCGCCACCACGTGTGGCATGCGTTCACCCAGATGCGGGACTACGAGCCGCTGCTGATCGAGTCGGGCCAGGGGGCCTGGCTTGTCGACACCGAAGGCCGCCGCTACCTCGACGGGTCGGCCAGCATGTGGTGCAACGTGCACGGCCACCGGCACCCACGGCTCGACGCCGCCCTCGCGGCGCAGCTCGGCAAGGTGGCCCACACCACCAACCTCGGTCTTTCCAACCCCACCACGGTCGAGTTCGCGCGGCGGCTCGTGGAACTCGCGCCGGCGGGCCTCGAGAAGGTGTTCTTCTCGGGCGATGGCTCGAGCGCGGTCGAGGCCGCCCTCAAGATGGCGTTCCAGTACTGGCTGCAAACATCGCCCCCGAAGCCGGCCCGCACGCGGTTCGTGGCCATCGGCGAGGCCTACCACGGCGACACGCTTGGCGCCATTGGCGTCGGCGGCGTCGACCGCTTCACGGCGATGTTCCAGCCGCTCACGTTCGAGGCGATCCGCGTGCCGTCGCCCGGCGGCCCGTGCCCGGCGACGGGACGGCCGGCGCCTTCACTCGGGGAGGCGCTCGCAGCGGTGGAGCAGGTGCTCGCCGGGCATGCAGGCCGAGTCGCGGCGGTGATCATGGAACCGCTCGTGCAGATGGCGGCGGGAATCTACGTGCATCCGCCGGGGTTTCTCCGCGGTGTCGCCGACCTCTGCCGCCGCCACGACGTGCTCCTCATTCTCGACGAAGTGGCGACCGGCTTCGGCCGCACCGGCACCCTGTTCGCCTGCGAACAGGAACGCGTGTCGCCCGACTTCCTCTGCCTCGCCAAGGGGCTCACCGCCGGCTACCTCCCGATGGCCGCCACACTCACGACTGCCCGCGTCTGGGACGCATTCCTGGGCACGCATGCCGAGCGGCGGACCTTTTTCCACGGCCACACCTACGGCGGCAATCCGCTGGCCGCGGCGGTGGGCCTGGCCTCGCTCGATGTCTTCCGCGACGACCGCGTGCTCGAGGCGCTTCCGGCGAAGATCGAGCGGCTGCGGCGGCAGGTCGCGCGGCTCGCGGAGCTCGATCACGTGGGGGCCGTGCGGCAGTGTGGCCTCGTGGCCGGCCTCGACCTCGTCGCCGACAAGGCGTCGGGCCGAACCTACCCCTGGCAGGAGCAGCGCGGCACGCGGGCCTGCCTGGCCGCGCGGCGACACGGGGCGCTCCTGCGGCAACTCGGCGACACGGTCGTGCTGATGCCGCCGCTCTCGGTCTCTCCCGACGAGATCGACCTGCTCGCGGCGGCCGCCGAGGCCGGTATTCGCGAGGCCACCACGACGTCCTGAGCCGCACCCCGACGCCGGGCCGGGGTCGATTCCGAAGCCGTCGCAGGCTTTACTGGACCACCGACTTGCTCCCCTCGGTCGAACCGCCGATGGGGGCGCCGTCCGGAAGCGGGCGGCCGGCCGTGGGCACGCCGAGACGATGAAGTTCCTCGCGGATGCGGCGATAGGCGGCGAAGGAATCGGGATAACACCACAGCGTGATCGTGGTGTCGGGCTTCACTCCGCCGAGCACGGTGCGAAATCGCGACGACGCCACGAGTGCCTCGTCGACCGTCTCGCCGACGCCGGGCTCGGTCGGCCGCACCACCCACTCCCGCGACCGGATGAGGATCTGGCCACGGGCCTGGTCGATCTTCGCCTCGATCACGTAGTCGAGGGCGAAGCCCTGTGCCGGGCCCACCGTCTCGACCCGCGACGCCATCTCTGCAAGCGAGCCGGCCCGGCGGTGCGTGTTGCGCTTGGCGAGCTCGAAGAGTTCGTCGAGCGGGATGTAGGCGATCCGGTCGCCCGCGAGCCGGAAGTGGATCTCCTCGCCGTTGACCGTGCGGCCGATCGGGGTGGGGTAGGCGAGCACCTCCGCGGTGGTGGAGGCACGATGCTTCGCCGCCTCGGTCTCGAGCGTGCACTGCCGGATCGATTCCTCGAGCGCCCGACGCCGGCCCGCCACCTCGGCGCTGGCCCGGCGGGCCTCGTCGGCGTCGGCCTTCCGCCGTTCGATCTCGACCTTCGCCGCCGACACGGTGGTCGCCAGCTGCAGCCGCGCGTCGGCCGCGCTCTCGGCCGCCGCGGCCACCATGCGGGCCTGCGCCTGGAGCTCGTCGACCTCGCTCTCCGCGGAGACCAGCGTGTCTTCGAGGGCGGCGACCTCGCGGGCGGCCTCCTCGACCGCCGCCACCGAGGCGGGAGGCGGGGCGACGGCGGCCTCGAGCGAGATCTGTCGCACGCGGGCTCCCACGACCATCACGAGGATGATCAGGATGCCGACGATGTTGGTGACGACGTCGAGGAACGAGTCCTGCCCCGCGGTGAGGTCTTCTTCGTGCCGATGTCGTGCCATGCCACGCGCTCCGTCGTGCTACCGCCTGGGAAAAACGCCGCCCGTCCGCTGCACGGGCGGCAGGCTCCTGACCTGGTCGCGGCTCTCTTTTCGCCGCGTCTCGATGCCGCTGTCGGCGAGCAGTTTTTCCAGGTCGTCGCGCCGGGCGGCGCCGTCGGCCGTGGCCGACAGCACCAGTTCGGGCTTCCAGTACATGCGGTCGCCGGCCAGCCCCCACCGGCCCACGGTGGCGTGCACCTCGCGAACCTACGGATCGATCGAGTCGATGGTGTGCGTGCCGATCGGCACCCGCGCCTGCACGCGGCCGCCGTCGCCGAGCACGCGAAACTCGTCGGCGGCGCACTCGACGCGGATGGGCCGCGTGAGCGGCACCGGGTTCTCCTGCGTGGCGAGGCTGGCCCAGTTGCTGCCCCGCCTGCCCGCGAGCGAACCGCTAACGCCACCCGAGC
>JBJTDZ010000137.1:0-10899 GCA_046092585.1 Pirellulales bacterium | reverse complement strand
CTACTCGACCAGCGTATTTCCCGAAGAAAAACAACCGTGCGGGAAAGACGCTGGACTGGGTGGCCAATATCGGTAGCCTAATCGCGGCCCGAAAGGGGCCTGTCTTCAACCTAGGCAAGGACGCCGCATTACCGAGCGGAGGCTCAATCATGACCACCCACATCAGCGGCATCGCCGGCGACCGTAACCCACTCGCGACTTGTACGGGCTGTGAAAGTTTGGATGCGCTCGGCAAGGAGATGTTCCAGGCCCCAGGGCTGCTTGAACTCGAACGAACTTTGGAGCGGCACCCCCACTACCCGCTCCTCAAGCTCAAGGAGAACCTGGCTCGCCGGCCAACGTTCGTACTTGGGCTGAGCGGCGAGTCTCTGGAATCGGTGGACGGCTTTCGTGATCTTGCATGGCCGGCGGCGCCCGCCGACGGCAATGGTCGCCGAAACAGTCTCCTCGGCCCGCCGGGCACCAAGTCGAGACTCTGGGGTGGTGACCACGCCGCTGGATATCAAACCGCGGCGGCGTGCCAGAAGCGTTCGGGGGGCGGTAAGGCCAGGCGCGGCAATAAGCGGCGTAAAGAGGTCACCAAGAAAGAGGCCGGCGAAAAATTGCGAGCCAAAGTGAACGCGATCATCGTGCGGATGACAAAAGCGGGACGGACGGAGGGAGAGATCGAGCAGGAGCTGATCGCGAAGGTATACAGTTTGTACGACTACGAGCACGCGACCGCGTGTGGTTACACCGCAAAAGCCGCCAAGACTTTCCGGCGAACGGATGAATACAAGAGGTGGGCGCCGCACCGGAAGCGTGGCAATGCGGCGAGACTGGACCCGAACAACGCGGCGAGTGAATTGAACGGCAACGGCGGCGAGGCTTCAAAATCAGGCGCGACGAGAAACAACGAGTTCGCTGCTAAAAACGGCCTCGGTATTGGCCGCCAGGGAAAGCTGCAACCGCTCGATGCTGCGGCCCGCCAGGCGATTGAAAACGATCCAGAGGCTAAAGCCTGGTATGCCCAGAACGGGTCCAAACTTGATGAGCTGGCCGATGCCGAGGAGTCCGCGGACTAACAGTGATGATCATAGTCCACGAACAATGTGCAGTGACGCACGGGTTTTTCTTCGGTTAGCCGCTCCTGGCTGACGGCGATTGTCCACAAGTTGTCTCAGTTACCCGGGGCACGCGGTTGTGCTCCGGTGAACTGGGAGCCAACCTGTGAAAAAGACCGGCAGTCGTCTTGGGGGATTTCAGTCCCCGCCGACATCGATAGGGGCAGTCATACCGAATGCCCTATACCGACTCGATGAAATCAAGGCCCGCATGGGCTGGCGGGACGCCGCCTTCCGGGCCGCCGTGCGGGCCGGCTTGAAGACCCACCGCTCAGGCAAGCGGCTCTACGTCCTCGGCAGCGACCTCATCGACTTCGTCACGAAGCGGGAGGCGCGCTGATGAGCACGCCCATCAATTTGCGATCGGAGTTCGGCCATCGCTGGAAGATCGGCCTCGACGAGGCCGCCGGCGGGCGCTGGTCGGACCCGTGGAACTACAAGGTGCTCTGCCGGTACGGGGACATCTGCCCCTGGGGAGGCGAGCTGCTCGCGGCGTCCACGACCAGCGTGGGGGCGGTGGCCAACCGACTGCGGCGACTGCCTTTCGTTGAGATCGCCCACGACGGCAGCGACGGCGTCACGGTTGTTTTCCCGCGCGGCCGCCTCTCGTCCGTTACCGGAATCATGAAACCGCGGCGTGCCCGGACGGCGAGTCCGACGCAGCTCGCGGCTCTCGAGCGCGGCCGCGTGCAGCGGACCCGCAGTCAGTGACCACGAATCCTCGGCCCATCAACTGTTTCCCATCTACCTACAGGAGCAATCCCATGAACAGTCAGTTGAAGCGACGGATGCGTCGCACGAATCGCGACAAGGCGACGATCTTTTGCTGCTACGGCATCGTCTACACCATCACTGACAAAGTGCTTGGCGCCGACGTCGATTCGGCCGACGAGATCCTCGACCGCCTGCGGCGCATCGATGGCGTGAAGGTGACTGAGGTTCGCAACGGCGTGGGCAACATCATGTTCCCCTCGCTCCGCCTGCCAGAGGTGACGAGGGTGCTCGTGCCGCTCGACAGCGCGTGGGCGCCGGAGACGTTGGTGATCGCTGCCTCGCGTGGCCGCATCCGGTAAAGCCCCTGGATCACATCGTGTTTCGGGAGCCCGGGAGGCCACTCGTTGGCCGACCGACTCTCGAGCCCTTGCGACGGGCGTGCCGTCAAAACGGGCCGGATCTCTCAGACCCTCACCATTTGGAGGCAACCACTGTGGCCACGACCGCTGCCGCTGCTGCAGAGAAACTTCGCTACGAGATCTTGCAGACGCTCGACGACGTCTACGGGATCGTGTTCGACGGCCCGGATATGTCCGACGAACAGGTCGAGTTGTTGGAGCTGCTCCCGGTAGACGAACTCGAACTGATCGCAGCGTGGGCTGACGAGTACGCCGAGAACGTCAGGGATTACGCCTTGCTCGCGCGGATGGCGCTCCAAGCCAAAGACTCGAAGGCGGGCCCGACGGGCGGAGTGCCGCTTTCTGGAGGCCACCACCGTCCTCGGTGAAACCCCCTTGGACCACGACGTTTTTCGGGAGGCGGGAAGGCCGATCGACGGCCAACCGACTCTCGAGACCCCCGCGGCGGATCGGCCGCCAACGGGGCTGATTTCCTTGGACCGTTACCCCCGGAGGCCACTTATGGCAACTGCCACTGCGCCCGTCGATGACCGCGAACTGACCGAGACCGTGAAACCCAAGACTCCCAAGCGAAAGGAGGAGGCCCACATGACCACGACCGGCGATTCCAACCCGAGCCCCCACGATGACGCAGCGTCGCCCGAGCCCGTCACCAATCCGACGCCTGCGCCTGAGCCGGCGGCGCCGGAACTGCCCGCGACGCCGCCCCCGGCACCGCCGGCACGCCCCGAGCCGCCGGACCCGTTCGATCCGGCTGCGCTGCGGCTCGGGGCCGACTATTCAGAAGGCCTCGGCGTCCGGAAGGTCATCACGACTGTACCGAACCGCAAACCGAATAAGTCCGAGTGGTTCCAAGTCCGGCCCGGCGACGCGTGGCGACTCCAGACGGCGGTGCTCGAACTGGAAAAGGGAGTCGAGCGGTCGACGTACTTGGTCGCGCCGTCGCTGTGGGCGGACCTGTCTGGCGAGATCACGCCCGCGCTCTTGCTGACGTGCGTGAACCGGGCGAACGACCTGTTCATCTGGCGGATCAAGCTGCCGGGGGCGGATGGTCGCTCAAACACGTGGACCGACTCCGCTTTGCAGATCGCCAAGGCTGCGGAGACGACGTGGTGCCGGATGGTTTCGGACACGACGAACGGGATCTACACCCACTACGTGCCGACCGCCGAGCTGCCCGACCCGAAATGGCCAGCGCTTTCGTTCAACGAGATCATCAAGCTGGCCTTCCGTGGCCGGATGATCGACAGCCTCGACCACCCGATCCTTCGTGAACTGCGGGGTGGCGCATGAGCACGACACTGCCACCGATCGTTTGCCGCAGTCCACAGGCTGACGAATGGATCCGGGTGAAGCCGGGGCCGGAGAGCCGCTTCAACACGCCGGTGTTGAGGGACCCGTCGTCGGGCGAGTTGTACCTCGTCGTCGGCCAGTTGTGGCCACGGCTGGCCGACAGGCTTGCGATGGTCTGCCCGCGGCTGTGCGTTAACCACGACGGCGAGATGTTCGTGTGGCCGGTGCCGACACCCACCCCCGGTCGCGGCGGCTCGGCACCCTGGCGGGAAACCGCCGGGGTGCTCGCCAGCCTCGCCGAAATGCGGTGGTGCCGCGTTGTGGCGGACGAGGCGGCCGGGCAATACGTCGTATCCACCCTGAAGGACGACGACGCGCCGCCGCCACCCACCTGGCCGGCTGACGACTTTCTGGATGTCCTCCACGCCGCCTTCCGCGGCCGGCTCATCGCGTCCGAAGACCACCCCCTTGTCCCGAATTGGAACTGACCATGACCACATTCACGACCTTCAACCTCACCGGCCTCGAAGCCTTCGACGAGGTCTGGCTCGTCGATGCCGAGTATTCCGCGCAGCCGGGATGCCGGCCGGTGCCGATCTGCCTGGTCGCAAAGGAAGCCTTCACCGGACGCGAACTGCGGCTGTGGGAGGACGAACTTGCCGCCGCGGCAGTGCCGCCCTTCCGGATCGACGATCGGGTGCTGTTCGTGTCGTACGCGGCGCCGGCCGAGTTCAGTGTGTTCCACGCCCTGGGGTGGCCGGCGCCCGCACGGATTCTCGACCTGTTCGTCGAGTTTCGGGCGATGACGAACGGCCTGAAGACGCCGAGCGGCGCCGGTCTGCTCGGGGCGCTCGTCTACCACGGTTTGCCGGCGATGGAGGGCACCGAGAAGACGGCGATGCGAGACCTCGCCATCCGCGGCGGCCCGTTCACTGCCGACGAGCGGCAGGCTTTGCTCGACTACTGCGCCGAGGACGTGTACGCGCTTGAACGCCTGCTGCCGCGGATGCTGACCCGGATCGACCTTCCGCGGGCGCTGCTCCGCGGGCGGTACGGCTGGGCGGTGGCGAGCATGGAGCACCGCGGCATCCCAATCGATGTGCCAATGTTCGAACACCTGCGGGCCCGCTGGCAGGAGATCCAGGCGGGGCTCGTTGCGGAGATCGATGCTCGCTATGGCGTCTTCGAGGGCACGACCTTCAAGCGGGAGAAGTTCGCCGACTGGTTGATCACCAACAACATCCCGTGGCCGCGGCTGGAGAGTGGGCAGCTCGCAATGGATGACGACACGTTCCGCTCCATGGCGAAGGCGCATCCTGTTGTCGCGGAGCTGCGCGAGCTGCGGTCGGCGCTCGGCAAGATGCGGCTCTTCGACGACCTCGCCATCGGCCCCGACGGCCGCAACCGGACCGCGATCATGCCGTTCAGCGCGAGGACCGGTCGGAACCAACCCAGCAACGCCAAGTTCATCTTCGGGCCATCGCGGTGGCTGCGCGGCCTGATCAAGCCGGGGCCGGGCACGGCCATCGCCTACATCGACTACGGCCAGCAGGAGTTTGGCATCGCGGCGGCACTCTCGGGCGACGACGCGATGGCCGAGGCGTACCGATCGGGCGACCCGTACCTCGCGTTCGGCAAGCAGGCGGGCGCGATCCCGCCGGAGGGCACGAAAAAGACGCATGCGGGCGAGCGGGCGCTGTTCAAGGCGTGCGTGCTTGCGGTGCAATACGGCATGGGCCCGGAAGCGCTCGCGGATCGCATCGGTCAGCCGGTCGACATGGCCAAGCGGCTCCTCCGGCTGCACCGCGAAACCTATCCGGCGTTCTGGGAGTGGTCGCAGGCGGCGGTCGACCGGGCCATGCTCCTGGGCGAATTGCGGACCGTCTTCGGCTGGCCCATTCACGTCGGGCCGTCCGTCGACCCCGTGAAAGGCGCCAATGCCCGGAGCTTGGCGAACTTCCCCTGCCAAGCCCACGGCGCCGAGATGCTCCGACTGGCCTGCTGCATGCTCGTGGAGGCGGGCGTGGGCCTGTGCGCTCCCGTACACGACGCCGTGCTCATCGAGGCCCCCGCGGCCACGATCGACGCGGAGGTGGAGCGGGCCCGCGCGATCATGGCCGAGGCATCGCGGATCGTGCTCGGCGGGTTCGAGATCGGCACTGACGCCGACGTCGTGAAATATCCAGACCGGTACATGGACGAAGCGGGCGAGGACTTCTGGAACACGGTCACGCGGCTGGCCGTGCCGCTGGAGGGTCAGCAGGAGCGCTGATGTGGTTCGGCACTGGTGCCGATGTGGGTCGGCATGAGTGCCGAACCGGTTCTATCTATCTCTATTTCTTCAGATAATTCTTTTTCTAATAGTAGAGGGGTAGGGGGGCGTGGAGTTGGATCTGGACAACTTCCGACTGAATCAGCACCTGCCGGTAGCGGTGCCAGCCATCCCACGGCGACGCAGCCCCCGTCAGCTTTACCTTGGCGGAAAGCCCCCCATGGCGTGGCTGGCGCGAGCGCACACAGCCGGTAAGGCGGCGCTGGCTACCGGCACCGCCCTCTGGTTCAAACGGGGCCTCCAGAAGGGAAAAACCGCTCCCATCCGGGTGGATGCGTCGCTCCGCCGATCGATGGGGCTGACGCACGACCAGGCCCGCCGCGGTGTCCACGCGCTCGAGGCCGCGGGGCTGGTGAGGGTTCACCGCGGCGGCCGCGGCCGGTGCGCCGAGGTCACGATCGTCGCGGCCCAGCCGCCCCACGAATGCTCGGCGGGCACAGGAGAGTCGTTATGACATACCACACCCCCAACCCCCACGGACAGGAATCGGGACCGCACCCGCTGGCAATGCGGCCGCGCGCGGCGGCCCACGCTCTCGGAATCTCGGAACGACTTCTCTGGGATTGGACGCGGAGCGAGGGACTGCCACATGTCCGCATCGGCAATGTGGTCCTATACCCGGTGGCGTGCTTGCAAAGCTGGCTTCTCGACCGCGCGGAGGCGGCCGTCCCCGGCGTGGATGTTCCTTCCGCCGGCGGCTCGACCGGGTCCGCGGCGGCGGGTTAGAACGACGAGGGACACGGAGGCAAACAGACAATGGCAAGCCTTGGAAGAATAAAGGCCCGCGGTGCCGGCGGCCGGCCAACCTGGCGTATCCAGTTCTACGACGGCGCCGGGCAGCGCCGCGCTGTGTACCTCGGGGCTGTGCCCAAGAAAGCGGCGGAGGCCTGGGTGAGCCGCGTCGAGCAGCTCAACGCCTGCCTCGTTGCCGGCGTGGCGCCCGACACCGACCTGGCCGGATGGGTGGCGAGCCTGCCCGATTCGACGCACGACAAATTGGTGCGCGCTGGGTTGGTGCAGCCGCGAGCCGCCACCCGCAAGGTGGTGACGCTCAGCCAGCTCACCGAGGCGTTCGTCGCCAGGTCAACCACCAAGCCCGCGACGGTCCAGAGCTTCCAACAGACCCTAGACTCGTTGACGGCGTTTTTCGGCGCCGGCAAGGCGGTCGATGCGATCACCGCCGAGGATGCGGACAAGTGGCGGGCGTGGGTCGTCAGGGACAAGAAGGGCAGCGGTCGGCGGAAAAAGAAGCGGACCACAAGCGACAACCGGCTGGCGGCGGCCACCGTCGCAAAGAGGGTGAGCGTGGCCAAGCAGGTCTTCAAGGCCGCCATACGCTGGGGCTGGTTGGTAAAAAACCCATTTGCAGACCTCCGCTCCGGGTCCCAGTCAAATCCCGCCCGCGCACGGTATGTCTCACTGGAGACGATCCGCGACATCCTCGACGCCTGCCCGTCGGTGGACTGGAGGCTGCTGGTGGCCCTCGCTCGGCTGGCTGGCCTGCGGTGCCCGTCGGAGATCGGGACGCTGACGTGGGGCGACATCAACTGGGAGAAGGGCCGGCTGACCGTGCTCGCCAAGAAGACCGAGCACCACGGCGGCGAGCACGCCGTGCGCGTGGTCCCGATCTGTCCGGAGTTGCGGACGATCTTGGCGGACGCCTTCGAGCAGGCTGAGGCCGGGGCGACGCTGATCGTGCCGATGGCGGCCCGCAAGAGCGTCAACCTCCGCACGCACATGGAGCGGATCATCGCGAAGGCAGGCCACCAACCCTGGCCGCGGCTGTTCCAGAATCTGCGGGCCTCCTGCGAGACCGACTGGGTGGAACGGTACCCGGCGCATGCGGTCGCCAAGTGGTTGGGCCACTCGCCGAAGGTGGCCGCCGAGCACTACCTGATGTCCCGGGAGCACCACTTCGAGGACGTGGTGGGAGGCGGCGACCGGGAGCGCCGCGGGCCGGAGGCCACCACGCCGATTCTGTGCGACGCGAATTGCGACGCCATTGCGACGCTAATTGCATCTCCGCAGGCGTCCGCGCCGGAAAGCATCGTGCCGCACAAAACGACGGAACCCGCGGCCGCCACTGGGGTTCCCGCGGGTTCTTCGGAAATCAGGCCGATCACGAAAAACGGTCTAGTGGGCGATATAGGACTCGAACCTATGACCCCCAGCTTGTCGAGCTGGTGCTCTAACCAACTGAGCTAATCGCCCGCACTCGGTGCAGAGAGAGTCTCGCGCGTAAAACCGGTCGCGTCAAGCGACGCGCGACCTCCACCCGCGAAACGATCGCGCCGGCTTGTCTCGCCGGCAATCGTGCCGCTACGCTGCGGTTTTCCCGGGAAAATCTCCCTTTCGCCCTCCCCTCCGCGGCACCACCATGCTCCACGTTCGTCTCTCCGACGGCACCGTTCACGATTGCCCCGCGGCCTCGCGCGTGGCCGACGTCCTCGCCGGTGTCGCCGCCGCCGCATCCGGCAAGGGCAAGGGCCGACCGATCGCGGCCCTCCTCGACGGAAAGACGGTGGGTCTCGACGCCCCGTTGCCCGCCGAGGGCAGCGTGGCGGTCGAGCCGCTCTTTGCGGGCGATCCGCGGGCCCTACCCGTGATGCGGCATTCGGCCGCGCACGTGATGGCCCGGGCCGTGATGCGGCTCTTCGACGGGGTCGAACTCGCCTTCGGGCCCACGGTGGGCGAAGGCTTTTATTACGACATGCGAGCCGCCCGCCCGATCACCGACGAGGATCTCCCGGCGATCGAGGCCGAGATGAAGCGGATCATCGAGGCTGACGAGGCCTTCGAGCGGGTGGAGGTGCCGCGCGGGAAGGCCGCCGAACTCGTCCGCGGGCTCAACCAGCCGCTCAAGGCCGAGCACATCGAGACGGGCCTGGCCGCCCATCCCACGCTCTCCTTCTACCGCCAGGGGGAGTTCGTCGACCTCTGCCGCGGGCCGCACGTGCCGAGCCCCGGCTGCATCGGCGCCTTCAAGCTGACGAACATCGCCGGCGCCTACTGGAAGGGCGACGCCGCCAACGCGCAGCTCCAGCGGCTCTACGGCACGGCCTGGTTCTCGCAGGAGGATCTCGACTCGCATCTCGCGGCGCTCGAGGAGGCCCGTCGTCGCGACCACCGCGTGCTCGGCAAGCAACTGGATCTCTTCACCACGAGTCCGCTCGTCGGCTCGGGGCTCGTGCTCTGGATGCCGAAGGGGGCGATTCTCCGCAGCACGCTCGAGAGTTTCGTCCGCGACGAGCTGGCTGCCCGCGGCTACCAGCCGGTCTACACGCCGCACATCGGCAAGGTCGATCTCTACAAGATCTCGGGCCACTACCCCTACTACGCCGACAGCCAGTTCAAGCCGATCGTGATGAACGACGACGAGCAGTATCTGCTCAAGCCGATGAACTGCCCGCACCACACGATGATCTACAAGGCCCGGCCCCACAGCTACAAGGATCTCCCGCTGCGGCTGGCGGAGTTCGGCACCGTCTACCGCTACGAGCAGTCGGGCGAGCTCGGCGGCATGACGCGGGTCCGCGGATTCACGCAGGACGACGCCCACATCTTCTGCACGCCCGAGCAGGTGGAGCAGGAAGTGGAGGGCTGCATCGACTTCACGCTCAAAGTCCTCGAGAGCCTCGCCTTCGACAACTTCCGCGTGCGGCTCGGCTTCCGCGATCCCGCGAGCGACAAATACGTCGGCCCGCCGGAGCGGTGGGCGGAGGCCGAGGCGGCGATCGAGCGGGTGGCCCGGCGGATGAACCTGCCCGGCTGCGAGCCCGAGCCGGGCGAGGCCGCCTTCTATGGGCCCAAGATCGACTTCGTGGTCAACGACTCGCTCGGCCGCGAGTGGCAGCTCGGCACGGTGCAGCTCGACTACAACCTGCCGAGCGCAGAGCGTTTCGACTGCGACTACATCGGCGCCGACAACGCCAAGCACCGGCCGGTGATGATCCATCGCGCGCCGCTCGGCAGCCTGGAGCGGTTCGTGGGCGTGCTGATCGAGCATTTCGCGGGGGCCTTCCCGCTGTGGCTCGCACCCGAGCAGGTGCGGGTGATCCCGGTGAGCGAGAAGAGCGAGGGCTATGCCCGGCAGGTGAAGGCCCGGCTCGAGGCTGCGGGCCTGCGGACGGGCCTCGATCTCGCCGCCGAGAAGCTCGGCGCGAAGATCCGCACGGCGCAGCTCGAACTGATTCCGATGATGGTGGTGTGCGGCCCGCGGGACGAGGCGGCAGGCACGGTGAGCCTCCGCGACCGGGTGGATGGCGATCTGGGGGCGATGAGCCTCGACGCGGCGATCGAGCGGCTGCGCGACGAAAACACCCGCCGTGCAGTCCGCCACAAGCCAAAGCCGCTCGCACTGCCAAGCTCGGCCGCCGCTGCTGGCGGCGAGGATTACTGATCGATTCCGCGGCTTGTTCGCGCGGAAGTGCCATGCCGCGATTCATCCTCCTCGAACACACCGGCGCCCCGGACGACCCCGCGGGCCGACACTTCGACCTCCTGCTCGAAGCGGGCGAGGCGTGCCGCACGTGGCGGCTGCCCGAGATCCCGTCGCCCGGGGGCCCACCCGTCACCGCCGTCGAGCTGGCCCCGCACCGGCTCACCTGGCTCGACCACGAGGCTGGGGAGGTTTCGGGCGGTCGGGGCTTCGCCCGACGGGTCGAGAGGGGCGACTTTCGGGTCTCCGCAAGTGATCTCCCCGACATCATGCAGGCAACGCACCTGTCGCTCGTGATCTCTGGAAGCGACTCGCCGCAGGTGCTGCAACTCGTCCGCAGCGGCGACCACTGGGCGGTACGCCGGCACGTGGACACCAGGCACTCGCCGCGGGCACAATGAGGCCGGTGATACACACCGTCGCTCCGATGTCCTTCCGAGGAACTGCCATGAATCGGTCCTTGCTGATCGCCCTCGTCCTCGCGTCAGTCGTGAGCGCCTCGGCGCATGCCGCCTCGCCGCGGAGCGAACGGGCGACCTCTCGCATTGCCGAGCGGGCCTATGCCCGACAGTCGATCGCCGAGGCACGGGCGGCCAGGGC
>JBJTDZ010000136.1:0-10999 GCA_046092585.1 Pirellulales bacterium | reverse complement strand
GGGCATGGGCACCCCCTCGCGGTCTACCCTCGCGGTCGACAATCGCTTTGGGATTGGTTCCACTTCGGCGGTTGCCCGGTGAGGAGACTTCGACCATGAAAATCGTCCGCTTTCTCGCCGGCGGGGCGGGGGCGGCCTGGCGGGTCCGTTTTTCGGGCGGTTTTCATCGTGTATGGTTGAGGGACTGTCTGCCGGTCCAGCCCACCCCAGGAGCCGCCCCATGGCCACCGCCTCCCGCCCGTCGAAAGCAACCGAAGCCTTCGCCTCCGGGGCCGATGTGGTCGTCGAGTCGCTCATCCGCCATGGCGTCGACGTGATCTTCGCCTACCCGGGTGGGGCGAGCATGCCGCTCCACCAGTCGCTCACCCGCTACAAGGATCAGATCCGCACGATCCTCCCGCGGCACGAGCAGGGGGGCGCGTTCGCCGCCCAAGGCTATGCCCGCACCACCGGTCGGCCGGGGGTGTGCATGGGCACGAGCGGGCCCGGGGCGCTCAACCTCGTCACGGCCATCGCCGACGCCAAGCTCGACAGCATTCCGATGGTCGTGCTCACCGGCCAGGTGGGCACGAGCGTGATTGGCACCGACGCGTTCCAGGAAACGCCGATGGTGGAGGTCTGCCGTGGCATCACCAAGCACCATTACCTGGTCACCGACGCCAACGACATCGCCCGCGTGATGAAGGAGGCGTTTTACATCGCCACCACGGGCCGTCCCGGCCCGGTGCTCGTCGACCTCCCCAAGAACATCCAGCTCGCGCAGATCGTGCCCGACTACGACTGCGCGATGAATCTTCCCGGCTACAAGCCCGAGCAGCGGAAGCCGGCCCCGACCGAGCAGATCCAGCAGGTGGCGGCCGCGATCAAGCGGGCCAAGAAGCCGGTGATCTATGCGGGCGGAGGCGTGATCGCCTCCGATGCCGCCGAGGAACTCCGCACGCTCGCCCGGAAGACGGGCATTCCGGTCACGATGACGCTCATGGGCCTCGGAGCCTACCCCGGCGACGATCCGCTCTCGCTCGACATGCTCGGCATGCACGGCAGCGTGTACGCCAACTACGCCGTCGATGAGGCCGACCTGCTGCTCGCGGTGGGCGTGCGGTTCGACGACCGCGTGACGGGGAAGGTGGAGGCCTTCGCCCGCCACGGCTTCATCGTTCACATCGACATCGATCCCTCCGAGATCAACAAGAACAAGCTCGTGCACGTGCCGATCGTGGCCGACGTGAAGACGGCCCTCGGCCAGCTCAACGCCATCGTGGAGCCGCCCGCGGCCGATCTCAAACCATGGCACGCGCGGATCGCGGAGTGGAAGAAGGAAGACCCCTTCTCCTTCGACACGTCGTACCCCGGCATCCTCGCCCAGGAGGCGATCCAGGCTCTCTCCCGTCTGGCGGCCGATCGCGACACGGTGATCGCCGTGGGCGTGGGACAGCACCAGATGTGGGCCGCGCAGTTCTTCACGTTCCGTGAGCCGCGGACCTGGCTTTCCTCGAGCGGCCTGGGCACGATGGGTTTCGGTCTGCCGGCGGCGATGGGTGCCAAGGTCGCCCGGCCGGAGGCGCTCGTCGTCGACATCGACGGCGACGGCAGCATCCTGATGAACATCCAGGAGCTTGCCACCTGCAAAACGGAGAACATCCCGGTGAAGGTGCTGCTGCTCAACAACCAGCACCTCGGCATGGTGGTGCAGTGGGAGGATCGCTTCTTCAAGGGCAACCGGGCCCACACCTACCTCGGCCCGGTCGACCATCCCGAGGCCAGCGGCCAGGGCGACGGCATTTCCCCGGGCGACCGCTACCCCGATTTCGTGATGGTCGCCAAGGGCTTTGGCTGGCAGGCCGAGACGATCTGCGAAAAGAAGGATCTCGTGCCGGCGCTCACGCGGCTGATCGAGGCCGAGGGGCCGGCGATCCTCGACGTGCAGGTGCCCTACCAGGAGCACGTGCTCCCGATGATCCCGTCGGGCATGACGGTGCAGGACCTGATCAAGAAGTAATACGGCCCGAACTCGAGCTTCAGGCTCGAATGCGGGGGGGTCACCTCAACGCCACTGCAGTCGTACCGCTCACGCGGTTACGCTTCCTGCGTCTGGAAGCCCAATCGCGTAAGCGATGGGGACAGCCGGATGCTCGAGGGCGATCCGCATCAGCCGCTGGCCGATGGGTCAGTTGCCGGGCGTCGAGAAGATGTCGTCGGCCGGCGGTGTGGAAGCCGGCTCGTCTGCCGGCACGGGCGGGGCCACGGTGGCGGGCGGTGTCGCTGCGGCCGGCGGAGCGGCTTTCGTCAGGGCCGCGATCGCCTGCTTCAGCGTCGCCGCGTCCGGCGACTGTCCGAGGGCGGCGGCCCAGTCGCGGAGGGTTGCCGCCAGGCGGGTGGCCGCGGGCTTGCCGGCCGCCGGCAGCACGGTTACGAGCCCCTTGGTTCCGTCGGCCGAGCCCACTGCGTCGCCGAGTGTCGCGAGCCGCCAGGCATCCCGCCGCACCACCAGGGGTTCGACGGGGGTCGTGGCAGCCGGAGCGGCGGCAGCTTCAGCGCCCATGCCGAACTGCGGTGGCATGCCTCCTGTCGGCTGGCCCGAGAGTTCGCGGCCGAGCAACCGATCCTCGGCAGCGGTGAGGTCGGTGGCGAGGGCATCGGTCGCCACGGTGCGAATGGTGGCGAGCGCCCGGGGCACATCCACCGCCGCTTCGGCGTTCACCGTGAGCCCCAGCGTGGCTGCGGCCCGCACCCGGACGTCGATCGATCGGCCGTCGTCTTCGAGCAACGCGAGCAGGGCCGCTGCCGCCGCCGGCGTTGCCGTCGGCATCGCCGCGGGGAGAATCTCGAGGGCTCGTGACACCAGCCAGTCGCCCCCGGCCCCGTCGTTGCCCACGGGCGCCGACACGATGGCGAGAAGTTTCGGAGCCGTCTCGGCGCCGAGGGCCGGAGTCGCCCCGCCGCCACGCCGGGCCAGGCCGGCGATCGCGGCCACACGCACTCCCATGTCGAGCTGGGGATCGGCCGCCGTGGTCACGAGTGACTCCACGGCGCCGGGCCAGGGTTTGCCGTCCTTGCCCACGAGTTCGCCCACGAGGAGCATGGCGTTGACCCGCACGATCAGGTCGGCCTCGGCGTCGCAGGCCATCGCCACGAGTGCCGCTGCCGCGGCGGCGTTGGCCTTCTCGAGCGCCGCAGCCTCCGTGTCCCGCTCGCCGAGGACAAACTCCCGGAGCCGCCGCCGTACCCGCTCGATCGTGGGCCGGTTCTTCTCGGCGGCGAGCTGCCGCAGGATTCCTGTCTCCAGAAACTGCCGCGCGTCATCGTCAAACTCCCCGGTCTTCAGTTTTCCGAGGAAGTCGCGCATCTCCTCAGACGCCTCGATTTTTGTCCACGTCGCGAATGCCGCCGGCGGCTCCTGACCGCGGGCAGGCGAGACGGCGAGTGCGACCGCGGCGACGAACGCGAGAATCGGATGGCGATGTGTCATGAAGGCGCTGGGGTGCGGACGCACGGGCGAATCTCAGGGGCGACCGGGTTCGAACGGGTTGGCGGCGGGGCCGGGCGCCGCGGAAGGATCATTCTTGCCGGATTGCTTCCTGCCGTCCTCGATCGCGGGCAAAGTCGACCGGTAACGATCGATCGCGGCCTGGGAATCGGCGGCCGAGACAAACTCGAAGCGGCCAGTCGCCGGATCGACGAAAAGCATCTCGAGAGGCTCGCCGGCCGTGCCGATTCCCGGCTCCTCCTGCCGGCCCCGGACGTCGACCAGGATGCGGTCGGTGACGATCGCCTCGCCCCGCATGCGCGTGTCTCCGGGCTTGTTCAGCGACGGATCGACGTTGGCCACGCCACCCGGCTCGGTGATGACGCTCCGCAGGGCGTAGTTTCCGGTGTCGGCCCCCTCGCCGAGCACGAGCACCTCGTACCAGCCTGCCTTGGGCCGCTTGAGTTTCTTGATCTCGTCCTTCGTGAGCGTCCGCACCACGACCGCGGTCGGTTCGGGCACCTGCACGGCCGGCGTGGCGGCGCTCTCCTTCGACACGAGAAACTCCCCCTTCGCGGCGGCCGGATCGGCGAGGTGCTGCTTGTCGATGCCGAAGTTCGGGTTCCGCACCGCGAACTTCACCCGGTAGCGATACCGCTGCCCCGGCTTCACGTCAGTGTCCACGAAGCGGAAGAGACGGAAGTCGGCGCCGGCGGTGACCGCGCCCCCGAACTCGCCGCCGCCGCCGCCCGCCATGAATCCGGCCCTGGCCGCGAGCGGCAGCGGCACGGGGTCGACGAGCTCCTCGGCGTCCGCGGCTTCCCCGTAGCGGATGCCGAGGATCCGCGCCACCGGGGTCGCGCCGATCTTTTCGATCTGCACGCGGAGCGTGCAGGGGGTGTCGACCTGCACGCCGCCGTCGAGGTCGAGAATCCTCGCCCACTGCGATGCGAAGACAAACACCGGCTTCGTCGTGGTGCCCACGTCATCGACCTCGAAGGTCACGTCGCCGTCCGCGGTCTTCACGCCGTGGGCCACCAGGTTGGCGGCCGGCTGCGGATCGGGATCGCCGCTGAACTGCACCTGCTCGATCAGCAGCACGTCTCCCACGTGATCGTCGGCGTCCTTCTCGAGATCCTCTGCCTCGAGGGGGATGGCCTCCGCCTCGGCCGCGGCCGCGAGCCCCTCGCGGCGCTCCGCGAGATACTTCTCCAGTGTCCCGCGAAACCAGGGGTGCACGGTGTCGAGGCCCCACGCATCGTCGATCCGCGGTGGCAGGCCCGCTACGTAGCCCATCTCCGCCTCGTTGGGGCCCAGCAGGAAGGTCGGGGGCAGAATCTCCGGCTGCCAAGGCACGGCCATGGCGCGTTGTTGACCGCCTCCCTGCTGAAACGTCTCGACATTCTGCAGTTTGACCCGTTCCCAGCGTTCCGCCCCTGCGCCCTCGGTCATCCGCTCGACGGCGTATTGACCCCAGATCGGCTGGTCGAGCCGTGGATCCTGAAAACCTGCCGAACCGAAGCAGCGGGCAAACTCCGCCCGTTGCCTCGCCACCGGCACCAGCCCGGTCACCACCACGTAGGGCATGATGTGGCCGCGTGGCATCGCCTCGGCCGGCGTCGCCTGGGGCATCTCCACCGGCTGCGACTCCTCGCGAGGCCGCCCCCTGCCGCGGCCGCGCGGGCCGGGCTCTTTCCTGGTGGGCTGGGGCTGGGGCTGGGCCGGGGGTGCAATGCCCGCCGGATCATCCGCGCCGGGAAACACCGCCACGCCTGCCACGGCCTGCAGGTCCTCGATGGCAAACACATCGGGCTTCATGCGTTTTGCCAGTTCCTGGAAGAGCGGCTTGTCGAGCAGCGCCGTCTGTGGAGGTGGGGCGATCATCACCTCGCCTGGACGCCACGGCTCGATCGCCTCCGCGAGCCGCGGCAGCGGCGGAAGGGCATCCGCAGGAGGCTTGGATGCGGCATCGATGTGAACGTTGACCCGCGCCGTGAAATCGCGGAGCGCGTCCGGGGTCTGGTCCGGCTTCACGCTCTTCAACCGGAGGGCGTCGAGGCCACCCCAGGCGAGCCCGAGGGCGCCGAGGGCCACGATCGCCACCACGAACTTCTCGACATGGGCGAGCAGGAAGGCAAGGATCGCATCCTTGTCGAACGAGATGCCCGGTCGCTTCATATGCCACCCTCCCCATCGGCCGGCTCGCCACCGCCCAGCGCGGCGGCGTCGGGCAGGGTCGCCAGGCCCACCGTCCCCCGCAGTTCCACGATCACGTCGTACGGGCGCCGCGTCTGGCCGGCTCCTTCCGACATCCGGGGCCCGCCGGTGGCAACCGATCCCGACTGCCCGCCGAACCCCGCTGCACCCGGGGCCCCGGCCTGCGCGGCCACGTTGATCCGCACCTGACGCACGTCCACGGGAACCGGTGCTGCGGCCAGGTCGGCCATCAGGGCGTCGATGCGCCGCTGATCCATCACCAGCCGCATCGTGAAGGGCACGAGGTGCACGAGCCTCGCGTCCGGCACCGTCGCGAGTTCGGCTGCGGAGAGCGGCTTGCCGTTGAAGTCGACGTAAATCCATTCCCGCAGCGGGTCGTCGGGCGAGGCGGCCGCTGCGGCGCCGTCGGCCGCTCCTTCCGGCATGGGCACGCCTCCAGGCATGGCCATGCCGCTGCCGCCACCACCAAACCGCGGATGCGGTGGCCGCGTCGCCGGGCCGGTGGCTTCCTCCATGCCCGGCATGCCGCTTGTCGGCATCCCGCCTCCCTGAGGCATGCCCCCGGGAGGCATCTCGCCGGGGGCGGCGGCGACAGGGGCAGCCAGGATCACGCGGCTCCCGCCCTGACCCCCAGGGCGATCCTCCGCCGCCGGATAGCCGACGGCCAGCTCCTCCACGCCCACGATCAACGCGTCGAACGGGGCCGTCGCACCGGCGTTCGCCCGCTTGATCGCGTCGCACAGAAGCCCGTAGATCCAGAGTTCCTCCTGCGCGAGCAGGACCTGCGCCGTCGACGGAGCCTTGGTCCAGGAGAACGATTGAATGAGTTTTTTCTGGTCCTCGGCCCGCCACTCGACGAGCGCCGTCGGGCCCCGGGCGGCCCGGCCCGGCCGCGGCTGCCCCGGCACCCCGCCGAACTCACCCGATGGGCCCGGCCGTGCGCCCCGCGGTGCCACCGGGGCGGCACCCGGCTGCGCGTCGAGCATCAGGTCTTCGGCTCCCATTCGCTGGGGCAGCTCGCGAACGAGGTCGGGCACGGTGTTCTGGTAGCGGAGCAGGAAGGGGCGTTCCAGCTTCCCGTCCGGCTTAAGCCGATACACCGCCTTCAGGAAATCCTCGCCAAGCCGGGGAGGCCACGACCGCAGCGGTTTCTGGTCGCTCCAGAAGCGGCTCCACTCGGCGAGTGTCTGGTCGCGGATCGCGGTGGTCTGTTTCTCGATCGCCTTCGACCAGGATTCGTTGGGATGCTCGGTGATTCCCTGCACGCCGCGCAGCGATGCCACCCGCGACTCGATCTGGGATTTCTGCGCGGCGATCCTCGAGTCGAGGCTGGCCTGGCCGTTGAAGAGCATCGGCAGGAGCACGAGCGGCACGATGGCCGCAAGGATCCAGAAGTGATACTTCGCGATGGCCGCGACGTAAGGCCGGATCTGTTCGGGAAGCTGGGGCATGGTGGCTCGGACGGTGGCTCAGGGTGCGACCGGATCGGCCGGGGGCGCCGCCGGTGTCGGCGCCTTCGATCCGGGCACGGTCGGCTGCCAGGAGAACTGCAGGATGAAGTCGTATCGCTTCAGTTTCGTCGTGGCTTTGGCGGTGTCGTTACCCGGCTGGCCGCCGGGCCCGCCCGCGGCCACATCGGGAAGTTGCGAGGTCTGCACCTCGACCGTGGCGATCGGCGTCGACTCCACGATCACCGGGTAGCCGATGCCGAGTTCGGCCACGGGCACCAGTTCCCCCGACTTCTCGCCGGCCGAGACGAGCACGTCGGCGCCGTTGCCGAGCAGATTGCGGACGATCGTCGACCGCACGAACTGCTCCCCCTCGTTGCCCTGCTCCTGGTTGTGGAAGTGGTGGCCCGTGATCTGCACCACCCAGCCCGGACCCTGCGGGCCCTCGGCCACCGGCTCCGCCGCCTCGTCGCCGGGCGGAGCTGCCGGATCACCAGCGGGCTGCCCACCGTCGGTCACCTCCGCGGCATTCTCGGCCGCGTGCTCCGCGGTGGGAGGGGCGGCGACGTCGGCCCCGGTCTCCTTCTTCTCCTCGGCCTTCGTCTGCTCCCACTGGCTTTTCACGCCCGCGAACCAAGCGGCCAGGTCGGGGAAATACTGCATGTCGAGGCTGTCGACGTGGAGTTCCCTGCGGTCGCCCGGATCGGCAGGCACCTGGCCCGCGGGATCGCTCGGCAGGAGCGAGGCCAGAGCCCGCATCATGTCGAGCGTCTGAAACCGCCGGTCCTGCACCCGCACGAGGTACTGCTGCCATGCGGCGGTCTCGCCGCGCTTCGTCTTGAGCGTCTCCACGGCGGCGACGGCGGTCGCCGATCGCGCCTTGGCCTGATCGGCTGCCGCAAAGGCGGGTGAATACTTGTCGGGGGCGTAGGTCTGCCAGGCGAGGAAGAGGCCCGTGAAGTTGAGCACCGCCGCGGCGAGCAGGCCGAGCAGCGCGGCCACCGCCCAGGGCTTCTTCTCGGCGATCATCCGATCGAGCACGACCTCGCGGGGCACGAGGTTGGTGCCGAGTGCCGCGCCTCCGACCGCCTGCAGCGCGAGGCCGTAGGCCGTGCCGAACGCCATCCGGTTTTCCCGGAAGGCGGTGGCGCCGAGCACGGACGCGCCCTCGAGGTTGGCGAACTTGTCGAGCCGCTGCACGTCGAGCTGCAACTGCTTCGCCACGAAGTCCGAGAGGCCGCGGAGCTTGGCGGCGTTGCCGAGCAGCAGCACCCGGCCGATCTTCGCCGACTTGTCGGTGCCGGTGAAGTAGTTGAGCGACCGCTGCAGGTCGGAGGCGAACTCGTTGAACACGGGCCGCATCGCCTTGAACACGGCCCGTGGATCGCTCGCCCGCACCGCGTTGCGCTTTTCCTGCTCGGCCTTCTGGAAGGTGTACTGCATCTCCTTCACGAGGGCCTTCGTGAAGGTGCTGCCGCCGATGGACATGCTCCGCTGCCAGACCTTCAGGCCGTTCGTCACCACGATGTCGGTTGAGTCGACCCCGATCGACACCAGCACCGTCGACGGCGGCGGGTTATCGGGGTCGACACTGGCCAAGGGCGGCAACTGGTCGAAGATCACCATGTTGGCGAGCGCGACTGGCTGCAGCTGCAGCACGTCGACGGCGACGCCGACGTTGGTCAGCGGGGCGAGCGCCTTCGCGACCTGCTCGCGCTTCATCGCGAACAACGCCACCTCGGCATCCATCACGAAGCCGCTGTCCTCGACCCCGCCGGCAAGCCGCTGCCAGTCCCAGACCACCTGGTCGAGCGGGAACGGGATCTGCTGGTTGGCCTCGTACTTGACGATGTCGGGGATCTTCTTCGCCTCGATCGGCGGCAGCTTGATGAACTTCGCGAGGCCGGCCTGGCCCGGGGCGGCCACGGCCACGTGGTCGCCCTGGAGCGAGTGCCGCGATTTCAGCTCCTCGATCGCGTTCCGCACGAGCTCCACCGGGTCGGCGTCCGACTGCGAGAGCATCTTCGGGTATTCGATGTACTCGAAGGCGTCGGCCACCAGCTTGCCGGGGTTCTCCGGGGACATCCGGCAACGCAGGGCCTTGAGGCCTCCTTTGCCGATGTCGATTCCCCAGGCGTACGGACTGCGGGCCATCTGGCGAGCCTGTTCCCGGAAGCGAGAGGAGGATGGGTGGTGGTGCCGGGAAGGGGAGGGGGTCGGCGGGCAACTCCCGCCCACACACGAATTTACGAACGGCTCGCGAGCCCTGTCAAACGCCCGGGCCGTGTTCCGCCGGGCGGCCGCCCTCGTCAACTACACTCCCGGTCATGGCTGCCGTGCGTTCGACGAAGGTCTTCCTCCCCTGCCACACGCTCGACGACTTTCCCACGTGGCTCCAGCCCGAGGAGGCCGACGACCTGCTCGCCGCCTGGGTGGCTGCATGGCACCCCAGCCTGATCGCCGCGGCATCGGCACCGCCGGAATGGGCGAGTGTCGATCTTCCAGCCGATGAGACGGTGGCGGTCGGGATCGTGCCCGCCCGCTGGGACGACCGCTTCGCCGCCCAGTTCGACGGCCGCGCCGCCGCCGATGCCTTCTTCGTGCGGCGCGTCGCCGGCTCCGCGGCGATTGCCCGTGCCGCGGCGGCGCGGCTCGTGCCGGGCCTCGCTGCCGGTCCGCTGCCGGGAGAGCAGCACGCGGCCGACTTCGAGGCCCTGGGTCTGGCCGTCCTGCTGGCCGACCTGCTCGCCCGCCGGATGCGGTCGGCATTCGACATCGACCGGGCCGCGTTCGCTACGGCAGTGACGGCCGCCGCCCGGGCCGCGGTCGAGGGTCGCGACGACGAGGTTCGCCCGCCCCTCGCCGAGTGCTTCGCCTCCCTCGAGGCGAGTCGCGGCCGCTACTACCCCGTCGATTCGTGGATCGTCGATCTCGTGCTCCTCGCGCCCTCCACCACCACCGAGGCGATCGCTGCGGAGTGTGCCGCGGCGGTGCCCGTGTCGTTCGCGGCATCAGGGGCCACGATCCGCCACCTCGCCGCAGCCCGGCCCGCCGCCCTCGCTCTGCTGCGGGAGGCCGCGGCGGCGGGACGCATCGGTCTCTGCGGCGGCCTCGACGACGATCGCCCGCTCGATTCCCTCGCTCCCGAGGAGATCCTCGACTCGTTCGAGCGGGCTCGATCCACGTGGCGCGAGCACGTCGGCGGCGTGCCGGCGTCGTTCGTGCGGCTGGGCGGCGGCAGTTCGGCGCTGCTCCCGCAGCTGATCGCCGGCTTCGGGTGTCGAGCGGGTGTCTGGAGCCTGTTCGACGGCTCGCCGCTGCCCGACGTGGGAACGGGGCTCGTCGACTGGCAGGCCGGCGGCGCGAGCGTGGCGATGCTCGCCTCGGCCCCGCTCGACGCCACGTCACCCTGCACCACGCTCGCCCTTCCCGACACACTCGGCGACGCGATGGATCGTGACCACGTCGCCACGGCCGTCTTCGCGCACTATGCCGGTGCCGCCGGTCCCTGGCATCCGCTCCTGCGCCGGATCGGCGGCTGGTGCGGCCTGCTCGGCCAGTTCACCACGCCCGATGATGTCGTGTGCCGCGCGAGCGGTTCGGCCACGCCGGCGATGCTCGAGCCCGATGCGTTTCCTCCAGCGCTGCCGCCGGATGCCGGCGTGCCGGGTATCGATCCCGTGGAGACGGCGGTCGCGGCGCATCGCGAGGCGGCGCGGCGGATCCTGGCCGACACCGCCTGGTGCCGTCCCGAGCGGCGTCCGGCGGCGCCCCCCGCGGCGGGCGCCGCCCCGCGGGGGCCGGGGGGGGGCGGGGGGGCGCGGGGTGGCGTGGGGCGGCGCGCCCCGCCCCCCCCACCACTGGGCCG
>JBJTDZ010000135.1:0-9401 GCA_046092585.1 Pirellulales bacterium | reverse complement strand
TCTGCGACGGGCAAGGCAGTTTTTCAAAGCTGCTGTTCGTCGGCGGATCATCACTACCAACCCGTTTGCCGATTTGCCCTGCGGCTCACAGGTGAATGCAGAACGAATTTTCTATGTGTCGCCGGAGATGATCGAGCGTGTAATCGCCGTCTGCCCGGACAATGATTGGCGGATGACCTTTGCCTTGCCCCGCTATGCCGGGCTCCGCTTTCCCAGCGAAGTTGAGGATCTCAAATGGTCTGATATCGACTGGGAGAAATCGGTATTCACCGTCCACGAGAAGAAGGTGGAGCATCATCCCGGCCGGGGCGTTCGGGTGGTTCCGATCTTCGGTGACCTCAGGCCCCACTTGGAGCGAGCGTTCCGGGAGCGGTTGCCGGGGGCCATCTACGTGGTGCCCAGGGCTCGCGGTGGGCGAAACCTTGGCACGCAAGCCAAGCGACTCGTGGCGAAGGCCGGGGTTGAAGTATGGCCCAAGTTGTTCGTGAACCTGCGTGGCAGCCGATCGGACGACCTGGCTCGTATGCCGAACATGTCGGTCACGGCGATCAATGCGTGGATCGGCAACTCGGAAAAAATCCGCGAGCGGCACTATCACGGGGTGCGGCCCGAGGACTGGGCGGCGGCCATCGGAAACCCAACCGGTTACCCGGTGCAAAACCCGTCACCCTCACCCGCCGTCAGCGGCCATCAGGAGCCATCAACCCTTCACGACGCCCGCGAAAAATCGCTTGACGTCGTGAAGGACGCGGAAACTCAGTACCCCCGACAGGGATCGAACCTGTGACCTGAGCTTTAGGAAAGCTCCGCTCTATCCAACTGAGCTACGGGGGCGCGCGGCGGCCGCGCATCGCGATCGCCTGCGGCATTCTCTCGCCCACCGCGGGCCGTTGGAAGCCCGCTGGGAAACCGCTATTCTGCCAAGGTTTTCCGCCCCGCTTTCCCCCAGGAAATGCCTCGCACGATGGCCACGACCGCCCCCGCCGACACCGCCCAGGATCCGTGGTTTCAAGACCGCTTCGCCCAGCGGATCGGCGGCGCGAAGTTTGGCAAAGGCACCGAAATCTACAAGTTCGAGCTCATCAAGCGGGCCAAGCGAAAGGCCCTCGCCGACCATCCCGAACGGCGGATGCTCGATTTCGGCATCGGCGAGAACGACGAAATGGCCCCGGCCAACGTGCGGGCCGTGATGAAGAAGGAAGTCGACCGCCCCGAGAACCGCGGCTATGCCGACAACGGCATCGCCATCTTCAAGGAGGCCGCCGCCGCCTTCATGCAGCGGGAGTTCGGCGTGACGCTCAACCCCGTCACCGAGGTGAACCATTGCATCGGCTCGAAGACGGCCTACGCCATGCTCCCGGCCGCCTTCATCGATCCGGGCGACGTGACGCTCATGACCGTGCCCGGCTACCCCGTGGCCGGCACCGCCACCCGCTGGTATGGCGGCGTGGTGCACCGCCTGCCGCTGGTGCCCGAAAACGACTTTTTCCCCGACCTCGACGGCATCCCCGCCGACGTGCTCGCGAAGACGAAGATGCTCGTGCTCTGCTACCCCAACAGCCCCACCGGCAAGACGGCCACCGTCGACTTCTACAAGCGGGTGATCGAGTTCGCCCATCGGCACCGCGTGATCGTGGTGCAGGACGCGGCCCACATCATGCTCTCCTACGACGACGAGCCCCTCTCCTTCCTCTCCGTGGACGGCGCCAAGGAGGTGGGCGTGGAGGTGCATTCGATGTCGAAGGGCTTCCACATGATCGGCTGGCGCATGGGCTGGGTGTGCGGCCACGAGCGGATCGTGCGGGCGTTCGCCGACATCAAAGACAACTGCGACTCCGGGCAGTTCATGGCGATCCAGAAGGCCGCCGCCGCGGCGCTCGCCGATCCCGAGATCCCGCGGATGGTGCGGGAGAAGTATCGCCGCCGGCTGGAGAAGCTCGTGGGCGTGCTCCGCGCCAGCGGCTTCGAATGTGAGATGCCCGGCGGCACCTACTTCCTCTACACGAAGAGCCCCAAGGCCGCCGGCGACAAGCCATTTGCCACCGCCCAGGATGCCAGCCAGTTTCTGATCCAGGAGCTTTCGATCTCGACCGTGCCCTGGGACGACTGCGGGCAGTTTCTGAGGTTTTCGGTGACCTACGAAGCCGACGACGAAGCCGCCGAAGACGATCTCATGGCCGAGCTCCACGCCCGGCTGCAACGCGCCCGCCTCAAGTTTTGATCCATTCTCACACCATCTTCTTTCCTCACCCTGCCCGGAGTGCGCCGATGATCCGCTCGCTCGCCCGCTGCCTCGTGATCGTGCTCTGCAGCCTCGTGATCGTGGCCCCACTCGCCGGCTGCGGCGGCAAGGCCAAGAAGAAGGTGGCGACGATCGCCGAACGGCTGAAGAAGGCCCGGGCCGACAAGACGCCCGGTGGCCCGGCCCGCGAACTTGCCAAGGTGGCGGTGGCGCAGCTGAAGTCGGGCGACAAGGCCGGAGCGATCAAGACACTCGAGGAAGCCCGCAAGACCATCACCGACGACGCCGATCCGGCGGTCTATGCCCCACGGCTGATCGACATCGCCATGGGGTTCGCCGACGCCAGCGACCGCAAGCTCGGCCGCGAGACCGTCGACAAGGCGATGGCGATGGCGGAAAAGCTCGCCGATCCCGTGGCCCGCGTCGAGATCCTCTCCAAGGCGGGCCGGATCTACGGCGGCAGTCTGAGCGAGTCGAGCAAGGCGAAAGCCGCACTCGCCAAGGCCGCTGAACTCGCCTCGAGCGACGAGGTGACCGACCGCTTCCGCCCCCAGGCCCTCGCCGCCGTGGCCCTCGGCTACGCCAACGCCAACCTGGCCGGCGAGGCTTCGAAGGTGATCGAACAGCTCGAATCGCTCGCCGGCTCGCTCGAGGAACTCCGACCCAAGGCCGAGGCTCTCGCCGCCGCCGCCAACGTGCGGTTCAAGAGCGGCGACAAGGAGAAGGCCGCCGAACTGCTCGCCGAGGCCGCCAAGGCCGCCAAGGCGATCGACGGCTCGGCCAACAAGACCTACGCCCTCCTGGCCGTGGGCACCGCGATGAACGCCACCGACGACACCAAGGCGGCAAGGGCACTCGCCGCCGAGGCCGAGAAGACCGCGAGCAAGATCGCCGATCCCGAGCAGCAGAAGGAGGCGGTCGCCGCCGTTCGCGTGCTCCAGGCCGCGATCAAAGAGTGACCTGGAAGCCCAATCGTGTAAGCGATGGGGACCACGTCCAACGTGACGCAGTCGTACCGCTCACGCGGTTACGCTTCCCGGACGTGGCGTTGAGCGTGGCAGCTGGAAGCCCAATCGCGTAAGCGATGGGGACCACGTCCAACGTGACGCAGTCGTACCACTCACGCGGTTACGCTTCCCGAATGCGGTGACGTGGCGCGTCACGCTCGGGGGCGGCTCACCACCTTGAGCGCCTCGAGCGCGAGCTTGCGGGCCTCGGCGTGATCCACGATCGGCTCGGGATAGCCCGGGCCCATGTCGACCCAGCGGCCCACGTAGGCGCCGTCGGGATCGAACTTCTCTCCCTGGCTCGTCGGATTGAAAATCCGGAAATAGGGGGCCGCGTCGGCACCACAGCCGGCAGCCCACTGCCAGCCGAGCGTGTTGGCCGCGAGGTCGGCGTCGACGAGCGTGTCCCAAAACCAGCGGGCTCCCTCCAGCCACGAGATCCGCAGGTCTTTCACGAGAAAGCTCGCCACGATCATCCGCACGCGGTTATGCATCCAGCCCGTGGCCCATAGCTGCCGCATGCCGGCATCGACGATCGGAAAGCCCGTGCGGCCCTTCTGCCAGGCCCGCAGGCCCACGGGATCGTCGACCCACGGAAACTTCGCGTAGTCGGCCCGCAGCGGGGCGTTGGCCGTGTGCGGAAAGTGGAACAGCAGGTGGTTCGCAAACTCCCGCCAGCCGAGCTCGCGGAGATACACCTCCGCGCCGCCCGACGTGATCTTCGCCACCGGCTTGCCCCCCACGGCCGCACGCACCGCATGCCACACGCGGCGGGGCGAGATCTCGCCGAAGTGGAGATGCGGCGACAGGGCGCTCGTGCCCTCGTGGTCGGGGCGGTCGCGGTCGGTGCCGTAGGCATCAAGCCGTGAGGCGAGAAACGCATCGAGCCGCTTCCGCGCCCCGGCCTCGCCGGGGGTCCACATCTTTCGCATCGTGCCGGCCCAGTCGATCGTGGGCAGGAGCCCAAGCGACTCGATCGACTCGCTCCGCAGGCCGGCCTTCGCCGCCGCGAGCTTCCGGGACGCGGCCACCGGCTCGTCGGGCTCGGGCCGCGCGAGGAGCGCCCGCCAGAACGGCGTGAACACCTGATACGGCTTGCCCTCCTTCGTGGCCACCCGCTGCGGCTCGAAGAGCAGCCCGCCATTGAAACTCTCGGGCTCGAGCCCCTCGGCGGCGAGCGACTTCTTGATCGCGGTGTCGCGGGCCACCACGGCCGGCTCATAGCGACGATTCCAGGCCACGTGGGTGGCGCCGCTCTCGCGGGCCACTGAGCGGATCGCCTCGAGCGACGGCCCGCGCCGGATCACGAGCGGAGCCCCAGCCTTCTCGAGCGCCGCCGCGAGCTTCTCGAGCGAGTGGTGCAGCCACCACCGCGACGCAGCCCCCGGCTCCCACGGAGCCTCCTCCTCCGGCGCCCACACGAAGAGAGGCACCACCGCCCCGCGGGCCGCCGCGGCGACCAGCGCGGGGTTGTCGTCGAGCCGGAGGTCGTGACGAAACCAGACGATCGTGGCGTTGCTCATGGCCGGATTGTAGACACGCTATGCTCCGCGGGTGCCATGCCCCAGCTTTCCCTGTTTGGCGATGCCGATGACGTCGACCCGGCGCAGGTGGACGACGCCGTGCGCCGCCTCGGCGAACGCCTGCCGGCGGCCGTGCGGCTCGGCACGTCGAGCTGGTCGTTTCCGGGGTGGACCGGGATCGTGTTCGCCCCGCGGAATGGCAAGCCCGCCAGCGAACGCACGCTCGCCCGCCACGGCCTCCCGGCCTACGCGGCCCACCCGCTCCTCCGGGCGGTGAGCCTCGACCGTACCTTCTACGCGCCGCTCACCCGCGAGGAGTTTGCGGCCTATGCCACGCAGGTGCCCGAGGGCTTCCGCTTCGTGGTGAAGGCCCCGGCCGCGTTCACCGACCCGGTGGTGCGAGCAGCGGGCACCGGCGCCGCGGCGGGCGACAATCCCTCATTCCTCGACGCCGCCGGCGCGGTGGCGACCTTCGTGACCCCGGCCCTCGCCGGGCTGGGCTCGAAGGCGGGCCCGCTCGTGTTTCAGTTTCCGCCGCTCGGCCGCCGGCTGCTCGGCGACCTGCCGCGCACGATCGCCCGGATCGCCGCCTTCATGGCGGTGGTGGCCGCCCGCACGCCCGCGGCCGCCACGCTGGCCATCGAGGTGCGGGATCCCGAACTCGCCACCGCCGCGCTCGCCGCCGCGCTTCGCGATGCACGAGTGGCGCCCTGCCTGGCGGTGCACGCCCGGATGCCGCCCGTGGCCGAGCAGGCGGCGGCCTACGGCCTCGATCGAACCGACTGCCCGCTGCCGGTCGTAGCCCGCTGGAACCTCCACGCCGGCCACCGCTACGAGGAGGCGAAGCAGGCCTACTTCCCCTTCGACCGGCTCGTCGAGGAAGACCTCCCGACCCGCTCCTCCCTCGCCGCTCTCGCCACCCGCACCGTGGCCCGGGGCCGCGAGGCCTTCATCACGATCAACAACAAGGCCGAGGGCTCGGCACCCCTCTCCGTGGAACGGCTCGCCGCCGCGATCGTGGCGGCATCAGCGGCCGACGAGGCGTAGCTCCACCTCGGCAGTGCCCTCGCCCTCGGCACGGCGCACCGTGAGCGGCACGACGTCGCCCACCATGATCGTGGAGCGGAGGCCGCGATCGAACGCCTTCCGCTCCTCGCGGCTCGTAAACGCCAGCCGCCGCCCCGCGAAGGCCACGATCTCGTCGCCGGGCCGCAGCCCCGCCGCCTCGGCCGGTGAGCCCGCCTCCACCTCTTCCACCACCGGCGCGAGCGAATCGCCCCGCGGCCGCCGGAGGTCGAGGCCCACCTTGCACCGCGCGGGAGCGGTGAGCTTCGCGGTGAGCGTCGCCTCGCCGCCGTCGCGACGCACGGTGACCGCCACCTCGTGGGCATCGGGATAGATGCCGAGCAGGCCCGCGTAGCGATGGCCATTCACGACCGGCGCGCCATCGATCGCCACAATCGCATCACCCGCACGAAAGCCGGCCGCCGCCGCCGGGGTGCCCTCGATCACGCCGGTCACGACCACGCTCTCGGCCTTCTCGCGATCGCCGCTGGCAAACTCGAGCCCCACGAGCCGGGCGTGCTTCACCTCCTCGCCGCCGGCCGCCTCGAGCCGCGGCAGCCAGATCGCGATCTGCCTGGAGCCGATGGCGAATCCCAGGCCCGTGTTGCTCCGCAGGCCGTAGCGGGTGCTGATCTGGCCGTTGATGCCCACCACCTCGCCGGCCATCGTCACGAGCGGCCCGCCGGAGTTGCCGGGGTTCAGCTCCGCGTCGGTGACGATGCACTCGGTGTAGGTGCCCTGCGTGTGGTGCACGGCCGAAACGATCCCCACGGTGAAGGTGGGGGCCTGGTCGAGCACGCCGAGGGCGAAGGGATTGCCCACCGCGAGCACCTCGTCGCCCACCCGCAGCGCCTCCGAATCCCCAAGCGGCAGGCAGGGCAGCGGCTCGCCGTCGGGCACCTCGATCTTGAGCGCCGCCAGATCGCCGACGGCGTCGCGGCCCAGGAGCTTCGCCCGAAACGAACGGCCGTCGCCGAGCCGCACGTCGAAGGAGCGGCGGTTTTCGAGGACATGATCGTTGGTGAGCATCAGGCCGTCGGGCCGCACGATCACGCCGCTGCCGCCGGCGATGAACACGTAGGCCGGCCGCACCTTCACGCACAGCGCCGTGAGGTCGGCGTCGCCACGGGCGGCAGATGCCACGAGCGCCGCACACGCGACGGCCAGCATCGAGATCGTTTGCAGGATCGTCATCAACGGTTCTCCCCCAGCACCACCCGCACGGTGCGGGTGTCGTCGGTCGTGAGCGTGCCCTCGAAGGTGTCGCCGGGCTCGAGCGACTGCTTGAGACGCTGGAGATCGTCGAGCGTTTCCACATCGCGGCCCGCGACCACCAGCCGCGGCCCCTTGGCCCGGCGACGCACCGTGAGCTCCACGGTGTCGCCCGCCTTCGACGCCGCGATCCGCTCGGTGAGATCCCGCCAGCTCCGCAGCTCCACGCCGTCGAAGGCGACGAGCACGTCGCCCTTCGCGAGCCCGGCCTCCGCCGCGGGCGAGCCGGGGCCCACGCCGCCGATCACGACATCGTCACCGAGGGCCCGCGATTCGTCGGCCTGCACCCCGAGAAACGGCCCCGGCGGCCGGTCGAAGGAGCGGCCCGCCTTGAGCTCCTCGAGCACCGCCGCGATGCGGTCGGCCCGGGCCACGAGGCCCACGCCCGAGTTCGGGGCATGGGTCCAGCGCATGAGGCCCGCGGGGGGCACGATCCTGCCGAGGATCGTGTCGGGCTCGATCGGCGCGGTGGCCACGCCGAGCAGGTTGCCGACCGGATCGATCACCGGCCCGCCCGAGTTGCCGTAGTTGAGGAGCGCGTCGGTCTGGAAGCGGTAGCCGCGGTTGCGCGAGGCGGCGCTCACGATGCCGGCGTTGACGGTGTGCGCCGGCGTGGCCCCGGCGAGATGGCCCACGAGCGCGACGTGGTCACCGAGCTGCGGCGACGTGGCCGTTGCGGCCAGATCGCACCAGGCGAGCCCCTCGGCGTCGATCTTCACAAGCGCGATCCCCAGCGGTTCGTGCCGCGCGTGGATCCGGGCCTCGCGGCGGCTGCCATCGGGAAGCACCACGCGAATGCCGCGGATCGCGTTGGGCTTCGACTCGAGGCCGCCCTCCGGCTCGGCGAGGAGTTTTTCAGTCGGGGCATCGGCGGCGAGCACCGGTGGACGGCCGGTGGCCTTCGCCACGAAGGCGGTGTCGTCGCCCACGTTGAAGAGGCTCGTGAGCACGAAGCCGTCCGCGGAGACGACGAGGCCGGTGACCGCGCCCGGCGGCCGACGCAGCAGCTGGTTCACCTCGAACATCCGCACGCGATCGGCGAAGGCCGCGAACCGGCGGCGGCGATCGGCCTCGGCGAGCTTCTCCCAGCCGGTGATCGTGCCGCGGTGCTCGGCCCACGACCCCACGGTCAGCCGCTCGGGGCCCCACGTACGTTCCACCTCGATGCCCACGAGCTGGCCAGCGACCGCGCTGGCGGCGCGACGCAGCCCGGCGAGTGCCTCGGGCTCGGCCGCCGCAGCCGCGGCGTTGGTCGGCAACGCCACGTGGGCAAGCGCCGCGAACTTCTCGCGCAGCACCGCCGCCGGCACCGCGACGCCCTGCCACCGCAGCGGCGACACCGCGAGGCTGATCACCCCGCAGAGCCGGCCCTCGCCATCGACGAGCGGACCGCCATCGGAGCCGGGATTCACGGCCGCCGTGGTCTCGATGACGGTGCCCGCGTAGGCCGATTCGCCCTGCGGCTCCACCGGATAGATGCCGCTCACCACGCCGCGGCTGAAGGAGGCGCGGCCATCGGACAGCATCACGCCGTCGACGTCGCCGGCCGTGAAGGCCAGGCTGCCCGGCGGCGGCAGCGCGGTGGCCGCGGGCAGGCAGGGAAGCCCCGTGGCTTCCACCTTCACGAGCGCCACGCCGAGTGACGGCTCCACGGCCACGAGCGTGGCCGGGCGGCGGACGAACCCGGGAAAGAGCACGCTCACGTCGCGGGCGTCGGGCGGCACCACGCTCGTGGCCGTGAGCACATGGCCGTCGGGCGAGACCACCGTGCCCGATCCCGAGAAGCTGCCGCCTTCGACGCGACACTCGATCCCGACGGTGCAGGCGAGCACACGGTCGGCGACCTCGCGTGACGACGTGCCACCGGCCGCCGTTGCCCCGGCCGCTGCAAGCCACGCCAGACACGCGGCCATCACGCCGCAGCCGCCACGCCACCATCGTCCCATGACGACGAGTGTATGCCCCCGCGGCGCTGCCCGAAAACGTGCAGCCCCGCCACCGGCCGGCAGTGCTTGCGACCCTTCCGGACCACCCGTACAACATCGTGTCTTCTCGCCTGTCGTCGCATGGAGGAACTACATGGCCGCCACCAAAAAGTCCGCAATTCTGCCCGAGGCCAAGAACGTCGGAGCCGCCCTCGCCAAGGCTTTCGACGCGGGCAAGGGCATCCTGCGTCTGTCGCCCACCTGGGTGCCGCGGAGCTTCCTGCACCCCGGCAAGCGGGTGCGTCTGCATCCCGACGACTACTACTCCTACGGACTCGACCGCGGCGGCATCGACGAGCGGTGGTTC
>JBJTDZ010000134.1:0-31863 GCA_046092585.1 Pirellulales bacterium | reverse complement strand
GTAGTCCTTCACGCCGCGGTCGCGCTTGATCGCCGACATCGTCATGCCACCGGCGAAGCCCATGGTCGCCACCACCAGTCCGGCCAGCGCCGCCTGCCAGGGCTGAAACGGTGGCGCCGCCCACCAGAGCGCCGCGGCCAGGAGCGCCGTGCTGGTCGCGCTGCCGAGCAGCCCCTCCCAGGTGCGCGTGGCGCTCACCTCGGGCGCGACGGGCCTCCGCCCCGCCATCCGGCTCCAGGCGTACTGCATGCAGTCGGCGAATTGCACGAGGAGGATGAGGAAGAACAGGAGCCGGAAGTTGGCGTCGCTCCCGCCCGACGTCCCGGCGATGGGCACGTAGAGGAGGGCGGCCGCGAACGACAGGCACCACACGCACACGATCAGACCGGCCTGGATCTTCGCCGTCCGCTCCAGGAATCGCTTGTAGTCGCCGGCGAAGGCCACGCGGGCCAGCACGAAGAGGGTGGCATACACGGGCAGGAAGACGCTGAACACGTCGTAGCGGTTGAGCCCCACGAGCACGTAGTGCAGCGGCGTGAACAGGAAGAACACCCAGAACAGGGCCCGGTGGTCGCCCTTCCGCGTGGGCGTGAGCGTGATGAACTCGCGAAGCGCCCAGAAGGAGACGAGGCCGAAGAGGATCACGGTGGCGGTGGTGCCGAGCCAGAAGGCGGCGGCGAGCACCGTGCAGAGGATCCACCAGCCGCGGAGCCGGTTGTTGAAGGTGCGGATCGCGGCGGGGTCGAGGCCACGGTCGGGGTGCCGCTTGAGGAACTGGCCCACGGCCGTGGCGACGCTCAGCAGGGCGAGCACGCCGGCGACGAGCGCGATGGTGCGGTTGTCGTTCATGCGGGCGTCATGCGTCGGGGGCCGGCGGCCGGGTCATTCCTTGAGGGCGAGCACGGCGCGGCGGGCCCGGGCGAGGAAGTCGAGTTTGGCTTCGCCCCGCTCCAGCCACAGCGGCGGGCCGAAGCTGATGCAGGAGAGCAGGGGCACGGGCAGGAACTCGCCCCGGGGCAGCACGCGGTTGAGGTTGTCGATGTGCACCGGCACCAGTTCGATGTCGGGCCGCTTCTTGGCGAGGTAGTAGAGGCCGCTCTTGAACTCGCCCACCTCGCCGCTCACGCTCCGGCCGCCCTCGGGAAAGACGATCAGCGAATGGGTGGTGCCGGCCTCGCGGAGCATCATGTCGACGGGGCTCTGGTGCACCTTGATGTCGGTGCGGTCGATGAGGATCGCGTCAAACACCTCCTCGGCCAGCCAGCGGCGGACGAAGCCCCGCGACCAATAGTCTTTCGCAGCCACCGGCCGGGTGAGTTCGCGGATCGCCTGGGGCAGCGACGACCAGACCACCAGCGCGTCGAGGTGGCTGGTGTGGTTGGCGAAGTACACCCGCTGGCAGGTGTCCGGCTGGCTGGCGATCCAGCGGATGCTCGCTCCCGCCAGGAGCCGGGCGAGCCCGGCGAGGCCGAGGCCCGCCATGCGGCACAGGGGCGAGCGGCCCGAGGCCTGCCGCGGGGGCGGCGACTGCTGCCCGGTGATGTCGGCGGGGGAGAGCATGGAAGCATCTTCAACGGCGGCCACGGACACGGTCAATCGTCGCTCCGTTCGGCCGTCACGAAGGGGTTGTGTCGCCGTTCGTGCCCGACGGTCGTGGGCTCGCCGTGGCCCGGGTAGACGATCGTCTGCCCGGGCAGCCCGTAGAGGTGCCGGCGGATGCCGGTGGCGAGGCTGGCGAAGTCGCCGTCGGCGAAGTCGGTGCGGCCGATGCCCTCGCGGAAGAGCACGTCGCCCCCGAAGACCACCGGGGGCTCGAGGCCCTCGGCCACGAACACCACGTGGCCGGCCGAATGCCCGGGAATCTCTCGCACCACGAGGTCGATCCCCGCGAGGTTCAGCCGTTCGCCGTGGTCGAGCAACCGGTCGGCCGGCGGGCTCGTGATCGAGAGCCCGAAGGCCGCCGAGAGGTTGCCGGCGGGGCTCGTGAGCTTCTCCGCGTCGTGCCTGCCGATCAGGATCGGCAGGTCCGGCCAGCGTGTCCGCAGGGCGGCGTTGCCGGCGATGTGGTCGGAATGGCCGTGGGTGAGCAGGATGGCCACCGGCTTCAGTCCCCGCGACTCGATCCAGTCGACGATCGCGTCGGGCTCGAATCCGGGGTCGATCACCAGGCACTCGGCCGCTCCCGGCCGGCTCACCACGTAGGTGTTCTGGCCGAAGGGCTGCGACTCGACGCAGGCCACCTGGAGCGATTCTGCGGGTGACGACAGGCTGGTGGCGGCCATGGGCGAAGGCGGGCTGAGGCGACGGCGGGAAAATCGAGCATGGTTGGCCGAGGGCCGGCGGACAAGCCGGTGCCGTTTCCGGCACGAATGCGGGGTTTTTTCTGGCTGGAACTGGCATGGCGGCCTCCGTGGCGGCCCCTATAGACTCCCCGCCCTCCCGGTCGATGACGACGGGGAGCGTCCTCATTCTGCTGATCCATGGAGGGATCGATGGCCCGTCGTGCCCCGAGTCGCGTGTTCCGTTCGCCGATCGTTCGCGGAGTCGTGGCCCCGCTCTCCATGGTGGTGGCGCTTGCCGCCGCAGTCGCCGTCGGCCAGGCGCCGCAGGGCCCGGGGCTCGTTCCCAACGGCGATGTGGCCCAGGGCAACGTCGGCGCCGCCGACGCGCAGGCCGCCGTGGCCGGCGCGCATCCGCTCGAGCCGGCGCTCGAACTCGCGCAGCGGGGGCTCGCCGGGCTGCGATCCAAGATCAAAGACTACTCCTGCACCGTCGTGAAGCGGGAGCGAATCGACGGCAAACTCGGCGAGCACGAATACATGTTCGCCAAGGTCCGGCACGAGCCGTTCAGCGTGTATCTCTACTTCCTGGCTCCCGACACGGTGAAGGGCCAGGAGGTGATCTGGGTCGACGGCCAGAACGATGGCAACATGCTCGCCCACGCCGGCAGCGGCGTGCGGGCGATGGTGGGCACGGTGTCGCTCAAGCCCAACGGGGCGTTGGCGATGCAGGGCAACCGCTACGCGGTCACCGAGATCGGCGTGGAGAATCTCGCCAAGCGGCTCGTCGAAGTCGCCGAGCACGACAAGCAGTTCGGCGAGTGCGAGGTCAACTTCTTCAAGGATGCGAAGGTCAACGGCCGGATCTGCACCTGCGTGCAGGTGGTGCACCCGGTGCCGCGGCGGAACTTCCGCTTCCATCTGGCCAGGGTGTTCATCGACGACGAATACCTGATTCCGATCCGCTACGAAGCCTATGACTGGCCGCAGGAGCAGGGTGGGCAGCCGGTGCTCATGGAGGAGTACACCTACATGAACGTGAAGCCCAACAACGGCTTCACCGACGCCGACTTCGACCCCAAGAACGCCGCCTACAAGTTCGGCGCGAAGTAGTCGCTCGCCCGGCGTCGGGAAGCCCACTCGCGTGAGCGCTGGGAGCCCGATTGGTGGCGACGCGAGCGAGGGGGTGCCAGTGCCCCGTCGCCGGACGTTCGCGTCGGGCATCATGCCCGACGCTCACTGCACGATCGCTGCGCTTCGCCATCCTGGCTTCGCTTGCTCCCATGGTCCGGCTCCCGGGGCACTGGCAGCCCCTCGCTGATTCCGTGCTCGGGTGGCTGCGGAAAGATCTCCACGACCATCGCCGGCCCACGCGGAGCGTCAGTCGGCCGGCAGGAGCGCGGGCCAGGCGGCCTGGAGCTTGTCGAGGGTCGGAATCTCGATCGGGGTGCCCTGCACGAGCGACACCCGCGGGTCGAGCGCTCGATTCCAGGCGAAGAGCGCCCGGTAGAGTCGGCCGTCGCCATACGCCTGTTCCGCCAGCGACCACCATGAGTCGCCGGGCCCGGCCACGTGCGCCCCGCCGATCATCGGCGGCCTGCCGGGCTGCGACATCACGGGCCCGGCCAGGGACGCGACCGCCGGGGCGGAGGGCGGAGCCCCGGTCGTGAAGCGGGGTGGCGGACTGGGCGGTGGTGGATCGAGCGTCGCTCGAGCGTCAACGCGAGGCATCGCGGCTGCGTCGTCGGCCGCCTCGAACGTGGCGGGGGCCACGAACGGGTCGCGGCGCGGCGGCGATGCGACGTCGTCATTCCGTGCGAACCGCGAGGTGGCTCCCGCCGCGGTCGGCTCGGGGGCGGCAAGGGCCGGTGGGTCGACGAGATCTTGCGACTCGACCGCGGCGATGTCGGCATGCACGTCGGGGCCGGTGCCGGGCGGCGGCCTGCGAACAAGCAGCTTCATCGACAGCACGCCGAGGAAGACGCCTGCCAGCAGAGCGAGGAAGCCGAGAAGAAGTCTGGTTTCTCGTCCCATGAAACGTCCGCGGAACCCTGCGCCGGCGAAGGCCGGGCGTGGGGGCGGAAGTGTGCTGAAATCGCCCGCTTGTCGCCAGATCGGCGGCCGCGGACGTGCGTCGCCCAGCTTGCCCAGACTCCGGGGGCGGGGGCCGTGACACAGCCCTCCCGCCCATCACGTGAGCTTCAGGCTGTCCCCATCGCTTACGCGATTGGGCTTCCAGAGGCAGGAAGCGTAAACGCGTAAGCGGTACGGCTGCCCGGCCGGATCACTCGTCGGCGGGTGCCGAGGGGTCGCGGAGCTGGGCCGCCCGGAGTTTGGCCGAACGGCTGCGGGGATTCGCCGCGAGTTCTTCATCCGACGCCTCGACGGGCGATTTCGTGAGGGCCTCCCACACCTGCCGGTTGCGAAACGCCTCCTTCACCAGCCGGTCTTCGAGCGAGTGAAACGAGATCACCGCGAGCCGGCCGCCCGGCGCCAGGCGGCTGGGGATCCGCTCCAGCGCGATTCGCAGGCTCTTGAGTTCCTGGTTGACGGCGATCCGCAGGGCCTGAAACGTGCGGGTGGCCGGATGAATCCGCTGCGGCGGCTTCTGCCGGGGCACGGCGGCGACCACGATCCGCGCGAGGTCGCGAGCCGTTTTGATCGGCTCTCGTTCGCGGGCGTCGGCGATCCGGCGGGCGATCCGGCGGCTGAATCGCTCCTCGCCAAACTCGTAGATGATGTCGGCGAGCGTCTCGGGCCGGAGCCGGTTGACCATCCGCCAGGCGGGCTCGCCCTCCGTGGGATCGAAGCGGAGGTCGAGCGGGCCCTCGGAGTCGAACGAAAATCCGCGGGCTTCGTCGGCGAGCTGGTCGCTCGAGAGGCCGATGTCGAGCAGCACGCAATCGACGCGGTCGATCTCGAGCACGTCGAGCACCTCGGGGATGTCGCAGAAGTTGGCCTGCGCAAAACGCACCGGCCTGCCGGCGAGTTCGCGGGCTCCCCGGTCGATCGCGGCGGGATCACGGTCGAGCGCGATCACGCGGCCGTTCGGACCCACCGCCTCGACGAGCAGCCGGGTGTGGCCGCCGCCCCCGAGCGTGCCGTCGACCACCGTCATGCCGGGCTCGACGGCGAGGAACGAGAGCACTTCGGCCGGGAGAACGCTGGTATGAATGCTGGACGCCATCCGCACCATCTTATCCGCGCGCCAGATGAACCTCACGAGGCCCCCATCGCTTACGCGATTGGGCTTCCAGACGAAGGAAGCGTAACCGCGTGAGCGGTACGGCTGCGTCACGTCCGGCCCCGGCGTCTCCCGGCACGCATCCCCATCGCTTACGCGATTGGGCTTTCAGACGAAGGAAGCGTAACCGCGTGAGCGGTACGGCTGCGTCACGTCCGGCGCGGTAGCATCCTGGCATGACCGACCGCGATCCCGAGGCTGCCGATACATACGCCTACGACCTGCCCGAGGGCCTCATCGCGCAGGAGCCGCTCGCCGACCGGGCCGCGGCGCGGCTGCTGGTCGTGAATCGGGCCGACGGCTCGCTCTCCCATCGCACGATCCGCGACCTGCCCACGCTGCTCCAGCCGGGTGATCTCGTGGTCGTGAACGACACGAAGGTGGTGCCGGCGCGGCTCGTGGGCCGACGCGAGGCGACCGGAGGCCGCTGGGAGGGGCTCTTCCTGCGGCGCGAGGCCGCCGGATCGGATGGTGGGCCCGATGCCGGCGCGTGGGCCGTGCTCGCGCAGACCCGCGGCCGGCCGCAGCCCGGCGAGCGGATCGTACTCACGGCCCGCGATGGCACCGACGGCGAGGTGCTCGAACTGCTCGGCCGGGCCGCGGGGGGCGCATGGCTCGTGCGGCCGCTCGGAACCGCGGCAGATGAGCCAGCCGAGGCCGTGCTCCTCCGTGTGGGCCGGGTGCCGCTCCCCGGCTACATCCGCGGCGGCATCGAGCAGGCGGGCGACCTCGACCGCTACCAGACCGTGTTCGCCCGGGAGGCGGGCTCGGCCGCGGCGCCGACCGCGGGCCTCCACTTCACGCCCGAGATCTTCGCAGCGCTCGCCGCGCGGGGTGTCGAACGGGCCGCCGTCACGCTCCACGTGGGGCTGGGCACGTTTCGGCCGATCACGGCCGCCCGGATCGCCGACCACGTGATGCACTCCGAGTGGTGCACCTGCCCCGCCGAGACGGTCGAGGCCGTCGCACGCACCCGACGCCGCGGCGGCCGGGTGGTGGCCGTGGGCACCACCGCCGTGCGGACGCTCGAAACGGCCGCCCTGAGCGGCACGCTCTCGCCGTGGTCGGGCACGACCGACCTGTTCATCAAACCCGGGTTTCCGTTCCGCGTGGTCGACTGCCTGTTGACGAACTTCCACATGCCGCGGACAACCCTCATGGTGCTCGTGTCGGCACGGGCCTCGCAAGACCTCGTGATGCGGGCCTACGCCGAGGCCATCCGGGAGCGTTACCGGATGCTGAGCTACGGCGATGCGATGCTGATCGTGTAGCCAGAGGATTCGCAGAGAGCTCACCAAGGAGTCAAGGATGTCGGGACTGCCGCAGGAAGACGTGCTCGTGGTGCCGCGGGCCCTGTTCGATCGCGTGGGCGCCTTTCAGGGCTTCTGCGGCGACACGCAGTCCTACCTCTCGGTGCTCCTCGACCCCGCCCACACCTCGTGGCGTTCCCGGGCGACGGTCGAAGACGATCCGTCGCTCAAGCAGCTGATTCCTTACTGCGTGCTCTCGTGGCGGGATGCCGCCGGCACCCCGCATTACTTCGCCTACACCCGCGGCGGCGGCCAGAGCGAGGCCCGGCTGCGGGCCAAGCGTTCGGTCGGGATCGGCGGCCACATCTCGAGCATCGACGGTGAGCACGGCGACGACACCTCCTACGACGCGGGCATGCGGCGGGAACTCGCCGAGGAGATCGCGATCGACGGCTCGTGGGCAGCCCGCTGCGTGGGGCTCATCAACGACGATTCCAACGCCGTGGGGAGCGTGCACCTCGGGATCGTGCACGTGCTGGAGCTGGAGAAGCCCGGCGTGTCGTCGCGGGAGAGCGAACTCGTGGAGTGCGGCTTCGCCACCCTGGAGGCCCTGCTCGCCGACCGCGACCGCTTCGAGACCTGGTCGCAGATCACGCTCGACGCGATCCGCGAGGGTACACTCGGCTGACGTCATGGCCGAGCGGCAGCCTCCGATCTATCTCGACAACCACGCCACCACCCGGCTCGATCCGCGGGTGCTCGAGGCGATGCTGCCGTGGCTCACCGACCACTACGGCAACGCCGGCAGCGCCACCCATGCGATGGGCCGCGAGGCCCGCGAGGCGGTGGAGGCGGCCCGGGGAACGTTCGCGGCGACGATCGCCGCCGAGTCGCGAGAGATCGTGTTCACCGGCGGAGCGACCGAGTCCACCAACCTGGCGATCCTCGGCACCGCGGCCCGACACGGCCGCCTCGGCGGCGCGGCGGGCTCCGGGCGGGGCCACGTGGTGACCGTCGTCACGGAGCACCACGCCGTGCTCGATCCGATGGAGCATCTCGAGCGCGAGGGGTGGGGCGTGACGCGGCTGCCGGTCGTCGGGCAGCGGGAGGCCGGCGTGCCCGGCAGGATTCGCCTCGACGACCTCGAGTCGGCGCTGCGGCCCGACACGGTGCTCGTGTCGGTGCTGCTGGCCAACAACGAAATCGGCGTGATCCAGGATCTGCCGGCGATCGCGGCGCGGGTGCATGCCGCCGGGGCGCTGCTGCACGTCGACTGCGCCCAGGCGATCGGCCGGCTGCCGGTGGACGTCGATGCGATCGACGCCGATCTCGCCAGCTTCTCGGCGCACAAGTTTCACGGGCCGAAGGGCGTCGGGGCTCTCTATGTGCGCCGCCGCGGCCGCGCGGTTCGCGTGGAGCCGCTCGTGTTTGGCGGCGGCCAGGAACGCGGGATGCGGAGCGGCACGCTCGACGTGCCGGGGATCGTGGGGCTCGCCGAGGCGGCGCGGCTGGCCACCGCGGGCCTCGCCGGCGAAGCACCGCGGATGCGTGGGCTCCGCGACCGTCTCTGGAAGGCTTTGCATGCCGGCGTGCCGGGCGTGGTGGTCAACGGGCCCGCCCTCGATGCCGCCGACGATGCGGGGCAGCCGCTGCGGCTCGTCAACAACCTCAACGTGCAGATCCCCGGCGTGGACGGGCAGTCGCTTCTCGTGACGTTCGCCGGCGAGGGGCTCGCGGTGAGTTCCGGCAGCGCCTGCTCGTCGGAGAGCCCGCGGCCGAGCCACGTGTTGCTCGCGCTCGGGCTCGACGACGATCAGGCCCGGGCCAGCCTGCGGTTCGGGGTGTCGCGGTTCACGACCGAGGCGGAGATCGACGAGGCTGCATCGCGGATCGCCGCGGGCGTCGCCCGGCTGCGGGCGATGTGAACTGCCGCCATGCGTGGCTCCCTCACTCACGCGATTGGGCCTTTCGGGCGGTGGTGCGTAGCTGGCCGGTAGCCGCAGGTTGTTGAACCTGCGGGGGCCCGCGTGCAGGTTGGACAATCTGCACCTACGGGTGGGGTGGGAAGTGCTCGAGAAGGCGTCAACCCGTGAGCGGCACGGCGGCGGTGCGTTGAACGCGGTCCGCGGCGCCGACGCGAGCAGGGCTTTCCGGGGCGGGGCCACCGGGCTACAATTCGAGACGTCGGGATGCGAGAAGTCTCGGCAACCGCCGGCCCATCAGTATCAGGAGTCCCCCATGTCAATCGTGCTCTCCGAAAAGGCTGCCAGCGAGGTCAAGAAGATCATCACGGAGCAGAAGCTCGGCCCCGACACCGTTCTTCGCGTGGGAGTGGCCGGCGGCGGCTGCAGCGGCTTCAGCTACTCGCTCGGCTTCGACACGCAGTTCGATCCCAAGGCCGACAGCAAGTCGGAACAGCACGGCATCGCCGTGGTGGTCGACAAGAAGAGCGACCTGTTCCTCGACGGCACCACGCTCGACTTCCACGACGGGATCGACAAGCGGGGCTTCACGTTCAATAACCCGAACGCGAAGAAGACCTGCGGCTGCGGAAGTTCGTTCCAGGCCTGATTCGCGACGCGGCCCCCCGGCCCGGCATTCCTGGAACCTGCATCGAGGTGGCCTTGGAGAAGTTCCATATCGTCGGCATCGGCGACGATGGCGTCGAGGGCATGACGGCCCAGGCGAGGCGGCTCGTCGAGGCGGCCGAGGTGCTCGTTGGCCCCGAGTCGTGCGGCCTGCTCATGCCCGAACCGCTTCGGGGCCGGCTCGTGGCCGCAGCCAATCTCGAGGAGCTCGTCGAGCGGATCGAGGCTGCCGTCCCCCGGCGGGTGGTCGTGCTCGCCTCGGGTGATCCGCTCTTCTACGGCACCGCCCGCTACGTCTGCTCGAAACTCGGCAAGGACCGCTTCGAGGTGGTGCCGCATGTCAGCAGCATGCAGCTGGCGTTCGCCCGCGTGAAGGAGTCGTGGGAAGATGCCTTCCTTGCCAACCTGGCCGGGCAGTCGATCGAGCGGGTGATCGACCGGGTGCGGTCGAGCGAAACAGTCGGCCTGTTCACGAGTGACCAGTGGCCGGCGCCCGCCGTGGCCCGGGCCCTGCTCGACGAGGGCATCGACTACTTCCAGGCCTATGTCTGCGAAAATCTCGGCTCACCCGACGAGCGGGTCACGCAGGGCAGCCTCGCCGACATCGCCCGCGATTCGTTCGCGTCGCCGAACGTGATGATCCTCGTCCGCCGGGCGAAGGTGGCCGACAAGCCCGGGCAGGTGGGCACGCGGCTCTTCGGCAATCCCGACGAGTGCTTCCTGCAATCGCGGCCGAAACGCGGCCTGCTCACGCCGGCCGAGGTGCGATCTCTGGCGCTGGCCGAGCTCCAGTTGCACACCACGAGCATCATGTGGGACGTGGGCGCGGGGAGCGGCTCGGTGGGCCTCGAGGCGGCAAGGATCGCCCGCGACGGCCACGTGCATGCCATCGAGATGGATCCCGACGATCATGCGCTGATTCGCGAGAACGCCTGCCGGTTCGGCGTTGTCAACCTCACGCCGGTGCTCGGCCGCGCTCCCGATGCCTGGGCGGATCTGCCCGACCCCGACGCGATCTACGTGGGCGGCAGCGGCCGCGACGTGGCGATGCTCGTGGAGCAGGCGTGGCAGCGGCTCAAGCCCGGCGGTCGGCTCGTGACGGCCTGCAACAGCATCGAGAACCTGGCGGCGATGCACTCGCTGCTCCGCTCGCGGTCGGGCGACGCCGCCTACTGGATGGTCAACATCGCCCGCGGCATCGAGCAGCTCGACCGCATCCGCTTCGAGGCGATCAACCCGATCTTCCTGATCGCCGCCACGAAGCCGACGTGACCGCCATGGCCGACCTTCCCGAGCCCCTCGACGTGATCGCGGTGGGCGCCCACCCAGACGACGTCGAGATCGGCTGCGGTGGCACGATCGCACTGCTGGCGTCGCAGGGCTATCGCGTGGGCATCGTCGATCTCACCGACGGCGAGCCCACGCCCCGGTCGAGCGGGCCGGAGGAGCGGCTCCGCGAGGCCGCCGCCGCCGCGAAGGCACTCGGTGTGGTCCACCGCGAAACGCTTTCCTTCACCAATCGCCGGCTGTTCGACGGCTTCGAGCCGCGGGTGGCGCTGGCCACGATTGTCCGCCGCTGGCGGCCGCGGCTCGTGCTCGGCCTCGCCGACAAGACGCCGCTCGCCTCGCCCGATCACGCCCAGGCGGTGGCGATCACGGAGGCGGCGGTCTTCTACTCGCGGCTCTCCAAGTGGGACGACACCTTCGCCAGCCTGCCGGTGCACACCGTGCCGCAGTTCCTCACGTATTTTCTGTTCGCCGGCGTGGCCTCGGTGCCGCACGGCCACTGGCCGATCGTGGTCGACATCGCGGGCCACCTCGACACGAAGCTCGCCGCCATTGCCTGCTACGCGTCGCAGTTTCCGCCGGAGAAGGCGCACATCTACCCACGGGTGCGGTCGATGGCCGAAACGATCGGCATGATGGCGGGCTGCGCGGCCGGCGAGGTGCTCGCCTCGAGCCGGATGCCGCTCACGACCGACCCGATGCGGATGCTCTTCCCGCCGTCAGGGAACTCACCGTGACCCGGGAAGCCGGGCCGCCGGCAGCCGTCGTGGTGGGGGCCGGGATCGCGGGCCTGAGGGCAGCTCGGGAACTCGCCGCCGCGGGCTCGAGGGTGCTCGTGCTCGAGAAATCCCGGGGCGTTGGCGGCCGGATGGCGACCCGCCGGCTTGGCGGCGCCGTCTGCGATCATGGCGCGCAGTTTTTCACCGTGCGCACGGCTGCGTTCGCGGGCGTGTTGGCCGATGCAGTGCAGGCCGGAACCGCGGCCGAGTGGTGCCGCGGCTTTGCCCGCGATGGAAGCCTCGGCGGAGCGTCCGAAGGTGATGGCCATCCGCGGTATCGCGGCGTGCGCGGCATGACCGACCTGCCGAAGTGGCTCGCGGCAGGGCTTCTGGAACGGGGGATGGAGCAGGGCGGGCTCGTCGAGATTCGCACCGCGGCGAAGATGGCGGCGATCGCAGCCGCTGATGGCGGCGTGCGGGTCGACGTGGAGGCTGCCGACGGTGCGGTGGAGGCCGTGGAGGCTGCCGGCTGCGTGCTCACGGCGCCGGTGCCGCAGTCGCTCGACCTGCTCACAGCCGGCGGCCTTGCCGCGACCTGTGATGCCGCCGCGATCGCCGCACTGCGCACTGTCGACTACGACCCGTGCTTCGCGGTGATGCTCGTGCTCGACCGGCCGAGCCTGCTCCCCGAGCCGGGGGCGATCCAGTTCGCGGCCGATGGCCCCGGGCCCCTGGCCTGGGTGGCCGACAACTGCCGCAAGGGGATCTCGCCGGTGCCCGCCCTCACGATCCATGCCACCGGGGCCTTCAGCCGGGCACACTTCGACACCCCGCCCGACGAGGTGGCCGGCAGGCTCATCGACGCGGTGCGGCCCTGGATCGACGGCGACCCGCACACGGCGATCGTGGAGCGATCGGTGCACCGCTGGAAGTTCGCGACTCCGACGACGATCCTGCCCGATCTGTTCGTCGCCGTGTCTCAGACGCCGCCGGTGGTCTGCTGCGGCGACGCCTTCGCCGGCCCGCGAGTGGAGGGGGCGGCGACCAGCGGAGCGGCAGCGGGACGGTGGCTCGCGGACACCCTGCGGAGAGGCGAGGAATGAGCGACGAGGTCGACTGCATCGTGGTCGGTGCCGGGCTGGCGGGGCTCGCCTGCAGCCGTGAACTCGCAAAGGCCGGCAGGCGGGTGATGCTCGTCGAGGCGGCCGATCGCGTCGGTGGCCGCGTGGCAACCGAAACGATCGATGGCTTTCGGCTCGACCGTGGCTTCCAGGTCTACAACGACGCCTATCCCGAAGGCCGGCGGATGCTCGATCTCCCGGGCCTGCGGCTCGGCCGGTTCGAGCCTGGGGCGCTGATCGCCGAGGATGGGCGGCTCCTGCGGGTGAGCGATCCGTGGCGGAGGCCGCTGGCAGCGGTGTCGTCGCTGCTCTCAGGAGCGGTCGGCCTCGGCGATGCCATGCGAACGGCCCGCCTGCGTCGCGATGCGATTCGCGGAGTGCGCACCGGCGGCGTTGCCCCCGATGCCGCGGCCCCGGCGGGCGAGCGCACCGCCCGGGAGGAGCTTGTCGCCCGCGGGTTTACAGCCGACTTCATCCGGCGGTTTTTCGTCCCCTTTTTCGGCGGCGTGTTCCTCGAGCGTTCGCTCGACACGGCGGCGTCGGTGTTGCTCTACGACTTCGCGATGTTTTCGCTCGGCCGGGCATGTCTGCCGGCTTGCGGCATGGATGCGATTCCACGTCAGCTCGCCGCCGGGTTGCCCGCGGGCACGGTGCGGCTCGGCACCTCGGTGCGGTCGGTGGAGCGGGGGGCGGTCACGCTCGACGACGGCAGTCGGCTGCGGGCACGCGACGTGGTGGTGGCCGTCGACTGGCTGGCTGCGGAATCGATCCTGCCGGAGCGGTTTCGTGGCGGGCCTGCCCGGGCCGCGAAGGGCACCCGGCTGGCCGCGTTCGCCGCCGAACGTTCGCCGCTGTCGAGCCGCGTGCTCGTGGTGAGCGCCGACGCCAACGGGCCGATCGACAATCTCACCGTGCCGTCCGACGTCGCCGCCGGCTATGCCCCGGCCGGCAAGTCGCTGGTGTTTACGTCGATCCGTGCCTCGCATGCCGATGCGTCCGAGGCCGATCTCGCCGAGGCAGTGCGTCGGCAGGCGGCCGGATGGTTTGGAGACGATGCCCTCGCGTGGCGGTTGCTCACGACCGTCGCGGTGCCGCACGCCCTGCCAGACGAGTCGCCAGCCGCCCGGCGGCTGCGGCCGGCCACACCCGCGCTGGCGCCCGGGCTCTGGATGTGCGGCGACCACTGCGGCATGGCCTCGATCAACGGCGCTCTCGCCAGCGGCCGCCGCTGCGCGGAGGCGATCCTCGCGGCCGCCTGACACTCGGCCGTCGTCCGGAGGGGTTGCCCGTGCCCTGTCGCCGGACGTTCGCGGTGGGCATCGTGCCCGCCGCTGGCAGTAGCCGCGGGTTGTTGAACCTGCGGTTCTTGTAGCCGCGGGTTGTTGAACCTGCGGCTCTTCAGGTGCAGGTTGGACAACCTGCACCTACAAGCCCCGCGGTTACCAGGGCTTTTCCTGTGCGGTTAGCCCTCATACAATCGATTCAAACGCCTGTTTAAAACCCTCGCTCTCCGCCAGATGGCCTCAGCGTCTCGTTCCCATCCGTCGCCCGCCGATGCCCGGGATCCCCGCGAGCGGATCCTTTCGTCGGCGGGGCAGGAGTTCGCCGAGCATGGCTACGAGGCGGCCACCATCCGCGACATCTGCGCGAAGGCCGCCGTGAACGTGGCGGCCGTCAACTACTACTTCGGCGACAAGCGGCGGCTTTACATCGAGAGCGTGAAGCACGCCCACGAGGAGCGGGTGCGGCAGGTGCCGAACCCCGACTGGCCGCCCGGCACGCCGGCCGCCGAAAAACTCCGCGGCTTCGTCGGCAACATGCTCGATCGGATGCTGGGCTCGGGCCAGCCGCCGTGGCAGGTGCGGCTGATGATGCGGGAGGTGCTCCAGCCGACGGAGGCCTGCCGCGAGCTCGTGGAAGACTACATCCGGCCGCACTTCGAGATGCTGCTGGGCATCCTCGACGAGCTCTCGGCGGGGGCGCTGCCCGAGTCGCAGCTTCGCCGCGTGGGCCTGAGCGTGATCGGCCAGTGCTTTCTCTACCGTGCCGCCGGTGACGTGGTCGCCATGCTCGTGCCGGCCGGGGAGATCGCCGCCTTCCACGCACCACCGGCGATCGCCGACCACGTCACGCGTCTCACGCTCGCTGCCCTCGGGGTCGCCGAGCCCCTCGGAGCGAACGGCCGCCCGGGATTGTCCGCTGTGGAGAACCGCCCATGAAGATCCTGAACACCATCCTCAGCTGGGTGCTGCCCTTGCTCATCCTGGGCACGGCCATCGGCGGGTTCGTGGTGCTTGGCGGGCCGAAGCCGCCGCCCCGCAAGGAAAAGGAGCCGCCCAAGGCCGCGCCGGTGCGAACCGCGGCCGTCGAGCGGCAGTCGGGAAGCATCGAACTCGAGGTCGATGGGGTCGTGGTTCCGCTGCGCGAGGTCACTCTTGCCGCCGAGGTGCCGGGTCGGGTGCTCCGCAAGACGGAGGCCTGCAACGAGGGGCGAGCGGTGACGAAGGGCACCGTGCTTCTGGAAATTGATTCTCGTGATTACGAACTCGATGTCTCCCGCTTGGAGAAGGAACTCACCCAGGCGGGCCTCGCCATCGAGGAGGTAGACGAAGAACTTTCCCAGAATGCCACGTCGACGGAGCTCGCGAAGCGGCAGGTCGAACTTGCCCGCCGCGAGGTCGCCCGGCTCGACGGGCTCAAGGCCGGCAAGATCGTGACGGAATCAGAGCACGACCGCGCCGTCCGCGACGAACTCACGGCAGCCAACTCGCTGACGATGCTCGAGGGACAGAGGCGGGTGCTGGCCAAGCGTCGGAGCAGGCTGCTCGAGGCACAGTCGCTCGCCGCGACGATGCTCGAAAAAGCGAAACTCGACCTCGCCCGCACGAAGGTCGTTTCCCCTGTGGACGGCATCGTCGTCGAGGACAAGGTCGAGCAGGACTCGTTCGTGGCAAAGGGTGCGCCCCTCGTGACGATCGAGGATACTACCGCGACCGAGGTAAAGACGAACCTGCGGATGGACGAGGTGGCGCGTGTGTGGGGCGGACGCCAGGCCGACGATGCAGGCCAAGGGTTTCCCGAGGTGCCTGCGAAGGTCATGTTCACCCTTGAGGATCGCCGCTACGAATGGGACGGCGTGCTGTCGCGGCAGGAAGGGCGGGGTCTCGACGAAAAAACGCGTACGCTGCCGTACCGGGTGCGGGTCGCCGAGCCCACGAAGGTTCGGGCCGTCGATCGCTACGGCGCCGCAATGCAGACGCTCCCTCCCGATGCTCCGCGGTCGTTGCTCCGCGGAATGTTCGTCGAGGTGTGGCTGCACGTCGACGTTCCCCAACCGCTCGTGACGGTGCCTCAGGAGGCGGTTCGGCCCACGGGCGACCTGTTCGTGATGCGGGACGGCAAGCTCGTGATCGTGCGTCCCAGGCCCTTTCATGTGTCGGCGGGAAGGATCGCCTACGACGAACGTGAGAGCGGCCTCCTGCCGGACGATCGCGTGGTGGTGAGCCAGATCGCGATTCCCCGCGACGGCATGGAACTGGTGGAGGCCGCCAGATGAGGTCGATCATCGCCTGGACGGTTCGCAACACGCCCGCCATGAACGTGCTCGTGGTGGCCGTCATGGTGGTCGGCTGGATCAGTTTCTCGTCGATGAGGCGGGAGGTGTTTCCCGAGTTCGACCTGGAGATGGCCCTGGTGACGGTGGCCTATCCCGGGGCCACGCCCGAGGAGGTCGAGGAAGGAATCTGCCAGAAGGTCGAGGAGGCCTGCCGGAGCGTCGTGGGGATCAAGAAGATCACCAGCGTCGCCCGTGAAGGCGCAGGCTTCTGCGTGTTCGAGATGAACGACGATGTCGCCGATCCACAGCGGGTCGTGAGCGAGATCCGGTCCGAGGTCGAGCGAATCCCGAGCTTCCCCGAGCTCGCCGAGGACGCGAAGGTGGAGCAGGTCACGCTCCGTTCGCCTGCGATCAAGGTCGGGGTGTTGGCGCCGACGACCTCCGACGGCGGCGAGCGGAGCGAGCTCGAACTCCGAGAGGTGGCGGAGAAGGTTCGCGACGACCTCCTGGCGCTGCCCACCGTCTCCGCGGTGAACATCGCCGGTGGCAAGGATTACGAGCTCACGATCGAGATCTCCGAGGAGACCCTCCGCAAGCACGGCCTCACGCTCAAGGGGGTGGCCGACATCGTGCGGAGGGAGAACCTCGAGCTGCCCGGCGGCACGATCCGCAGCGAAGGGGGGGAGGTGCTCCTTCGCGGCAAGAACAAGAAGTACGTCGGCGGGGAGATTGCGAGGATTCCGCTCGTCACCCTGCCCGACGGCTTGGTGCTCACCGTTGGCGACCTCGGCACCGTCCGAGATGGCTTCGTCGACGTGGCCGGCAAGAGTCGGATCAACGGCCGCCAAGGGATGGCCGTGTCGGTCGACCGCAGTTCCGGCGAGGATCTGCTGGCGATGGTGGCGGCGGTCAAACAGTACGTCGCCGACGCGAATCTCCCCCCCGGCTACGAACTCGTCACCTGGGCGGATGCCTCGGTCGACGTTCGCGAGCGGCTCGACATGCTGATGTCGAACGGCACGCAGGGGCTCCTCATCGTGTTCGTGATCCTCGCTATGTTCTTTGATCTGAAGATCGGGTTCTGGGTGGCGATGGGCGTGCCGGTGTCGATGCTCGGCACCGGGGCGCTGATGTACGGCTTCGATCAGACGCTCAACATGCTCTCGATGTTCGCCTTCCTGATGGCGGTGGGCATCGACGTCGACGATGCCATCGTGGTCAGCGACAACGTGGAGCGGCATCGCCGGATGGGCAAGGGCCCGATCCAGGCGGCGATCGAAGGGACCGCGGAGGTGGTGCCGTCGGTGGTGTCGGGCGTGATGACGACCGTGATCACCTTCATGCCGCTGCTGTTCGTGTCGGGCGTGATGGGCAAGTTCATCGCCGTCATGCCCTTCGCATTCATCGCGACGCTGCTTGTCTCGCTCTCCGAGGCGATCTTCGTGCTGCCCGGCCATCTGGCCCACGACGACAGCTTCGTGCTCCGCGTGTTCCGCTTCCTGTGCACGCCGCTGAAGCCCTTTTCGCCGATCCTGAAGGCGGTTCAGCGGGGCTGCGACGACGGGCTCAAGTGGTTCGTGAAACGGGCCTACGCGCCCGCGCTGGAGTGGTCGATCAACAACCGCTGGGCCGTGCTCGCCGGGGCGGCGTCGATCCTGATCCTCGCCGTGGCCCTGATCCGTAGCGGCACCACGCCATTCAAGCTCTTTCCCAAGGTCGATTCGAAGCGGCTGATCGCCAAGATCGTCTACCCCGACGGCACTCCCGCCAGCGTCACCGAGGCGGGGATCGGGCAGGTGGAGCGGGCCCTCGACGAGACATCGAAGCGGCTCTCGGCGGGTGGGCGGCCGATCGTGACCTTCGTCCATGCCTCGGTGGGCTCGTTCGAGACCCAGGGAAAGCCGGGCTCGGAGCAGAAGTTCGCCGGCAGCCATCTCGGGGCGGTGAGCGTAGAGCTCGAGGATGCGATCAACCGCACGATCGACAGCGAGACCTTCGTGAGCGAGTGGCGGAAGGCGGCCGGCGAACTGCCTGGTGCCGACAGCGTGGTGTTTCAGAGCGAGAACATCGGGCCGGCAGGCAAGGCGATCGAGTTCAAGCTCCTGTCGGCCTCGGACGACGACTCGGTGCGGCAGCTCGAGGAGGCGGTGGAACGGTCGAAGTCCTGGCTCGCCGACTACCCCGGCGTGATCGACATCGACGACGACTCGCGGCCGGGCAAGTGGGAGTACCAGATGAAGGTCAAGCCCCGTGCCGAAACGCTCGGCGTCTCGCTCGCCGAGGTCGCCTCGACGATTCGGGCGAGCTTCTACGGCGAGGAGGTGATGCGGCTGCAACGCGGCCGCCACGAGGTCAAGCTGATGGTCGCCTATCCCCGCGACGAGCGACGCACGTTCACGGTGCTCGACGACGTGCAGGTGCGGGGAGCCGACGGGGCGGCCCGGCCTCTCACCGAGGTGGCCGATGTGACGGCGGCCCGCGGCTACTCCGAGATCAACAGGCTCGGGCAGAAGCGGTCGATCACCATCACCGCCGACGTCGACGCCAACGCGGGCATCACGTCGGGGCAGATCATCGCCGACCTGCAGCAAAAGCTCCTGCCGGAGTTCGAGGCCGACTATCCGGCCGTGCGGGTTCGCTGGGAAGGAGAGCAGGAGCAGACCAACGAATCGCTCCGCAGTCTCGGCCTCGGCTTCACCGTGTCGGTGTTCGCGATGTTCGTGCTGCTCACGATCGAGTTCCGTTCGTACCTCCAGCCGCTGCTGATCCTGACGGCGATCCCGTTCGGGGCCGCCGGGGCCGTCTTCGGCCACGCCATCATGGGGATGCCGCTGTCGCTGTTCACGATGTTCGGCGTGGTGGCTCTTGCGGGGATCGTGGTCAACGACTCGATCGTGCTGATCGATTTCATCAACGCTCGTGTCCGCGAAGGAAGGCCGTTGCACCTGGCAATCCGCGAGGCGGGTTGTGTGCGGTTTCGTCCAGTGTTCCTCACGAGCATCACGACGGTGGGTGGACTTCTGCCGTTGCTCTTCGACAAGAGTTTCCAGGCCCAGTTCCTGATTCCCATGGCGGCCGCGATGACGTTCGGCGAGATGGTCACGACCGTGCTGATCCTGATCATGATTCCGGTGGCGTATTCCTTCATCGGTGGCCAGATGCCGGAGGAGCACGACGAGCAGGATGTGGACGGCCGTGCCGCCGGCTCGACCGACGAAGGGGACGAGGACTGGCTGCCCGCGTATTTGCAGGAAGGCAAGCCGCAGGCCCAGGAAGCCTGACGCCCTACAAGCCCAATCGCGTGAGCGATGGGAACCACGCAAACCGTGACGCAGTCGTACCGCTTGCGCGGTTACGCTTCCCGAAGGCCTTATGCAGCGGCTTGCATTTGTAGGTGGAGGTTGTCCAACCTGCACATGAAGAACCGCAGGTTCAACAACCTGCGGCTACCGATGGAGCGGTGACACCGGGAGTGCGTTGCCAGGTCAGCGGGCGAGCGACGCGACGGCGTCCGCGAGGCGGTCGATCTCGGCGTACGTGTTGTAGAAGGCCAGCGACGGCCGCACCGTGGCCTCGAGGCCGTACCGCCGCAGCGAGGGCTGGGCGCAGTGGTGGCCCGCCCGCACGGCGATCCCCTCGCGGTCGAGGGCCTTGCCGATCTCGACGGGATCGCGGCCCTCGATCACGAACGAGAGCACGCCCACCTTCTCGCGGGCCGTGCCGATCAGTCGCAGGCCGTCGATCGCCGTGAGCCGGGCAGTGGCGTAGTGAAGGAGTTCGTGCTCGTAGGCGGCAATCCGCTCGCGGCCGAGGGATGTCACGTAGTCGAGGGCGGCGCCCAGGCCAATGGCGTCGGCGATGTTCGGCGTGCCCGCCTCGAACTTGGCCGGCGGCTCGGCGTAGGTGGTGCGGGCGAACGTGACGTCCTTGATCATGTTGCCGCCACCCTGCCAGGGAGGAAGCGAGTCTTGTGCCTCCTTCGTCATGAACACTGCACCGATACCCGTCGGGCCGAAGATCTTGTGGCCCGAAAAGACGTAGAAGTCGCAGCCGATCCGCCGCACGTCCACGGGAAAGTGCGACACGCTCTGGGCCCCGTCCACGAGCACCCGCGCGCCGATGGCCTTGGCCATGCCGGTCATCAGTTCGACGGGCAGGATCGTGCCCAGGCTGTTGGAGGCATGGGAGAGCGACACCACCTTCGTGAGCGGCGAGAGGAGCCTGGCATAGGCCTCGACGATGACGTCGCCACGGTCGTCGATCGGCACCACCCGGAGCACGGCCCCGGTCCGTTCGGCCACCATCTGCCAGGGCACGATGTTGGCGTGGTGCTCGAGTTCCGTGAGCACGATCTCGTCGCCGCGGGAGAGCCCTGGGGCGAGCACGTTGGCACAGAGGTTGATCCCCTCGGTGCAGCCGCGGACGTAGATGATTTCGTCGGCGGAGGAGGCTCCGAGGAAGTCGGCGATCGTCTGTCGGGCGTGTTCGTAGGCGTCGGTCGCCCGGGCAGCGAGCGTATGGGCGCCGCGGTGGATGTTGGAGTTGTCGTGGGCGTAGAAGTGCGACAGGGCGTCGATCACCGCCTGCGGCTTCTGCGTGGTGGCGGCGTTGTCGAACCAGGCGAGCGGCTTTCCATGCACCTGCTCCCGAAGGATTGGGAAGTCGCGGCGGATCGCGTCGACATCGAGGAAGCCCGTTGCCGGAGGGGCCGACGGCGTGGCGGAATGCGAGGGCGGCTGGGTGAACGCCGGAGACCTGCCGTCGAACACCTCCGGCAACTCGAGGTGGTGAAGCCCGCGAATCCTGCCGACGAACGCCTTGAGTCCGGAGGCGTCGGTCGCGGGAGACAGGTGCGGAAGCGACACCGGGGAGGGCATGGACATGGGCTGCAGGTGCGGCATGGCCGTCGGCCCCGCGGCCGGCGCGACGCCCGCATCGGGGCCGGCTGCCGCGGCGGCGCGGGCCTCCCGCAGCAGAGTGGCGACGCCACGCTCGATCTCGTCTTCGGCCTCCATCAGATTCCCGATCCCTCGGCGAAGGCTGTCCGTCCGTCCGAACGGTAGTCGTGATAAAAGCCGACCTCAACATTCTCGAGGACGCCGACCGCATCGTCGGTGAGCACGGCCAGCGAGAAGTAGTTCGTGAGCAGGTAGGACGCGACCCCGAGGCTGTCGAGGCCCATCAGGCGGGCAGACAGGCTGGGCATGATCTCGCCGGGGATTCCGGTCTGATGAAGGCCGACCACGCCCTGGTCGGCCTCGCCGATCCGCACGAGGATGATCGACGTCGTGCCGAACGACTGGCTGTACCCCGAGCGGCTCCTGACCTCCAGTTTGTCGCAGGGCACGAGCGGCACCCCTCGCCACATGATCACGGGCGAGTCGTGGAGCATGGTCGTGACGGGTGGAACACCGCGCCTCGTGCACTCCCGCTCGAAAGCCGCGATGGCCTTGGGGTGGGCGAGGAAGAACGCAGGCTTCTTCCAGACGAGCGCGAGCAGGTCGTCGAGGTCGTCGGGCGTGGGGGCCCCGTATCGCGTCGAGATCCGCATCGCCGGATCGACGGCGTGCAGCAGCCCGAATCGCTGGCTGTTGATCAGCTCCCACTCCTGCCGCTCCTTGATGCCCTCGATCGTGAGGCGGATCTGCTCCTCGAGCTGGTCGTAGGGGCCGTTGTAGAGGTCGGAGACGCGGGTGTGCACGCGGACGACGGTCTGAATTGCCGACAGCGTGTATTCCCGCGGGTATGCGGCGTAATCGACGAACGTCTCGGGGATCTCGACATTCTCGGCGAAGCCCGACACGAGGTCGATGTTGCGTTCGCCGTAGCGGTTGACGGCCGACCGCAGCGCGAGGTGTTCGTCGATCGCGGCTCGGAACGCATCTCGCTGGGTGGGGGCATCGTCGAGGACGGTGTCGAGATCCTTTCGCGAGAGGGTCAGCAGCACGCACGGCGTGATCGTGCGCACGGTGATGTCGGAGGGGCGATCACTGACGAGATCCACCTCGCCGAAGAATTCGCCCTCCGTGAGCAGGGCCGCCCGCAGGTCGCGGCCGTGGGCCCCCTTGGAGAGGATTTCGACCTGGCCCTGGGCGATCACGAAAAACGTGCTCCGGTCCTGGCCTTCGATGAGCAGGTCGCTGCCCAGCGGCACCTGTTCGGTGCGAAACCGCCGCTGCATGCGGTCGAGCAGGGTGTCCGGCAGGTTCGCGAACAGCGGCACGCTCCGCAGTTCACCGGCCGCGAACGACAGTCCCCCTTCCGCCACCGAGATCTCGATCCGCTCGGCCTTGGAGAGTTCCACCTTCGTGCGATTGACCCGGTAGGTGCCCCCCTCCACCTGCACCCACGGCAGGAGCCGCAGCAGGTGCCGCGGCGTGATCGACATCATCATCGGCCGCGTCTTGGACGTCGTGGCCAGGTTGCGGGCCACGGCCGTCGTCACGCTGCGCTGCAGGAGGCTGTCTGTCATCGAAGGGGTCCTTGTCATGGATGGAGCGGTTCAGGCCTCGAAGATGCCGGTGGAGAGGTAGCGTTCGCCCGAGTCGGGGAGCACGACGACGATCGTCTTGCCATCGGACTCGGGGCGGGCGGCGACGCGCAGGGCAGCATGCATCGCGGCGCCGCACGAGATGCCGCAGAGGATGCCCTCCTCCTTCGCCATCCGGCGGGCGATCGCGAAGGCCTCGTCGTTGGTGACCGTGAGCACCTCGTCGATGAGCGTCCGGTCGAGCACGTCCGGAACGAAGCCGGCGCCGATGCCCTGGATCTTGTGCGGGCCAGCCGCGCCCCCGGAGAGCACCGGGCTGGCTGCCGGTTCGACGGCCACCGTGTGGAGCTTCTGGCCCTGGGCGTCCTTGAAGAACCGCGAGACGCCGGTGATCGTGCCGCCGGTGCCCACGCCCGCCACGAAGACGTCGACCTTGCCTTCGGTGTCGTTCCAGATCTCGGGGCCGGTGGTGGTGAAGTGAATCGCCGGGTTGGCCGGGTTCTTGAACTGCTGCGGCATGAAGTATTTCGGATCTCTCGCCATCTCCTCGGCGCGGGCCACGGCGCCCCGCATGCCCTCCGCGGCCGGTGTGAGCACGAGTTCGGCACCGAGCCCCTTGAGCAACTGCCGACGCTCGATCGACATCGACTCCGGCATCAGCAGCGTGAGCGGGTAGCCCTTGGCGGCGCAGACGAAGGCGAGGGCGATGCCCGTGTTGCCGCTGGTCGGCTCGATCACGTGCTGGCCGGGCTTGAGCCGCCCCGATTTCTCGGCGTCCCAGATCATCGCGGCGCCGATCCGGCACTTGACGCTGTAGGCCGGATTTCGGCCCTCGATCTTGGCGAGCAGCCGGACGTTCAGGCCCTGGGCGAGCCTGTTGATCCGCACGAGCGGCGTGCGGCCGATGGTGTCGACGTTGTCGGCAAAAACCGGCATGAGGCCTCCTTGCTCAGCGAGCAAGCGCGCCTCCGAGATGACCGGTCAGCCACGCAGACAGGGAACGACTGTGGAATCGACGATCGGCGGGATCGCTGAACGCGCCCGCAAACTCGACGCACTTTATCGACGTTCCCGAGTTTTGGAAAGTCCCCCGTCAGTCTCGATAGCGGCCGGCATCGACGCGGAGCTTTCGCATCCGGGCGCGGAGGGTGTGCGGGTTGATGTCGAGCAGGGCTGCTGCGCCCTTCCGGCCCTCGATGCGGCCGCGGGTCGCCGCGAGCGCGAGTTCGATGTGCTGCCGCATGGCCTCGGCCAGCGTGGGAAGGCCGTGGGGTGTCGGCGAATCCCGGGCCGGTGGAGCCTCTGGCGCTGCGAGGGGAATCACCTCGTAGAGCGTGGCGTCGTCGACGGGAGCGGGAGCGACCGCGGGCGGGCGGCCGAGCCCGAGGGCCACCTCCACCGCCAGTGTCCTCCCGCCCCCGAGGATCACGGCGCGGTCGATGACGGCGCCGAGTTCGCGGATGTTGCCGGGCCAGCCGTAGGACGAGAGCAGGGCGAGGTCGGCGGCGGACGGCTCGACGGCCGGGAGGCCGAACCTCGTGGCGGCCCGCTGGGCGAAATGGCGGACGAGCGCCGGCACGTCCTCGATCCGCTCGCGGAGCGTGGGCAGGAGGATCGGAAACACGTTGATCCGATACCAGAGGTCCTCCCGAAACGAACGATCCTTCACCATCGTGGAGAGATCGCGGTGCGTGGCCGCGACGATCCGCACATCGACGTGCACCGGCGACCGGCCGCCGACCCGCTCGATCTGGTGATCCTGGAGCACCCGCAGGAGCCGCACCTGGGCCGGCAGCGGCAACTCGCCGATCTCGTCGAGGAACAGCGTGCCCCGATCGGCCCGCTCGAACCAGCCGAGGTGCTGCTGGGAGGCCCCGGTGAAGCTCCCCTTCTCGTGGCCGAAGAGCTGGGAATCGATCAGTTCCGGCGGGATCGCGCCGCAGTTCACGCGGATGAACGGTCCGTCGGCCCGCTTCGACCGGGCGTGGATCGCCCGTGAGACCACCTCCTTGCCAGTGCCCGTCTCGCCGAGGATCAGCACCGGCAGGTCGGACGACGCCACCAGTTCCACCCGTTCCATCACGTGCTTCAGGCCCGTGCGGGCACCGACGACGTCTTCATTGATCTCTTGGCGGCCGAGCCGCGAGAGCAGCGTTTGTCGGTCGGCCTCCGCCGCCTCGCGCAGGGCGCGGAGTTCGTGAAGTCGGCCGTCGTTTTCCAGGGCCACCGTCAGCGGCTCCAGCAGGCGGCGCACCAGATCGAGATCGTCACCGCTGAACTCACGGCCCGGGTGTGCGACGACCACGAGCAGGCCGTGTGGTCCTGCCTCGGTGCGGAGGGGGCCGGCGAGGGTCTGGCGGCCGCACCCCTCGGGCAGCGCCGTCGCCAGCCAGCTCCACGCGGTCGCGTCGGACGTGTCGGCGATGTCGTCGGAGCGAAGCCAGCGGACGAGTCGCTGCCATGCCGAGGTGCTGAGTTCACGGCCCCTGGCTGCCGGCTCGAACCTGGCGTCCGCGCTGCCGCTGGCGATCGTTTCGAGCGTTCGCGACGCCGGATCGGGACGGAGTACGACCAGTCCCCGGAGGGGCAGGGCGGTCGCGAGGGCGGCCGCGATCGCGGCCGCCGACTCCGCGATCTCGATGTGGCGGCAGGCCTCGCGCCACACGGTGGCGGTCACGTCGCGATCCGGGGAAGCATCGGAGACGGCATCACGAGACGTTCGTCGAAGCATTCTTTTCTCCGAGAAATGAGTGAACCCATCCTATTTCACGGATTGGTTCCGTGAAATAGCACGGAATAAAAACATAGAAGCCGTGGCATTTAACGGCATTCCATGCGATTTCGCGGCGATTTTCCGGCGCCGGTATCCCTGGTCTTCCCATTTTTTCTGCGCGGGTGTCCGCCACGAAAAGACGGGGTGTCTGGCTGATCTCGGGCGCCTCGCGTGGGGCATGTCGGTGATTGGCACGCGGCTTGCGTTGTTCTTGGCAGTCCGATCCCCGGGAGTTCACTCGCCATGCCTTCGTGCTCGCCTCGTTGCCTGCAGGTCATCGCCGCCGCGGTCGTGCTCGTCGTCGGTGCGACGGGGTGCGGCGGTTCGGGCGACACGCGAGTCGCCGACGCGGCCCGGGCGCCGCTCGTGGAGTTGCTCAACGTCTCCTATGACCCGACCCGGGAGCTCTACCGCGACATCAACCAGGTGTTTGCCCGCCACTATGCCGAAGAGCACGGCCGGGCCGTCGACATCAAGCAGTCGCATGCGGCCTCCGGCAGCCAGGCGCGGGCGGTGATCGACGGCCTCGAAGCCGACGTGGTCACGCTCGCCGTCTGGCCCGACGTCGAGGCGGTCGCCAAGGCCGGCCTCGTCGGTGCCGGCTGGGAGAAGCGGTTCGACAACCAGTCGGTGCCCTACCACTCGGTCGTCGTGTTCGTCGTCCGCAAGGGCAATCCGAAGGGGATCAAGGACTGGCCCGACCTCGTGGAGGGCGATGTCTCGGTGATCACGCCCAACCCGAAGACCTCCGGCAACGGCAAGTACAGCTTCCTGGCGGCCTGGGGCAACGTGCTGGCGTCGGGTGGCAGCGAGGATGATGCGAAGGCCTTCGTGACCGAACTCTACCGCCGCACGCCCGTGCTCGACACGGGCGCCCGCGCCGCCACCGCCACCTTCTCGCAGAAGGAGATCGGCGACGTGCATCTCACGTTCGAGAACGAGGCCCACCTCGAGGTGGCCGAATCGGGTGGTGCGCTCGAGATCGTCTATCCGCCGCGGTCGATCCGCGTCGACCCGCCGGTGGCCGTGGTCGACACCAACGTCGACAAGAAGGGCACGCGGCACGCCGCAGAGGCCTACCTCGGATTCCTCTATTCGCCCGAGGGGCGGGCGATCATCGCGAAGCATCACTATCGGCCGTGGGGCGAGAATCCGCCGCCGCCGTCGGTCGGCGAGTCCTGGCCCGCCATCGACGCCTTCGACATCAGCCTCGTGGGCGGTTGGAAGGATGCCACGCCGAAGTTCTTCGGCGAAGGGGGCGTGTTCGATGCCATCTATCAGCCCGCGGGCGGCTGAACCGACGCTTCATGTCATCCAAGCCGTCATCCATGATCGCCTTCGCCGCAGACCCGACCTCCGCGTCGCCGTCGGTCTCGCCTTCGGGTGACCGCCGTAGCACGGCGCGTCGCCGCCGGCCTGCCGTGCTGCCCGGCTTCGGCGTGACGGCCGCGATCACCTCGCTCGTCGTCGTTTCGCTCATCGTGTTTCCGCTCGCCGTGCTCGTGTTTCGCGCCGCGTCGCTCGGCCCAGGGGGATTCCTCGCGGCCGCGTGGACGCCGCGGGCCCGCGCGGCCTACGGGGTGTCGCTCGGTGCCTCGGTGATCGCGGCCGTGGCGAGTTCCCTGCTCGGCCTGCTCGTCGCTTGGGTGCTCGCCCGGATTCGCTTCCCCGGCCGTCGGCTGCTCGACGCCCTCGTCGACGTGCCCCTGGCCCTGCCCACGGCCGTGGCCGGGCTCGTCTACTCCGCCCTCTACGTGCCCAAGGGCTGGCTCGGCCAGTGGCTCGTGCCGCTCGGCATCCACGGGGCCTATTCGTTCCTGGGCATCGTGCTCGTGCTCGTGTTCGTGAGCCTGCCGTTCGCGATTCGCGTGGTGCAGCCGGTGATCGAGAGCCTCGACCGCGACACCGAGGAGGCGGCGCGGATTCTCGGTGCGTCTCGGGTGCAGACATTTTTCCGGGTCGTGCTGCCCGGCATCCTGCCCGCCGTGGTCACCGGCTTCGCGCTCTCGCTCGCGAGGGCGCTCGGCGAGTACGGCTCGGTCGTGTTCATCTCGGGCAACATGCCCTTCAAGACCGAGATCGCCCCGGTGCTGATCGTGTCGCGGCTCGAGGAGTTTGCCTACGCCGAGGCCACCACGGTGGCCGTGCTGCTCCTGGTGATGTCGCTCGCGCTGCTCGTGGTCGTCAACGCGCTCCAGCAGCGGCTCGCCCGCAACGCCCAGTGAGGTGGTCGTCCGTGTCTGCTCGCCATTCCACCACCGACGCCCCCACGCCGCTGGCGGCCCTGCTCGTGGCCGCCGCTGCGGCGGTCGTGGGCCTGCTCATCGTGGTCCCGCTGGTGGCGGTGTTCGCCGAGGCGCTCGCGCCCGGGCTGGCCGCCTGGTGGCGGGCTCTCGCCCACGATCCCGACACCCGGCACGCGATCTGGCTGTCGCTCACCGTCGCCCCGGTGGCGGTCGCGATCAACACGGTGTTCGGGGTGGCCGCGGCGTGGCTGGTGGCCCGCTTCCGGTTTCCGGGGCGGTCGCTCCTGATCTCGTTCTTCGACGTGCCCTTCTCCGTGTCGCCGGTGGTGGCCGGCCTGGCTTTGGTGCTGATCTTCGGACGGCAGGGGTTGCTTGGGCCCACGCTCGCCTGGCTCGACTGGAAGGTGATCTTCTCGTGGCCGGGGCTGGTGCTGGCGACCACGTTCGTGACGCTGCCGCTCGTGGTCCGAGAACTGATCCCGGTGATGGAGGCGATCGGGCCCGACGAGGAGATGGCCGCGGTGAGCCTGGGCGCGAGCGGCTGGCAGGGGTTTTGGCGGGTGACGCTGCCGAACATCCGCTGGGCGCTGCTGCATGGCGTGGTGCTGGCCAATGCCCGCGCGATGGGCGAGTTCGGCGCGGTGTACGTGGTGAGCGGACACATCGCCGGGGCGACCGACACGATGCCGCTCCGGGTCGAAAAGCTTTTCCAGGAATATCGGCAGCCGGCCTCGATGGCGGTGGCGAGCGTGCTCGCCATGCTGGCCCTCGTGACGCTCGTGGCGAAGTTCGTCATCGAGCACCGCCTTGCGGCGGAGGCCCGCGACCTCGCACTGGCTCGATCGGCGGACGGGACAACCCACGACGCGGCGACGGAGATTGCCTGACCATGAGCATTCACATTCACGACGTGACCAAGACCTTCGGCTCCTTCACCGCACTCGCCGGCGTGTCGCTCGACGTGGCCGACGGCGCGCTCCTGGCCCTCCTCGGCCCTTCCGGCTCCGGCAAAACCACGCTCCTGCGGATCATCGCGGGGCTCGAGCACGCCGACTCCGGCACGATCGAGGAGGACGGCGAAGACATCACCGACCGGCATGCCCGGGTGCGGGAGGTGGGGTTTGTGTTCCAGCACTACGCCCTCTTCCGCCACATGAGCGTGTTCGAGAACGTGGCCTTTGGACTCCGGGTGCGGAAGACGCCCGACGCCGAGGTGCGGTCGCGGGTCGAGGAACTGCTCAGGCTCGTGCGGCTCGAGGGGCTCGGTGGCCGCAAGCCCTCGCAGCTCTCCGGGGGTCAGCGGCAGCGGGTGGCCCTCGCCCGGGCGCTGGCCATCCGCCCCAAGATCCTCCTGCTCGACGAGCCCTTCGGGGCGCTCGACGCGAAGGTGCGGGTGGAACTGCGGCAGTGGCTGCGGCGGCTGCACGACGAGATCGGCATGACGAGCGTGTTCGTGACCCACGACCAGGAGGAGGCCTTCGAGCTCGCCGACCGCGTGGTGGTGATGAACCACGGGCGGATCGAGCAGGAAGGCACCCCCGACGAGGTCTTCGATCAGCCGGCCACGCCCTTCGTGATGGACTTCCTCGGCAACGTGAACGTCTACCACGGCCGCGTCGAGAGCGGCCGGGCCTTCTGGCACGGCATCCCGATCGACTACCCCGACTATCCCCATGCCCAGGCCCGCGACGCCCGCGTCTACCTGCGGCCGCACGAGCTCGAGATTGGCCCCGCGGCGGCGGCCGGCCACCGGCCGGGCACGAGCCTGCCGGCCAGCGTGGTGCGGATCACGCGGAGCGGGGCGGTGACGCGGGTGGCCTGCCGGCCGCAGGGGTCCGACGCGGAACTGCACGTCGACGTGCCGACCGACACCGCCCGCAGCCTCACGCTCGAGCCCGGCACGCACGTGGCGATCACGCCGCGGCGTGCGCGGGTGTTCCTCCCCGGTCCTGAATACGTGATCTGACACGTGGAGCCCCTGCCGATGAACAACACTCCCTCCTCCGCCGACGACGGTCGCCAGCGGCCACACGGCGGCCAGCCCGCCGCTGCCGCCTCCGAGGCGACGCTCCGGCGGCTCGGCGACGCCCTCCAGGGCCTCCGCTTCGGCTCCGTGCTGGCGATCGTGCAGGACGGCGTCGTCGTCCAGATCGAGCGCACCGAGAAGACGCGGTTCACGCGCTGAGGCGGCACCAGGCTTTCCTTCCCACGACGGAACCAACTTCCCAACCACCCATCACCCGCGACGCCGACCGGAAGAACCGGAGGGACGCGACGGCTCCACCAGGAGCCCTCGACCAAGGAGCCCTTCGATGACATCCGCAGCGTTTTCGATGTCCAGCGACCCTGCGAAGCGGATTTCGCTTCGCAGGCCGGCGAAGTCGCCCGCCACGCAGACGGCCAGCGCCGCCGACGAGGCGATCCGCCAGGTGCTCGACCGGCGGCGCCAGCGGCGTGAAGACCGGAAAGCCGGCCGGGACCGTCCCGGGGCGCTGGATGGCGTGACGACCGCGCTGTCCGACTCGATGTCTCGCCTCGGCTTCGGCCCGTGGCTGTTTCGCGTGGTCGTGCTGGCCGGTGTCACGGTGGTGCTCGGCGGGGCCGTGTGGGCGATCGCGTCGAGCGGCACCGCGAGGCACCCGATCGGTGGCGTGGTGCTGGTGAACGGCAAGCCGCTCGCCAATGCGTCGCTCGTGTTCCACAGGCAGGACGAGGCCCAACCCCTGCGACGGGAGTTCACGACCGGGGCCGACGGAAGGTTCAAAGCCGACGAGCCCGGGCTGCCTGCCGGGGTCTATGCGGTCGTCGTCACGGCCGCGGCGCCGCCGGCCCGTGGCAAAAAACCGGCCGCCGCCGCGATCCCCAAGGCCTATCGCGATCCCGCCACGACCCCGCTGCGCATCGACCTCTGCGAGGCGCTGCCCGACCTGCGGCTGCTCGTGAGGCGGTAGCCGCCCCCTTCGTCTGCTTCACGGTTCCGCGTTTCGTTTCATTCCAGTCGGTTCATTTCAGGAGGTTTCTTCCATGCCCGTGCCCCATCGTTCAACCCCCGCCACGCCGCCACCGGGCCGCCGTGGGTTCACACTCGTCGAACTGCTCGTGGTGATCGCCATCATCGCCACGCTGATCGGCCTGCTCCTGCCCGCCGTGCAGGTGGCCCGCGAGGCGGCCCGCCGGTCGTCGTGCTCCAACAACCTCAAGCAGATGGGGCTCGCCTGCCAGACGTTTGCCGACAGCACCGGCGGCAACCTGCCCAACAGCGTCCGCACCGGCCTGCGGCTCTCGTTCCATACCCGCATCCTGCCGTTCATCGAGCAGACGGCACTCTTCGACCGCTACGATCCGTCGCAGACGTGGTCGTCGGGATCGACGTCGTCGGGGTTCACGATCCCCAACTACGTGCTCTCGTCGACGCGGATCAAGGCGTTCGAGTGCCCCTCGGCGATCAATCCAGACCTGCGTTTCGACTACGACCCGCAGCCGTCGTCGCAGCCCTATGGGGTGCCGTCGACGTATGCAAAGGGCGTGGTCAACGCGGCCGGCACCGACTTCCAGAACAAGGCGTCGTCGCCGGGGTTCGCCGCACCGTCCGACTACGCCCCCACGGTGTACGTCGACTTCGGCCTCGCCAACACCACCGGGTCGCCGAACGACAACCTGGCCGACGTGGCCGCGGCGAAGGCGCCAGCCCAGAGTTCGAGCGGCTCGAGCGGCAACACCACGCCCAGCGCCGGCGACGGCCTGCTCTCGAAGGACTACGGCGACGGCTTCAAGCCGAAGCTCAGCGATGCCAGTGACGGCCTCTCCAACACGATCCTCGTGGCCGAGAGCGCCGGTCGTCCGCGGCTGTTCCGCAAGCGGAGCGAGGTGACGGATTCCGGCGGCAAGAAGTTCCCCGAACTCCGCACCAACGGCGGTGGCTGGAGCCGTCCGGCGAGCGACATCTCGATTGACGGCGCCAATGCCGTGGGCACGACGTTTCGCGCCGGTGGCAACGCCACGAAGGCGGTCAACGCCACCAACGGCGAGGACATCCTCAGCCAGCCGTGGGGCAGCGGCTACTACGGCAGCGACGGGGCGGGCGAGATCTACGCCTTCCACCCGGGCGGTGCCCATGTGGTATTCGGCGACGGCAGCGTGAAACTGCTCACCGGGGATGTCTCGATCCGGATCGTCGCGGCGCTCGTGACGCGGGCCGGCAACGAGCACCTCGGCGACAAGACGTATTGATCACGGCGGTGGGTTCCCGGGCGGGGCGGCGGAGCCGCCCCGCCCGCGGAACGCGTCCCGGAGACACCGAATCGCGCTTT